>JAGXBG010000038.1 GCA_018971215.1 Alphaproteobacteria bacterium
CCGTCCTTGAGATAGACCGATTTGCCCTGGCCGCGCTTCACCTGATAGAGCGGCGGCTGCGCGATGTAGAGATAGCCCTTCTCGATCAGGTCGCGCATCTGGCGGAAGAAGAATGTCAGCAACAGCGTGCGGATGTGGCTGCCGTCGACGTCGGCGTCGGTCATGATGACGATACGGTGGTAGCGCGCTTTTGCCGCGTCGAATTCCTCGGAGCCGATGCCGGTGCCGAGCGCCGCGATCAGCGTGCCGATCTCGGCCGAAGACAGCATCTTGTCGAAGCGCGCGCGCTCGACGTTCAGGATCTTGCCCTTCAACGGCAGGATCGCCTGGAAGCGCCGGTCGCGGCCCTGCTTGGCCGAACCGCCGGCGCTGTCGCCCTCGACGATGAAGATCTCGCTTTGCGCCGGATCGCGCTCCTGGCAGTCGGCGAGCTTGCCGGGCAGATTGGCGATGTCGAGCGCGCCTTTGCGCCGCGTCAAGTCGCGCGCCTTGCGCGCCGCCTCACGCGCCGCCGCGGCCTCGACCACCTTGCCGACGACGCGCTTGGCCTCGGACGGATGCTTCTCGAACCACTCCTGAAGCTTGTCCGCGACCACGGCGTCGACCACCGGCCGGACTTCGCTCGAGACCAGCTTGTCCTTGGTCTGAGACGAGAATTTCGGGTCGGGCACCTTGACCGACAGGATGCAGGTCAAGCCTTCGCGCATGTCCTCGCCGGTCAGCGGGATCTTGTCCTTGCCCTTGGTCAGGCCTGTTTCATCCGCGTAGTTGTTGATGGTGCGCGTCAGCGCCGCGCGGTAGCCGGCCAGGTGCGTGCCGCCGTCGCGTTGCGGGATGTTGTTGGTGAAGCACAGCATCGTCTCGTGATAGCTGTCGGTCCATTCCATCGCGACTTCGACGGTGATGCCGTCCTTGGCCGCCGCCATCGTGACGGTCGGATGGAGCGTCTGCTTCGCGCGGTCGAGATACTTGGCGAAGGCCTCGAGGCCGCCGTCGTAATGCATACGCACGGTCTTGGGCTCGACGCCGCGGGCGTCGGTCAATTCGAGCGTCACGCCCGAATTGAGGAAGGCCAGCTCGCGCATCCGGTGCTCGAGCGTGGCGAAATCGAACTCGGTCTTGGTGAAGGTCTGCGTGCTCGGCCAGAACGTCACCTCGGTGCCGGTCTTGGGCCCGGTCTTGCCGTTGCGCTCGACCGCCGGCGCCTTGCCGACGACTTTGAGCGGCGCCTCGGGGTCGCCGTCCTTGAAGCGCATGAAATGCTCGCTGCCGCCGCGCCAGATGCGCAGCTCGAGGCGTGCGGACAGCGCGTTCACGACGGACACGCCAACGCCGTGCAAACCACCCGAAACCTTGTACGAGTTCTGGTCGAATTTTCCGCCGGCGTGCAGCTGGGTCATGATGACCTGCGCCGCCGAAACTTTCTCTTCCTTGTGGATGTCGACCGGGATGCCGCGGCCGTTGTCGGTTACGGTGCACGAGCCGTCGGGATTGAGCGCCACGGTCACCGTGTCGCAGAAGCCGGCGAGCGCCTCGTCGATCGAATTGTCGATGACTTCGTAGACCATGTGATGCAGGCCCGAACCGTCGTCGGTGTCGCCGATATACATGCCCGGGCGCTTGCGCACGGCATCGAGTCCGCGCAGCACCTTGATCGACTTGGCGCTGTATTCCTCTTCCGGGCCTTGGGAAACCGGTTCACTCATGATCCATCCACCAAGTTACGACGACACATTCATGCGGGTGATACGGCGGCGTCCGCGACCGCAAAGAACTGGGCGTGGCCCTTGAGCTCGGCGAACAGCGCGGTGTCGGTGCCGGCGAGCCAGCATTGCGCGCCGAGCGCACGCAGCGCCTGGAACAGCGCGCTGCGCCGCGCGGCATCGAGATGCGCAGTGACTTCGTCGAGCAGCAGAACCGGCGCGCTGCCGCGCCGCAGCGCCAACAGCCGCGCGTAAGCGAGCACGATGGCGATCAGCAGCGCTTTTTGCTCGCCGGTCGAGCACAAGGCGGCAGCTTCGCCGGTGCCGAGATGGCGCGCCAGAAGATCCGAGCGGTGCGGACCGGTTTGCGTTACGCCGCTGTCGCGGTCGAGTCCGCGTGAATCGTGCAGCGCCGCGCGGAACGCCTCTTCGGCGGCCAGCGCCGGCATACTGCCGAGCCAGTGTTCGACCGCGCCTTCGATCGCCAAGCCGGCGCGCGGAAACGGTCCCGGCGCATCGGCGCAGGCGGCGGCGAGGCGGGCAACCGCTTCGAGCCGCGCGGCGGCGAGCGCGACGCCGTTTTCGGCCATGATCTCTTCCAGCGCCTTGAGCCAGGACGGGTCTGCGGCACCTTCGCGCAGCAGGCGGGCGCGTTCGCGCATCGCACGCTCGTAGGCGAGCAACCGCGACCAGTGGCCCGGATCGAAGCCGGTCACCAGACGGTCGAGGAAGCGGCGTCGGCCGGAGGCGGCGTCGGCAAACAATCGATCCATCTGCGGCGTCAGCCAGGCAACGGCGAGACGTTCGGACAGATCCTGCTGGCTCTTGGCCGGCACACCGTCGATGCGCAGGTGACGGCGCTCGCCGCTCTCGCTGTCGATGTCGCGGCCGGTTCCGACGTCGAATTCGCCGGCGGGACCGGTCACTGTCGCCGCCACGGCCCAGGCGCCGGGTCGATCTTGCGTCGCGGCGCCAGGCGGCGCGGCGGTGGCACGCCGATCGATCTCGCTCAGCTTGGCGCGGCGCAGACCTTTGCCCGGCGCCAGGAACGACAACGCCTCGAGCAGGTTGGTCTTGCCGGCGCCGTTCGGACCCACGAGCACGGCCAGGCCCGGCTCGATGGCCAGTCGCGCGCGCGCATAACCGCGGAAATCGGTCAGCACCAGCCGCACCACGGACGTCGTCGGTGCGGCGGTCGCCGCCCGCGTTGCCGGCTTCGCGAAAGGAACCACCCGGTCGGGCGTCATGCCCGCGCCTAGACGCGCATCGGCATGAGGACGTAAAGGGCGCTGGCGTCGGTGGCGTCGCGCACCACGGTCGGCGAGGCGGCATCGGCCATGACGAACTTGGCGCCTTCGCCCTCGATCTGCTCGGTGATGTCGAGGAGATAGCGCGAATTGAATCCGATCTCGATCGGCGAGGCGCTGTAGCGCACTTCGATTTCCTCGGACGCGGTGCCGTTTTCGGCGCTAGTGGCCGACAGCGTCAGGCTGTTGCGCTCGATCGCCAGCTTTACCGCGCGGCTCTTTTCGCTCGAGATCGTCGCCACGCGATCGACAGCGGCAGCGAACGATTTACACTCGACTTCGAGCACCTTGTCGTTGCCGGTCGGGATGACCCGATCGTAATCCGGGAACGTGCCGTCGATCAGCTTGGAGGTCAGTACCGTGTTCTCGCCGAAGCCGAAGCGGATCTTGGTGTCGGACAGCGACACGGCGACGTCTTGGTCGAACTCGTCGAGCAGCTTGCGCAACTCGCCCACCGCCTTGCGCGGCACGATCACGCCGGGCATGCCCGCGGCACCGTCGGGCAGCGGCAGCTCCATCCGCGCCAGACGGTGACCGTCGGTCGCGACCGCGCGCAGCATGCTGACGTCGTTGCTTTTGGCGGCGTGGAGATAGATGCCGTTGAGGTAATAGCGCGTCTCTTCGGTCGAGATCGCGAACCGGGTGCGGTCGATCAGCCGCTTAAGGTCAGCGGCCGAAATGGTGAAATTGTGCGCCAGGTCGCTGCCCGACATCACGGGATAGTCCTCGGCCGGCAGACAGGCGAGGGTGAAGGTCGAGCGGCCGGAGCGGAGCGTCATCTGGCCCTTGTCGGCGCCGATTTCGAGCGCCACCTGCGCGCCCTCGGGCAGCTTGCGCGTGATGTCGTAGAGCGTGTGCGCCGGCACGGTGGTGCCGCCGGTCTTCACGCCTTGCGCCGGCACGGACGAGATCATCTCGATGTCCATGTCGGTCGCCGACAGCGCCAGCTTGCCGTCGGCCCCGCGTAACAGCACGTTCGACAGGATGGGTATGGTGTTGCGTCGTTCGACCACGCTCTGCACGTGGCCCAATGCCTTGAGCAGAGCGGCGCGTTCGATCGTCAGTTTCATGGGTGGTTGGCGTTCGTCCGTTGTAGCGGCTTATTCCTCGCGCCGGACCGTCTTTCCGGCCCGACACCCCGCCGCGCCCGAGTCCCGGCGCACGTCGCAACGCGCGCCGAAAACGGCCGCCGAACGGGAAAAAACTATAGCACAGGGGGTGTCGAGCGTATACCGCGGCGGGCGCCTGACTCACACCCCCGAGTCGCGATTTTCGTCTTTCAGATCAGCTTCTTGGAAAGAGCGCGCGGCGCCGGTTTCGGTTCAATTTTCGAGCATGCGGCGGAGCAGCTCGATGTCCTCGGCCAAGGTGGTGTCGGCCGCCTTCAGCTCTTCGATCTTACGCACCGCGTGCATCACCGTGGTGTGGTCGCGGCCGCCGAACTTGCGTCCGATCTCGGGCAGCGAGCGCGGCGTCAGCTGCTTGCAGAGATACATCGCCACCTGGCGCGGCCGGGCAACAGCGCGGGCACGGCGGGCGGAATGCATGTCGGCGAGCCGGATATTGTAGTGCTCGGCGACGCGCTTCTGGATCTCGTCGATGGTCACCCGGCGATCATTGGCGCGCAGCAGATCGTGCAGCACTTCCTGTGCGCCTTCGAGCGTCACCGTGCCGCCGGTGAGCTGGGTGTGGGCGCTGATCCGGTGCAGCGCGCCTTCCAGCTCGCGCACGTTGGAAGTGATCTTATGCGCGAGGAATTCCAGCACCTTACCCGGCACCGGCAGCTGCGTCGTCTCGGCTTTCGCTTGCAGAATGCCGAGACGGAGCTCGTAGGTCGTCGGATGGATGTCAGCCACCAAACCCCAGCCGAGCCGCGACTTGACCCGTTCCTCGATGCCTTCGAGATCCGACGGCGACTTGTCGGCCGAGATCACGATCTGCCGGTTCTGGTCAACCAGGGCGTTGAAAGTATGGAAGAATTCTTCTTGCGTGGCATCGCGGCCGCCGATGAATTGGACGTCGTCGATCATCAGCACGTCGACCGAGCGGAACTGTTCCTTGAACGCCATGGTGTCCTTGAAGCGGATCGCCCGGACGAACTGGAACATGAACTTTTCGGCGGAGAGGTAGATCACCTTGCGGTGTGGCGCGCGGGTGCGGATATGCCATGCGATCGCATGCATCAGATGGGTCTTGCCCAGGCCGACGCCGCCATAGAGGAAAAGCGGATTGAACGGCAGTTGCGGGCTGCCGCCCGACCGGACGCCGACCTGCGCTTCGGAGACCCGGCGCGCCGCGGCATGGGCGAGCTCGTTGGGTTTGCCGACGACGAAATTTTCGAAGGTGAAGCGCGGGTCGAGCGGCGCGCTGACGTCCTTTTCCTCGGCAGCCGCGGTCGCGCCGGCTTCGACGCCGTCGCCCGCCGCCGCAACCGGCTCGGCTTCGATCGGCTGCGCCGCCGTGCGGCCGGTGACCAGAATCTCGACCGCCGCGATCGCATCGTCCTCGTCGTTCCACAACGCGCGGATGCGATCCGAGTAATGCTGGCTGACCCAATCGCGCAGGAACCGGGTCGGCACGCCGATCCGCACCCGGCCCGCGTCGACGCCGTAGAGCGTCATCGACTTGAGCCATGCGCGGTAGGCGGCGTCGCCGCATTCTTCGCGCAAACGGCCGCGCACGCGCGCCCACTGCGACTGGACGTCGCCCTTGCGGCTGGCTGGTTCCGTCATGCCCACACCCGGAGGGTCAGGCCGTCGGATGCCCGCGTCTTCACGTCCTCTCGCGTCGAAGCTGCCGAACTCGGCGCCGACGCTTCCGCTTGATCCGTCACCACGCCCCCCAAGGAACCTCAAAAACCCAAACGGGCGCCGTTATCGGAAGAGACCTTCTTTCTCTTCCGGCGCTACGCTTTAGACGAAGCCTTGAATTCGAAATACGAAGCCGACGCGTTGATCGCCGCGATGTCGCTCGGATTGTTCCGTTTTTTCGGAAGCGCTACGCCCGACATCATGGTGCGATGGTCCCCAAAACACCTTTCACTGCGACGGCGCAACCAAACTCTACAGAAGGCCGACACAGAAAGGCAATACGGCCGACATGCGAACGCAAAAAATTATTTTCGCATGCGGCAGAACAGTCACGGCGATCAACCTTTGAGCAATTTGATACGAGCCGAGAGGCGCGAGATCTTGCGCGCGGCCGCACTCGCCGTGATGACGCCGTACTTCGCGCCACGTTGCAACTCCGGCTGCGCCAGCGTGAATGCGGCGCGCGCCGCTTTCTTGTCGCTGGCGGCAATCGCCGTCTCGACAGCCTTCACGGCGCTCCGCATGCGGCTCGCGCGGACGCGATTAACCGCCGTGCGGCGTGTGGTTTGCCGAATTCTTTTTTCCGCGGATTTATGGGTCGCCATCGCTGACCTGTGCTTTCGCTCGACGTGTGAGCCATATTGTAGAGAAGCCGCGCTTATAGCCGCCGCGCGGTCGACGCGTCAAGGCGCGCGGCGGTGGCGTTCAACGATTGCGAAAATTTGGCTTGCGTTTTTCCACGAACGCCAACATGCCCTCCTTCTGATCCGCCGTCGCGAACAGCGCGTGGAACAGACGGCGCTCGAAGCGCACGCCTTCGGCGAGCGTCGTCTCGTAGGCGCGGTTAATCATCTCTTTTGCAGCCAAAACCGCCGGCCGCGACAGGGCGGCGATCTGCGCCGCCATCTTGACCGCCTCGTCGACGAGCTTGGCCGCCGGCACGACCCGCGAAACCAGGCCGGAGCGTTCGGCCTCTGCGGCGTCCATCATGCGGCCGGTGAGAATCATGTCCATCGCCTTGGCCTTGCCGACGAAGCGCGTCAGCCGCTGGCTGCCGCCGGCGCCCGGCGTGATGCCGAGATTGATCTCGGGCTGGCCGAATTTGGCGGACTCGGCGCAAACGATGGTGTCGCACATCATCGCCAGCTCGCAGCCGCCGCCCAAGGCGTAGCCCGCCACCGCGGCGATCACCGGCTTGCGGCAAAGCGTGACCCGCTCCCAGCTTTTGACGAAATCGCCGAGATAGACGTCGGTGAAGGACAGGCTTTGCATCTCCTTGATGTCGGCGCCGGCGGCAAACGCCTTGTCGCTGCCGGTGAGGACGATGGCGCCGATCGCCTCGTCGGCCTCGAAAGCGTCAAGCGCCTGGCCGAGCTCGCGGATCAGCGCGTCGCACAGCGCATTGAGCGCTTGCGGCCGGTTCAGGGTGATCAGACCGACGGCTCCGCGGGTCTCGACGAGGATGTTCTCGTAGCGCATGGAGGCCTCCGTTGCTCATTGCGGTGCAATCATGAAGCCGACGGTCAGATCGCCGTCCGGGCCGCGGAAATCGAGGCGCAATCGCTCACCAGCGCGCGTCCAACTGGCCGGCGTGCCGGCGACGTGCCGCCAGCCGAGCTGCGGCAGGGTCTGGCTGTAGAAGCGCGTCACCGCATAACGCGACAGCTTGCCGTGTGCGGTGCTTTCGACGATGCGGCCTTCGGGCTTGTCGAACACCACCGCCGAACCGGCGACGGATTCGAGTCCCGGCATCAGCGGCAGGTCCTCGGTGCCCGGCACGAATCCATCGGCATGCGCCGCCAGCGGCGCGGCAATCAGCACGAGCGCGAGAAGCAGCCGCCGCATCCGGCGCAGGGTAGACTCAACGTTGCCGCTTGGCACAGTAAAATGTCGAGCGACCCGATTGCACGATCCGTTTGATGCCGGTCCGACAATCGCAACCCGGACAGCGTTCGCCTTCGCGATCGTAGACGGCGAAGTGGCGCTGGAAATTGCCGAGCTCGCCCGAGGCGCTGACGTAATCGCGCAGGCTCGAGCCGCCGACCGAGATCGCATGATCGAGCACGCGCTTGATCGTCTCCGCCAGGCGCGCGGCGCGTTCGCCCTGTACCGTCCGCGCCAGGCGCTTGGGCGACAGCCCGGCCCAGTAGAGGCTTTCGCAGGCGTAGATGTTGCCGATGCCGACGACCACGCGCTGATCGAGCAGCGCCGATTTGATCGGCGCCTTCTTGCCGGCGAGCAATCGCGCCAGCGCCGCGCCGTCGAAATCCGTCGCCAGCGGTTCGGGTCCGAGATGGCGGAATAATTGATGCCGCGGCAGCGCGTCCGCGCGCGCATAGTCGATGAGACCGAAGCGCCGCGGATCGTTGAACCGCAACTCGATCGCGTCCTCGAAGATCATCAGGGCGTGATCGTGCGGCTGCGGCGGCGCCGGGCGCGCCGCATCGCCGAGCGTCAGCCGGCCGGACATGCCGAGATGCACGATCAACACGCCGCCGTCGGCGAGATGCAGCAGAATATATTTGGCCCGCCGATCGACGCGGTCGACGCGCCGTTCTTCGACCTTCGCCGCCAGGCCTTTGGGGATCGCCCGCCGCAGATCCGGGCGATGCAATGTCAGACGCAGCAGGCGCTTGCCCTCAATGCGCGCCTTGAGGCCGCGCACGACGGTCTCGACTTCCGGCAGTTCGGGCATGGGCTGGTCTCGCAGGAGGGCGGCGGCTATGGTGCCAAGATGGCGGCAAAAGAGACAACGGATTTCGGCTATCGCCGCGTCGCCGCGCGCGAGCATACGCAACTGGTGCACGACGTTTTCGCGCGTGTCGCCCGGCGCTACGACCTGATGAACGATCTGATGTCCGGCGGCATCCATCGGTTGTGGAAGGCGCAGCTGATCGAGCGGCTCGACCCGCGCCCGGGCCAAATCCTGCTTGACGTCGCTGGCGGCACCGGCGACATCGCGCGGCGCTTCGTGGCGCGCGCCCGCGGCGGCCGCGCCATCGTCTGTGACATCAACGGCAGCATGCTCGAGGCCGGCCGCGCCCGCGGCCTTGATTGCGGCGACGCCGGCGCGCTCCGCTGGTTGTGCGGCAACGCCGAAGCGCTGCCGATCGCCGGCGCCAGCGTTGACGCCTATACGATCGCCTTCGGATTGCGGAATGTGACGCGCATTCCGGCCGCCCTGGCCGAGGCGCGGCGGGTGCTGAAGCCGGGCGGACGGTTCCTCTGCCTCGAGTTCAGCAACGTCGACCGGCCGTTGCTCAAGCGCGCCTACGATCTCTATTCGTTCGCGGTGCTGCCGCGCCTCGGCGCGGTCGTGGCACGCGACCGCGACGCCTACCAGTATCTGGTCGAAAGCATCCGCCGCTTTCCCGATCGCCAGCGGCTGGCCGGGCTCATGCGGCAAGCGGGCTTCGAACAGGTCAGCGTCCGGCCGCTGAGCGGTGGCATTGCTGCAATTCACTCAGGTTGGCGGCTTTGAGCTTTGAAATCACACTGTCGATAGAGTAAATTGTTCTGTTATTCCGTATCACAGTGTTGGAAAGCCGATGCTGCACGGACGCCGTATCCTTTTGGTCATCGCCGGCGGCATTGCCGCCTATAAGAGCCTCGAGCTGATCCGCCGCCTGCGCGAACGCGGCGCGACGGTGCGCTGCGTGATGACGGCCGCGGCGCAGCGCTTCATCACGCCGTTGGCGGCCCAGACGCTGTCCGGCGACCGTGTCTACAGCGACCTGTTCTCGCTCACCGACGAGAACGAAATGGGCCATCTGCGGCTGTCGCAGGAAGCCGACCTGATCGTGGTGGCGCCGGCGACCGCGGACTTGATCGCCAAGCTGGCGGCCGGCCTCGCCGACGACCTCGCCTCGACCGTGCTGATCGCCAGCAATAAACCGATCCTGCTGGCGCCGGCGATGAATACGCGGATGTGGGCGAACCCGGCGACCCAGAGCAACCTTGCTGTCCTCGAAAAGCGCGGTGTCACCCGGATCGGGCCCGAAAGCGGGCCGCTGGCCGAGGCCGAAAGCGGGCTCGGCCGCATGGCCGAGCCGACGACGATCGCCGATGCGGTCGAAGCGCATTTTGTCGCCTATGCGCTACTTCGCGGCCGCAAGGCGTTGGTCACCAGCGGCCCGACCGAGGAAGCGATCGATCCGGTGCGCTACATCGCCAACCGCTCCTCCGGCAAGCAGGGCCATGCGATTGCCGCCGCCATTGCGCGGCTGGGCGCCGATACCGTACTGGTTTCGGGTCCAACACGGGAGGCCGATCCGCCCGGCGTGCGCGTCGTGCACGTCCGGTCAGCGCGCGAGATGCTGAGCGTCTGCGAGGCGCAGCTGCCGGTCGACGTCGCGGTATGCGCCGCCGCGGTCGCCGATTGGCGCGTCGACGTGGCGCCGCAGAAGCTCAAGAAAAAGGGCGCGCCGCCGACCCTGACCCTGGTCGAGAATCCCGACATCCTGGCGACCCTGGCGCACGCCGCCAACCGGCGGCCGCGACTGGTCGTCGGCTTTGCCGCCGAGACCGAGAATTTGATCGCTGCCGCCCGCGCCAAGCGCGCCGCCAAAGGCGCCGACTGGATCCTGGCCAACGACGTCTCGGCGGCGAGCGGCGTGTTCGGCAGCGATTCCAACGACATCCATCTCATCGACGAGCGCGGCACCGAATCCTGGGGCCGGCTCAGCAAGCGCGACGTCGGCGATCGCCTGGCGGCGCGCATCGCCCAGTTCTTCGACCGCAAGGCCGCCGAATAGGCCGCACGTCATGGTCAGGCTCACCAAGAAGCTGTTATTCGCGATCGAGGCGGTGCTCGACATCGCCTACAACGCCGGCTCGCTGCCGGTGCAATCGGGCGAGATCACCCGGCGTCAGGGCATCCCCCGCCGCTATCTCGAACAGGTGCTGCAGCAGCTGGTGCGCGCCGGCATGCTCGCCGGCGTGCGCGGACCACGCGGCGGCTATCGCCTGGCGCGCGAACGTCGGCGCATCAGCCTGGGCGAGATCGTGCGCGTCGTGCAGGCGCTCGACGGCGGCGAAGATCCGTTGGCCGAAGACGGCGGCGCCGAGCTCGGCCATCGCGTGGTCCGGCCGCTGTGGCAGGAACTCAACGCCGAGGTGATGACGCGGCTCGATGGCATCACCATCGAGGATTTGTGCCTGCGGGCGCACAAAATGGGCGTGCCCGGCGAATACGGCGCCCGTCTCGACTTCTCCATCTGAAGGATTCCGCCATGGCGCGACCCGAGCCCAAGCCGATTCCGACGCCGGTCGCGCCGGCATCGTTCCGCGGCCGCGTCTATGACAGTATCGTCGAAACCATCGGCGCAACGCCGCTGGTGCGGCTGTCGCGTTTCGCCGCGGCGCACGGCGTCAAGGCGGAAATCCTCGCCAAATGCGAGTTCTTCAATCCGTTGTCGTCGGTCAAGGACCGCATCGGCGCGGCGATGATCGAGGCGGCCGAGCGCGCGGGCCTGATCACGCCGGGCAAGACGGTGCTGGTGGAGCCGACCTCGGGCAATACCGGCATCGCCCTGGCTTTCGCCGCCGCCGCCAAGGGCTATCGCCTCATCCTCGTCATGCCCGACAGCATGTCGGTCGAGCGCCGCCACATGCTGAAGCTCTTGGGCGCCGAAATCGAGCTGATGCCGGCGGCCCAAGGCATGCGCGGCGCCATCGCCCGCGCCGAGGCGCTGGTGAAGAAGCTCGGCGACGCGTTTATGCCGCAGCAATTCAACAACCCCGCCAATCCCGCGATCCATCGCCAAACCACCGCCGAAGAGATCTGGCGCGACACTGACGGCCGCGTCGACGTCGTGGTCAGTGGCGTCGGCACCGGCGGCACGCTCACCGGTGTCGGCTCGGTCCTGAAATCGCGCAAGCCCGGCCTGCGTATGGTCGCCGTCGAGCCCGAAGACAGCGCCGTGCTGTCGGGCGGCCCGCCTGGTCCGCACAAAATCCAGGGGCTCGGCGCCGGATTCGTGCCGGCGATCCTCGATACCAAGCTGATCGACGAGGTCATCCGCATTGGCAACGAGACGTCGTTCAGGATGGCGCGCGAGGTCGCGCGCCTCGAGGGCGTCGCTTGCGGCATTTCGTCGGGCGCGGCGCTCGCAGCCGCGGCCGAGATCGGCCAGCGGCCGGCGATGAGTGGCAAGGTCGTGGTTGTGGTGCTGCCCGACACCGCCGAGCGTTATCTGTCGACGGCGCTGTTCGAGAACCTGTAATGGCCGAGACGTTGGCGCATCCACTGACCGAGGCGCAGTTCCAGCGTTACGCCCGGCACCTGATTCTCGACGAGGTCGGCGAGGAAGGCCAGGCCAAGCTGCTCGCGGCGCGCGTGCTGGTGATCGGCGCCGGCGGGCTCGGCTCGCCGCTGCTGATGTACCTCGCGGCGGCCGGCGTCGGCACACTCGGCATCGTCGACGACGACCAGGTCGACCTGACGAATCTTCAGCGCCAGATCGTCCATGCGACGTCCGCCGTCGGCAGCCTGAAAACCGCCAGTGCCCAGCAAACGCTCGCCGCCATCAACCCCGAAGTTCGGATCGAGGCCCACGCGCTGCGGCTCGACGAGCGCAACGCGCGCGACATTGTCGCGCGCTACGATCTGGTCGCCGACGGCAGCGACAATTTCGCCACCCGTTACCTGCTCAACGATCTGTGCTACCGGCTGCGCAAGACGCTCGTCGGCGCGGCGCTGTCGCCGTTCGACGGTCAGCTGTCGACCTTCAAGGCCTATCTCGGCCCGCCGCATCCTTGCTACCGCTGCCTGTTCCGCGAGGCGCCGCCGCCCGAAACCGTGCCGCGTTGCGAGACCGCCGGCATCCTGGGCGCGATCGCCGGCGTCATGGGCACGCTGCAGGCGGTCGAGGTGCTCAAGGAGATTCTGGGCATCGGCAGCAGCCTGAGCGGCACGTTGCTGATGTACGACTCGCTCGCCGCCGATTTCCACAAGATCGAGATTCCGCGTGATCCCGACTGTCCGACCTGCGGCGGCTGAGAGCGGCGATTGGCGAAGCTTACCCTGCGCGTCGATTTCGGGCCGGGCCAGGCGGTGGGGCCGGGCAAGATTCGCCTACTCGAAGCGATCCGCGACAGCGGCTCGATCTCGCGCGGCGGCCGCGCGCTTGGCATGTCTTACCGTCGCGCCTGGATGCTGATCGACAGCCTCAACGGCACCTTCCGGCGCAAGGTGGTGACGGCCCAGCCCGGCGGCGAGCGCGGCGGCGGCGCGCGTGTAACGCCGTTCGGCCTCGAGCTGATCGCCCGCTATCGCGCGATCGAGCAGCGGTCGCACAAAGCCGCCGCGCGCGACCTTGCGGCGCTGCGGCGCGCGCTGCGGCGCTAGAACAGCACCTTGAAGCCCTGCTTCTCGAAGTATGGCCGCGCCGCCGGCGAGGCGAGGAATTCAAGCAGGTAGGTCGCACGCGCCTGGGCGTGGGCGACGAGCGCCGCCGGATAGGTCACCGGCGGATAGCTGCCGGACGGAAAGACACCGGCGACTTCGACCTCCGGCTCAGCGTTCGCGTCGGTGCGGTAGACGATGCCCAGCGGCGCCTCGCCACGCGCCACCAGACGCAGCGCCGCGCGCACGTCTGCGGCGCGCGCGACCTTGGCCTCGACCGACGCCCAAACGCCCAGCTTGGTCAGCGCGGCCTTACCGTAGATGCCGGCCGGTACCGCCGCCGGATCGGCCATCGCCAAGGGGCCGTTCTTGAGGTGCGACAGCAGATCGACGCCGGGCGCGAGGTCGATCTTGGTGCCGCTCGCCACCGGCGCCACCAGCACCAGTTCGTTGCCGAGCAGGTTGCGGCGGGTCGGCGCCTGGATAAGGTCCTTGCCCTGCAGCTCGTCCATCCATTTGAGGTCGGCGGAGATGAAGATGTCGGCCGGCGCACCGGCTTCGATCTGGCGCGCGAGCGCCGAGCTTGCGGCATACGACACCCGCACGGTGTCGCCGGTTTCCTTTTCATAGGTGGCGACGGCGGCATCGAGCGCGTTCTTGAGGCTGGCCGCGGCGAAAATCGTGAACGTTCCGGCCTGTGCCGGAGCGAGCGGAAACAACGTCAACAGAATACCGACCAGCAACCAACGCCAGCGCATGAGTCTCTCCTTCGTTATATACCGAAAGATATAACGTAAACTGCCAGCCAAGAAAGAATTTCGTTAGCCCACCACGACTAAAGCAGCGTGTCGACGACCCGGTCGGGCGGCCGATGGCCGTCGGCGAAGGTTTTGATGTTGAGGATGACGCGCTGGCCGGTATCGACGCGGCCTTCGAGGGTCGCAGAGCCCATGTGCGGCAGCAGCACGACGCGATCGAGCGCCAGCAGCTGGGCGTTGACCAACGGCTCGCGCTCGAACACATCGAGGCCGGCGCCGGCAATGGCGCGTTCGACGAGCATACGCGTCAGCGCTTCCTCGTCGATGACTTCGCCGCGCGAGGTGTTGACCAGGATCGCCGTCGGCCGCAGCAGCTTGAGGCGGCGGGCCGACAACAGATGGAACGTGGCGGGCGTGCGCGGGCAGTTGATCGAGACGATGTCCATGCGCGCCAGCATGGCATCGAGGCTTTCCCAGTAGGTCGCCTCGAGTTCCTGTTCGACGTCGGGATCGACGCGGTGGCGATTGTGGTAGTGGATCGACAGACCGAAGCCGCGCGCGCGCCGCGCCACGGCCGAGCCGATGCGGCCCATGCCAACGATGCCGAGGCGTTTGCCCCACAGCCGGCTACCGAGCATGAACGTCGGACTCCAGCCCAGCCAATGGCCATCGCGCAACAGGCGCTCGCCTTCGCTGACCCGACGCGCCACCGCCAGGATCAGCGCCATGGTCATGTCGGCGGTGTCTTCGGTCAGCACGCCGGGCGTGTTGGTGACGATGATGCCCTTGGCCTTGGCGGCCGCCAGGTCGATGTGATCGACGCCGTTGCTGAACGAGGCGATGAGCTTCAGCCGTTCGCCGCCGGCGGCGATGACGGCGGCGTCGATGCGGTCGGTGACCGTCGGCACCAGCACGTCGGCTTCGGCCATCGCCGCTTTGAGCTGCTCCGCCGTGAAGGGCGTGTCGCTGTCGTTCAGCCGCGCATCGAACAGCTCCATCATCCGGGTCTCGACGACATCCGGCAGCTTGCGCGTGACCACGACCAACGGCTTTTTCGCCGACATCGGCTTCGCTCCCCTTCGGCGCAAGGCCTAGCAAGCGCGCCGACGAGTGTCCAGCCATGCGCGGAGCACCCTTGACCCGGCGCGACGCGGACGGCGACAAGGGACGCAATGGACCAAACGGGCGAGCGACCGACGGCGGTTTTCGCGGCGGCGATGGTGTCGGTCGTGCTGTTCGCGCTCAGCGGACCGCTGACCCGGGCGATTGCCGGCGACATCGACCCGCTGCTCTTGGGCATGCGGCCGGCGGCGGCCGCGCTTGTCGCGATTCCGGTCGCCGTCGTGCTGCGGCTGCCGCTGCCCCGCACCCGACATCAATGGACTCTGCTCGCGTTGTCGGCGGCCGGCAGTTTCATCGCCTTTCCGCTGCTATTCACGCTCGGTCAGGCGCAGACTTCGGCGACGCATGGCGCGCTCATCCAGGCGGCGATGCCCATCTTCACCGGCCTGGCGGCGGCGGTCGTCGAACGGCGGCAACCGGGCGGCTATTGGTGGACAGGGGCGGCGTTGGCGTTCCTCGGCGAAGGCCTGCTGTTCGCGTTCCGCGGCGACGCCGGCCAGGAGGCCAGCGTTGCCGGCGATCTTTTGGTACTGGCGGCGTGCGCACTGTCGGCCAGTTCGTACGTCGCCGGCGCGCGGCTGTCGGCCTATATCGGCGCCCTGCCGGCGACGCTCTGGTGCGTCGGCGCCGGCGGTCTCGTGCTGATGCCGTTTGCCGCGGTGCGGATTCCGTTGGTCGACTGGAGCCGCTTCGGTTTCGGCGATTTGATTGCGGTCGCGACCCTCGCCTATGGCCCCAATCTCGTCGCGTTCATCGCCTGGTTCTGGGCGTTGCGCACCGGCGGCGTGCAACGCGTCGCGGTTTTCCAGTTTGCCGTGCCGCCGCTGTCGGTGCTGATCGCGATCGTCTTCCTCGGCGAACGGCTGACGCCGTCGCTGATCGTCGCGCTGGCGCTGGTGCTCAGCGGCATCGCCATCGCCCGCCGCCGAGGCTTGACCCGGCTGCGTTCGGCGGGTTAGACCGCCGCATGGTTCGCGTCGTCGCCGCCCTGCTGCTGGCTTGCGCGCTCGCGTTGCCGGTCGCGGCCGCCGACAAGCCACAACTTCCCCATTTCATGAGCCTGCGCTCGAACGAGGTGAATCTGCGCGCCGGCCCGGGCGAGCAATATCCGATCCAATGGGTGTACCGGCGCAAAGGTCTGCCGGTCGAGGTCATCGACAGCTATGACGTATGGCGCCACGTGCGCGACTGGCAGGGCACCGAGGGCTGGATCCAGGTCCGGCTCCTGAGTGCGGCGCGCACGGTGATCATCAAGGCGGATACGCGCACGATTTATCAGGAACCAGCGCGCGATTCGGCAGCTTTGGCCAAGCTCGAACCCGGCGTCATCGCCAACCTGCTCGAATGCCGCAACGCCTGGTGCCACGTCGAAATCCGCGGCCGGCGCGTCGTCCGCGGCTGGCTGCTGCGCAACGAGATCTGGGGCGTCACCGCCGACGAGATTGTCGAGTAACGGGGTGCGCGACCCGTCGCGATCGACCGTCCCCAGCCTCCGAACCTTCACGCCAACCGACACCGCACCGAGGAGATCGGCATGTATTATTACGTGCACTACGGCGTCACCTTCGGCAACGCGCTCGCCATCGCCATGTCCTGGACCGCGCACAAGAGCGTGATTTGGGCGGCGATCGACGGCTTCCTCAGTTGGATCTACGTGATCTATTACGTGCTGACGCACGTCACCTGACGCGGCGCCGACGTTCCCTCGTCGCGCCTTCACCGTGCGGGCGGGTCCTGCGCCAGCGCCGCCCGAGCCGTCGCCGCCCGGGCGGCGGAGGCCCGGTCGTCAGATCGCCGTTACGCCTTCGAAGCGACGCGCCGCGTTTTCAAGCAGCGCCGCGACGGTTACGCCGATTCCGGTCGGCAGCGCCTGGAGCGAAACGATCGCCCCGTTGCGGAAACGCACGCCGTCGCGCCACGTCCCATGATCGAGATGTACGAATGTTGCGTCCTCGGCGGCGTTCAGGCCATGTCGTTCCCGCAATTCGGCCGGGATGGCCACAAGCCGCACCGCCGTATCGCACGGTACACACACCGGGATCGACGGATCGCCCGGCGCCGCCAAGCCGATCGAGCCGCTGGCGAAGCGGGTGGTGACGTAACGCTCCCCTTCACGCGCAGGGCGCGTACGGTACGCTTCGAGGGAATAGTCGCACATCGATACCTCCTACCCTCAAGCCGGCAAGGCTGCTTGCCGGTCCTCTTGACGATCTGATAACGCGCGAAGGAGCTATCAAGATCATCGCAAAGATTTTGGGTAGGCGGCGGCGCCAGGATTCAGCCCAGATCGGCCGCTAGCGCCTGGCGCACCGCATCGCTGAGCACGGCGATGTGGTGGTAGTTCGGATGCTCGATGCCGACCTCGACGCGCGCGCCCGGCGCGCGGAATTTGTCCTTCTGGGCGCGGTTGAAGGGAAAGCGCATGAACTGGACCGACGAGGCCTTGCCTTCGGGCGACGTGTTTTCGCGCGTCGGGTCGGGCTCGCCGACGATCTTCTCGCCGGCGAAGGCGATGTACATCCGGTTTTCGACGCCGCCGAGCTGGCCGAGGATGCGCGCGCGCTGGACCGGATCGTCGATCTCGAACATCACCGTCGCGATCAGCTCGTTACCTTTGGGAATGAGCGGATTGTAGGCGGCGAGTTCGTCGGCGATTTGCGCTTCGCCGCCGCGTTCGACCACCAGCATCTCGTGCACCTGGTGCCACATCGTATCGAAATTCTCGAAATAAAACGTCGCCAAGGGACCGACTTCGACGCGGCGGTTATGCTTCAGCGCGGTGATCCGCTGGCGATGGGCGCGCCGGTCGCGCTCGTACTGTTCGAGCGGCAGGATGTCGGCGCGGGTCAGTTCGCGGAATTGCGTCATGCGGATTGTTCCTCGGGCAATACGCCATAGGCGAGCGCCATCAACTCGATCGGGTGATAGGTCGCGGCCGGCGCCTTGCCCTCCGCGCCGAGCATTTCCATGCCCTGGCGGATGTGCGCCGCC
>JAGXBG010000201.1 GCA_018971215.1 Alphaproteobacteria bacterium
AGGAATGAGATCGGCATGAAGCGGGCGATGACCTGATCGGCAGCCGCTTCCAGCTGCCGCATGCGTTCGAAATACGCGCCGGCCTTCGGATAATACTCGACCCCGACGCCAAGCAACGACGCAAGCGACGTGTTGAGAACGTGTGCCAGCGTATCGAGCGTCTCGATTTTGACGATCTCGCCGGCTTCCATACGATAGAGTGCAGAGCGAGAGATGTTTAGCCGATGGGCAATTTCCTCGGCCTTAAGGCCGCTGCCCCGGCGATAGGCCTTAAGCCGCCGGCCGATCTCCTTACGGCGTGTATCCACGCTCCCCTCATCGTCCGCATCTTACGTGTGCGGATCGCCCACACCATACCGGGATGGACTCGGTTCGTCACGTCGCTTCAACGACGGCGTGATAAAGTAGGTCGGCACCTTTGAGGAAATCGTCCAACGCCATCGCTTCCCGCGGGTTGTGCGAACCGTGTTCGTTGCGGACGAAAATCATCGCCGACGGAACGCCCTCGTTGGCAAAGATCGCCGCGTCGTGTCCCGCCCCCGACGGCAGCGTCTCGGCGGGCAACCCGAGACGCTTCGAAAGTCGCAATAGCCGCTCAACCCAGGCGTCGTCCATGCGCGCCGGTTTGGTGTCGAGCCGGCGGTCAAAGCGGAATTCGACCTTGCGTTTGTTGCCGATGGTGCGGCATTCGGTTCGCATCAGGTGATAGAAGGCCTCGAGCGTGTCGCTGCTCTGGCTGCGCACTTCGAAACTGAACGTCACCTCGCCCGGAACCCGCGACATCGCGTGCTCCGCCGGATTGGTGCTGATGATCCCGACGGTCACGACCAGATCGAGACCGCGTTGCTGCAGGCTTTCCCAATGCTCATCGAGATGCGTGATGAGCTCCGAAACGGCAAACACCGCGTCGCGCCGCAGCCAGCGCGGCACCGCGCCGGAATGCGCGGCCTCGCCGATGCAGCGCACTTCGCGGTGCCGGATATTGCCGCGGATTCCCGTGACGATTGCCGTCGGGAAGCCGCGCGCCGCCATCACCGGCCCCTGCTCGATGTGGAGCTCGAGATAGGCGCCGACCGAGGCAGGATCGAGCAGGGTTTCGCCGCGCGCAATGCGCGCAATATCGGCGCCGCGCGCCTGCATCGCCTCGCCGAGCGAGCCGTTGCCGGACCGATTGGTCAGCATCAGATCCTGTTCCGTGAGGCCGCCGAACAGTGCATGGGAGCCGACACAGGTCTTGCCATACCAGGCGCTCTCTTCGCCACGCATCGCAATGAGCTTCACCGTGCGCGGCGGCACCACGCGCTCCGTTTTCATGCGCATCAGGGTCAGCAGACCGGCGACGACGCCGGCGGCGCCATCATAGTTTCCGCCTTGCGGCACGGAATCGAGATGCGAGCCGATGGCGATAAACGGCTTGTCCGCCTCGCGGCCCGGGAGGGTCACGACGAGGTTGGCGGCCGCATCGAAACCGGTCTCGAGACCGGCCTTTTCGGCGCTGCGCCGGACGATCTCGATCGCCTTCTGCTCACCCGCGCCGTAGCTTTCCCGGCTGACGCCGACGCCGCCGGGATCGACAGTCGCGCGGGCTAATTCGCCGAAGAGCCAGTCGGCCGTCGCCCGTGGGTCGAACGCCGTCGGCGTGTTGTTGGCGACGAGTTTCATTCGCCGGCCTCCTGACGCCATTCGACGTCGGTTTCATCGGCGCCGGCGCTCATGAGCGCGCCAGTCAAGGCCGAGACGCGGGCAAAGCCGCGCCGTTTGCAGAAATCGTCGAGTTCGTCGACGACGCGGATCATGGCCGTCGGGTGAACGAAAGTCGCGGTGCCGACCTGAACGGCGCGTGCCCCGGCTAACAGATATTCGACGGCGTCGTTGCCGTTGGCGATGCCGCCGCAACCGACGATGCCGATCTTGACCGCTCGGGCACACTGATAGACCTGGCGCAGGATAATTGGCTTCACCGCCGGACCCGACAGGCCGCCGGTGATGCTGCCGAGCCGCGGCCGGAAGGTTTCGACGTCAATCGCCATAGCGAGGATCGTGTTGGCCACGATCACGGCGTCGGCACCGTTGGCCTCGGCGGCTCGCGCGACGTCGGCGATGTCGCCGGTATTCGGCGTCAGTTTGACCCACAGCGGCAGCTTGGTTGCCGCGCGCAATCGGGCGACAACGCCGGCCGTGGCTTGCGGCGTCATGGCGAAGGCACGGCCGTCTTGCTCGAGATTGGGGCACGAGATGTTGGCCTCGATCGCGGCAACACCGGCGACGCCGATCTCGGCGGCCAGGCTGGCGAAACCGTCAGCGGTCGGCGCTGAAATGCTGGCGATCAACGGTGGCGTGAAGCGCCGATAGAACGGCAAGGTCTGGCTGATGAAATAGTCGACGCCTTTGGATGGGATGCCGATCGAATTGAGCATCCCGCCGGCGGTTTCGGCGACGCGCGGCGTCGGATTGCCGGCACGCAGCTCGCGAGTCACCGTCTTGGTCACGAAAGCGCCGAGGCGGTTGAAATCGATGACGCGCGCCAAACCATCGGCAAACGTGCCGGACGCCGGCATCACCGGATTGGCGAGCCGCAAGCCGCCGATATCGACCGCCAAATCTACCACGATAACGGCTCCTGCAGATCGAAGACCGGACCTTCCCAGCACACGCGCCGATGCTCGACACCACCGTCCGCGGCATGGAAGTCACGGACGCAGCAGAAACACATGCCGAGCGCACATCCCATTTGCTGCTCGAGTGCGACTTGACCGGGTATGCCGAGCTCCTTGCCGAACTGCTGAAGCAACAACAGAAGGCGGTTGGAGCCACAGGTGAACAAGGCGTCGGCCTTATGCCGCGTCGCCAGACCGCGCAGCAGCCGTTCGACATTGCCGACGTCGCTGCTGTGATCGGAATCGGTCACGACGACGACCTCGGCGCCGTGCGCGCGAAACAGCTCGACCGACATCACCAGATCCGGTCGCCGCGCGCTCAGGATGGCGGTCACGCCAACATCGGCCCGCTCGGCCATCAGTGCCAGCGGCGCCAGCGTCGCTAGGCCGACGCCGCGACCGACGACGGCGATGTGCCGCCATGACGGCGCCAGCGTGAAACCGCGCCCGAGCGGCCCGAGCACATTGAGGCGGTCGCCCGGCGCGAGCGTGGCGAGGCCACGCGTCCCGGCACCGGTCACTTTGTACAGGAACTCGACGCAACCGCGCGTGCGATCGGCGGCGTAGACGCTCATTGGACGGCGCAGGAATGGCGCGGCACCGTCCGATGGGGGACAAAGGAGATGGAAGAACTGGCCCGCGACGACGTCGATCGCCGGCGCTTCGACCGCAACGATGAGATGCTTGTATTCCGCATTGACCGCCGCGTTCGTGATCACCGCCGCGGACTGCTCCGCGACCGGAAAAAGCGAATGCGTAGCGTGGACTGTGTCCATAGCCAAAGGTCGACCTAAACTAAAGGGCGAGAGCAGCGGCTCGACGCCCGCGATCACTCGAGCGGGACGCCCTTCCGTTCCGGTATCAAGAACACGGTGGCGACGAACTCGATCACGTAAATGACCGCCAGCAGCGCAATGGCGATCGGAAACGAATACTTCGCCG
>JAGXBG010000039.1 GCA_018971215.1 Alphaproteobacteria bacterium
GGCAACGGCCGCACCCAGCGCACGTGACCGTCGGCGCGCAACAGGCAGACGAGATCGCGGTCGTTGGCCAGGATGTAGATATAGTCGCCGGCCACCCACGGCATGTGCGTGCCGCCGATATCCTGTTCCCAGACCCGGTCGCCCGTGCGCAGGTCGATCGCCACCAGAATTCCAGAATGGCTGACGGCGAACACGCGGTCGCGGTCGATCACCGGCTGGCCGCGGATGTCGGCGAGCGACGACAAGGCGCCGAGCGGTCGCGACGTCGCGAGATTGTCCGACCACACCGGCCGGCCATTCTCCACGCGCAGCGCATAAAGCTCGCCCGACGAATAAGGCGCGATCACCGTGTCGCCCTGGACGGCCGGGCTCGCACCGATCAAAAGGTCGGTGGGTTCCGGCAGGCCGTTGTGCGTCCACAGCCGGTGCCCGTCCGCAGCCGCGAGAACCTCGAGTTCGTTGTCGACGGTGATCGCGAAGACGCGGCCGGCAGCGGCAGTCGGCGGCCCGTGCGCCGGGCTCGCCAGGTTCTCGCGCCAAATTTCCTTGCCGGTCGCGGCATCGATGGCGATCACCTGGGCGTAGCCGGTGGCGATGAAGATGCGGCCGTCGGCATAGGCGATGCCGCCGCCAAACATCGGCGCATCGACGTCCTTCGGCTGTGGATCGAAGCGCCAGATGCGGTCGCCGCTTTTCGCGTCAAAAGCCGAGACGACATCGTTGGCGTCCGCTGCGAACACCCGCCCGTTGGAGACGATCGGTTGCGCGGTGACGCGGCCGTAACGCCAAGCGCCCTCGCCGACGTCCGCCTTCCAGGCGCGGCTGATGTCGGGCGCGAGCGCGAGATGATACATCGCGTGATTGGCATAGCCGCCGGCGCCCGGCCACGCCGGATTGGCGAACGGAGGCGGCAACGTGATGGGCGTTGCCTCGAGCTTGGGATCCGGCGTCAGTGCCTTCTCGAGCTCGAGAACGGAAATGCGCGTTCCTTCGAGATGAGCAGTCTTCTTGGTGCCGCCGCAGGCTGCAAGCGCCAGGCACGCCGCAAGCGCGACGCCGGTCGCAAGGCGGAAGGTCATGGATTCAGGGCCGCAATCATCTGCGCGGCGCGCTGCCGCGCGCTCGGCGGCGCATTCGGATCGTCCGCGAGCTGCTGGAAACTCTTGCGTGCGCCGGCGCTGTCTCCACCCTTCAATTGCGCGAAGCCGGTCAGCTCGATGGCAAACGGGTGCCACGGGCCGACGCCGTCGGTCAGCGGCTTGAGGCGCCGGATCGCGCCAGCGGCGTCGCCTTTGTCGAGCGCCGTGCCGGCCGCGAGCAGGGTTGCCGCTGCACGATAAACCGGATCGACCGACGTATCGTCCGCCAGCTGGTCGTAAAGTGCGAGCGCGCCAGCGGCGTCGCCCGTGCGCGCCTTGACCGCCGCCTCCTCGAGGCGCGCCAACATGGCGTGCCCGGCGCCAGCCTGCTGCGCGATGGCGGCAAACGCATCAACAGCGTCCTTGTCCTTGCCGTCGCGAACCAGATCGAGGGCTGCGGCAAAGCGGGTTCCTTCGGCCGCGCTGCTCTGCGCGCGGTATTGCCGCCAACCGACGCCGACGGCGGTCGCGACGACGACGACGATCGCCGCGACGATTACCCACCGGCCATGACGCGCCCACAGCTTCGCGAGGTTCTCCTTGCGGAGTTCCTCGTCGATTTCCCGGAAGATGTCGCTCAAAACCCGGCCCCGACCCGCGAAAAATGCCCGGTACCATAACGCCTTGCCGACGTTCCTGCAAACCCCGGACGCGGCATTTTCCGGGGCCTGTCGGCGCGGCAGGCCCGCTGGATTTCAGCCGTGAAATAGGAAAGACTGAGGTTCCACACATGCACAGCCTTCGCGAACCGCAACCGCGCATTCCCATGGCCACCGTCACCCGGCTCAGCGATCACCGCAGGCAGCGGCGCGTCTTCTTCAGCCGCGCCGAGCTCGATCAGCTGCTGCAAATCTACAGCCACCAAGTAATGCGCGGCGCCTGGCGCGATTACGCGATCGACCAGCGCGACGGCGCGGCCACGTTCTCGATCTTCCGGCACAGCCTCGAAAGCCCGCTGTTCACCGTTGTCAAATACGCACAAAGCGAATCGCGCCACGGCGCCTACGCGCTGCTGCATCGGCGCGTGCGTTTGGCGACCGGCAGCACGTTGCGGGCCGTTTTGACCGAGCTTGAGCGCGAGATGCGACGCGGCGGACGCCCGATCGGCGCGCTCGCATTGCTGACGTCAAGCTGACCAACAAAGGCGGAATCACTTGGCAAATACAGGGATTTTGGCCAAAGTAACGCGCCGATCGGAACGAAACGGGGCAATCGGACGATGGGCATGCGGGGGAAATTCGTCGCCTGGATCGCAACTGTGGGACTGACGCTCCTCCCGGTCGTGGCGCACGCCGGAAGCGGCATCATCGACGAAATGAAGCTGGGTGTCCTGGACCATGACGTTCCGATCGGCGGCGACCACAAGGAATGCTGCGTCGATGTCAACGGCGAGGTTCTGTTCACGTCGTCGGCCATCCTCAGCTGGTTCTGGGCGCCGCGGCCGAACCTGGGCATCACGGTCAACACCAAGGGCAAGAACAGTTACGGCTATTTCGGCCTGGCGTGGGATGGCGATTTCCTGCGCGACACGTTCCGGCCAAATGACGGTTTTTTCCGGGAACTCGATCTCGGCGATGCCGTGCACCCCGGCCCCAACCATGTCAGCCCCGCGACGCGCGACCACAAAGGCCTCGGCTCGCGGATCCTGTTCCATGAAGAACTCGATGTCGGCTATCGCTTCACCTAGCGTTCGAATCTGTCGCTCTTTCTCGATCACATCTCCGACGCCAATCTCACACAGAACAATCCGGGCCTTACGAATCTGGGCGTGCGCATGGGCTTCCGGTTTTAGGCAAGCCGGCGGCGGCCGCGTATCGTAGGACGCCGATGTTGCCGCTGCTGTCGCATCGGCCGTCGGCCGCTTCCTCGAGTGCTTTTGCATGATACGCCGCGTCATCGCCCCGATCGTCGAATGGTCGCGCGCGCACGCCGTCCTTGTGGTCGTGGCGGCGTTGGTATTGGCAATCGCGTCCGGATTCTACGCGGCAAGCCGGATTACGGTCGACACGGACCTCGACAAGCTGATCTCCCCGCATCTGCCCTGGCGCGAACTGGCGCAGGAGATGGACAAGGCGTTCCCGCAGAAAGTCGATCTCCTGGTGATCGTGATCGACGGCACGACGCCCGACCAGACAGAAGACGCGGCGGTCGCGCTGGCCGCCAAGCTGCGCAGCGAACCGACGATATTCCGCGACGTTCGCCTTCCCGATCTCGACAAATTCTTCCGCCGCAACGGCTTGCTCTTCCTGCCGACGACGCAGGTGCAGGATTACGCCAACCAGATGATCGCCGCGCAGCCGTTTCTCGGATCGCTGGCGGCCGATCCGAGCCTGCGTGGCGTCTTCGGTATCGTCGACTTGATGGCGCAAGCCGTGCAGCAGGGCGCCGTGCAACCACGCGACGTATCTGCGGCGTTGCACGGCATAGAACGCGCCGTCGAAAGCACGCTGGCGGGCAAATATGCGCCCTTGTCCTGGCAGACGATGCTGAGCAACACCGCGCCCGCGCCGGACGATTTGCGCCGCATCGTGTTGACGCAAGCGGCGCTCGACTACAAATCGCTGACGCCGGGCGAGGATGCGATCGGCGCCGTGCGCAACGCGGCCGCCGAACTCGGCCTGACGCCGGACCGTGGCGTGCATGTCCGGATCACCGGTTCGGTCGCCCTCGACGACGAACAGCTTGCAACGCTCGCCAAAGGCGCCGGATTTTCGACGGTGTTGTCGCTTGGCCTGCTCTGCTTGTGGCTACTGCTCGCCCTCCGTTCGCTTCGTATCTTCGCGGCCATCATCATCACGCTGACGGTCGGTCTTCTTGTAACCACGGCGTTCGCCGTACTGGCGATCGGCCCGTTCAACCCCATATCGGTCGCGTTTGCCGTGCTGTTCGTCGGCATTTCGGTCGACCTGGGCATTCAATTCAGCGTGCGCTACCGCGACGAGCGTTATCGCGTCGGTGACCTGACCGAGGCATTGATGCGCACGGCCCGCGGCATCGGGCGAGCGATGGCGGTCGCCGCACTGGCGGCAGGCGTCGGCTTCTTCTCCTTTGTTCCAACGGATTACAGCGGCGTGTCCGAACTCGGCTGGATTGCCGGCGTCGGCATGATCATCGCGCTCGTGCTCAACCTCACGCTGCTGCCGGCGCTGATCGCCCTTATGCGGCCGCGCGGCGAGCCGCGGCCCGTCGGCTTCGCCTGGGCCGGTGCGGCGGATCGCCTGCTCCTCCGTCGCCGCAGCACGGTGCTGATCGGCGCGGCGGTCGTGGCCGTGATTTGTCTCGCCGCCGTGCCGCGCATCCGCTTCGATTTCAATCCGCTCGACCTCCAGAATCAGCAGTCCGAATCCGTCGCAACGCTCAACGACCTGATGTCGGACCCGATGAACACGCCTTACACCATCGATATCCTGACGCCCTCGCCTGCCGCGGCGGCCGTGCTGGCCAAGCGGCTCGACGCATTGCCGGAAGTCGATCAGACGATCTCGATTTCGAGCTTCGTGCCCGACGACCAGGACGCCAAACTGGCGATCCTCAACGACGCCAGGACGCTGCTCGCGCCGACGCTGTCGCCGGCGACGATCAAGCCGCCGCCGACAGCTGCCGAAAGCTTCGACGCGATCCGCACGACCGATGCCGAGCTGAAGAAGATCATCAACCGTTACGCGGGTGCCGAGCGTGTCTCGGGTGCGCTCGATAAGCTGCTGGCGAAAGGTACGCGCGACCTGCCGTTGCTCAAAGCCAATCTCTCCGACGAGATTCCCAACCGCCTACAGGACGTCCGGCTTGCGCTCGATGCGCAAAAAGTGACGCTCGACGATATTCCACCGGCGGTGAAGCGTGATTGGGTAACCGCCGACGGCCGCGCGCTGGTCGAGGTTTATCCCAAGGGCGACCCGCGCGACAACGCCGTGCTGCGCCGCTTCGTCAAGGCCGTGCGCGCGATAGCACCGGATGCGACCGGATCGCCGGTGACCATACAGGAATCCGCCCGCACCGTGACCCGCGCCTTCGTCACCGCAGGCATCATCGCCGTGGCAGCGATTGCGCTCTTGCTGTTCGTTGTATTGCGCCGCGTGCGCGACGTGGTCGTGGTGTTGGTGCCGCTGCTGCTGGCGGGACTGCTGACACTGGCAACCACCGCGGCGTTCAGCTTGCCGCTCAATTACGCCAATATCATCGCGCTTCCGCTACTACTCGGCATCGGCGTGTCGTTCGACATCTATTTCGTGATGCGCTGGCGCGCCGGCAGCTCCGATCTGCTGCAATCGAGCACGGCGCGCGCCATCCTGTTCAGTGCACTGACCACCGGAACCGCGTTCGGCAGCCTGGCGCTGTCGAATCACCCCGGCACCGCGTCGATGGGCGCGCTGCTGACGATATCGCTCGGCTATACGTTGCTGTGCACGTTCGTCGTGTTGCCGGCGCTGCTTGGCCCGCCGCCAGCCCAACCCGACTGAAATCGGCGGTCAGTGCGCCATTTCGCGTTCGCGCAGGAAGTGGAAGAATTCCACGCCCTCGCGCAGACGGCGCACCATCATCTCCGGGCTCCGCACCATCTCGCCGACGATCGAGGCGATTTTGCCAGCGCGGAAATAGAACCGTTTGTAGAAGGTCTCAACCGAGTCGAAGATTTCCTGGTGCGACAGATGCGCGTAGTGGAGCGGCGCGATCTGGATACCGTGATCGTCGATGAGCTCCGCATGCGCCGTATCGAGCCAGCCGTTTTCGACTGCCTGCTTGTACAGGAACGTCCCCGGATAGGGCGCCGCGAGCGAGACCTGAATTGTGTGCGGGTTGATCTCAGTCGCGAACTTGATGGTCTCCTCGATCGTCTCGCGTGTCTCGCCCGGCAGTCCGAGGATGAAGGTGCCGTGGATGGTGACGCCGACGTCGTGGCAGTCCCTGGTGAACCGCTTGGCGACGTCGATCAGCATGCCTTTTTTGATGTTGTGCAGAATCTTCTGATTGCCGGATTCGTAGCCGACCAGCAGTAGCCGCAGCCCGTTATCCTTGAGCACCTTGAGCGTGTCGCGCGGCACGTTCGCCTTGGCGTTGCATGACCACATCACGCCGAGCTTGCCGAGTTCCTTGGCGATCGCCTCGGCGCGCGGCAGGTTGTCGGTGAACGTGTCGTCGTCGAAGAAGAACTCGCGCACCTGCGGGAAATAGTGTTTGGCGAGGCGGATCTCCTCGATCACGTGATCGACGCTGCGCACCCGGTACCGATGTCCGCCCACCGTCTGCGGCCACAAGCAGAAGGTGCAGCGCGATTTGCAGCCGCGCCCGGTATAGAGCGAAACATAGGGATGCTTGAGGTAGCCGATGAAATAATCCTCGATGCGCAGGTCGCGCTTGTAGATTTCAGTGACGAACGGCAGCGCATCCATGTTCTCGAGCGTCGCGCGCTCCGGATTGTGGACGATCGCGCCGGCGTCGTTGCGATAGCTCAGCCCGTCGATTCGGCCCCAGTCGCGCCCTTCGGCGATTTCCTTGATCGTGAAATCGAATTCGTTGCGGCCGACAAAATCCACCGCGGTCGAGGCTTTGAGGCTTTCCTCCGGCTCGACGGCGACCTTGGCGCCGACGAAGCCGACTTTCAGATTCGGATTCTGGTCCTTCATCGCCTGCGCGACCTTGACGTCGTTCGCGAAGGACGGCGTCGAGGTGTGGATCACGACGAGATCGTAAGTCTTGGCCAGCGGCAGCACCTGGTCGAGCGTGATGCCCGCCGGCGGCGCGTCGATCAACCGGCTGCCCGGGACGAGCGCGGCCGGCTGCGCGAGCCAAGTTGGATACCAGAACGAGCGGATTTCGCGCCGCGCCTGATAGCGCGAGCCAGCGCCGCCGTCGAAACCCTCGAACGAAGGCGGTTGCAGGAACAACGTTTTCATCATACCGAACTGTCTCCGTCGAGGGTAAGGCGGCCGCCCTTGGCGATCCGATAGCGCCGATCGCGCCAAGCCACGCTTTGGGCGAAGAAGCTAGCGACAAACACGGCAAACGACAACCCATCGCGCAGGGGAACGAGATAAACCGGCGTACGATCAAGGCGTAAAGCCCGATCATTGAGCCAAACCGTGCCGATCCGTGCCAAAAACGCCGCGATTAGGCCATAAAATGACCACGCCGTCGGGTGGAAGAGGACAGCCAGCACCGCCAGGGCCACCGGGTGGGTAATGACCGAGCCGGCGTAACCTGCAGGCGCGACCATGCGAACGGTACGGGCCCAGCGCAGCTCGTGGTTGAACAACGCCCCTAAGCTGGGTTCGAAAACGACGTTGTCGACAATCGCCGGCGCCAACGTGACTGGCCTGCCAAGACGCCGCATCGCCGCGCCGAGCGCGTGGTCGTCCGCCAGCCGGTCGGCGATCTCCGCGAGTCCGCCGATGGCGTCCAGATTCGTCCGCGACAGAGCGAGTGTCGCACCGAACGCGCCGTCGCCAGCGTGCACCAATTCGCCCACGGCCGCTTCCGGGAAAAATCCGTGATTGATGTGTAGGCAGGCCATCCGCGACCAGAAATCGGTTCCAGCCGGCACGCCGCGATAGAGGCACGTCACCAGACCGGCGACCGGCGCTGCGAGCAGCGGCGCGATCGTGGCAAGATAGTCCGGCGTCACGCGCATGTCGCTGTCCGAGATGACGAGCTGCTGGTGGCGGGCAGCTGGCAGCATATTCATCAGATTGGCGACTTTGCGATTCGGCGCGCGCACCGTGCCGCCCGTCACGAGAGTCAGATCGAGCGCGGGGAAATCGGCGATCAAACGACGGACTACCGACGCCGCGGGATCGTCGGCGTCGGCGACGCCGAAAACGATCTGGAACTGGGCGTATTCCTGCACGCAAAACGAGCGCAGATTCTCGTACAACTGGGCGTCGGCGCCTCGCAACGGCTTCAGGACGGTGATCGGAGTCGCGACACCGCTAAGGCGCGGCCGCGCCAACAGAATCCGGACCGCGAATGCGGAAACTGCGAGGTATAGCAAGCCGGCAACACTCGCCGCCAGGCACGCCCATCCCGGAAAAACAAGCCATTCCAATTGCATCTACCCACCACTGCATGCGGACCCGAAGAGTTAAGGCTTTAGTTACCGGCGCCAGTAAAAAATGCTGTTGCATTCGTGCGAACCGCTGTCAACCATGCGTACAAGGCGCCGGTGCTCCAACCGATTCGCAAACGCCGCCACACAAAGGACGAAGCCGGTCTCCATCTTGCCCAACTCCACCCGAACGATCCGTGCGCTGCTCCTCGCGGGTCTGCTGCTCCCGCTGGTTGCCTGCGCCACGCCGCCAACCGACCCGGCTGCACGCGCCGAGTTCGAAGCCGCCAATGATCCGTTCGAGCCGACCAATCGGGTCATTTTCGAAGGCAACGATTTCTTCTACACCTACTTCGTCCGGCCAATTGCGAAGGCCTATGTCTGGGCCGTGCCTGAATTCGGGCGCAATCGGGTTCACGACTTCCTGCAGAATTTAGGCGAGCCGGTGATCTGGGCGAACGACATGCTGCAGGGCGAATGGCACGCGGCCGACGTCACCACCGGCCGGTTCCTCGCCAACAGCACCTTTGGCGTCGGCGGCCTGTTCGATATCGCCGGCAGCTCGGGCCTCGAGAAGCAATCGGGCGATTTCGGGCAGACGCTCTACCATTACGGCGTGCCGGACGGACCCTATCTCGTGCTGCCGTTTTTCGGGCCGTCGAACCCGCGCGACGCGGCCGGCATGGGCGCCGACAGCGTCGCCGATCCGTTCGATTGGCTGGCGCAGTATTACGGCCATGGTGGTGCAACCTGGTATCGCTTCGGTGCCGAGGGGATCGACGATTACGCCGACCATATGAGCGAGCTCGATGAGCTCAAGAAGAACTCGATCGACTATTACGCCGCGCTTCGCAGCTTGTGGCGACAACATCGCGCCGCCGAGCTTCGCCACGGCGCGCCGGCACCGTCGCCGGTGGGACTCGAGGGGCTGTACGACGGTTCGACGCCGGCGCAGTCGCAGAGCGCGCAGACATCCACAACCAGCAACAGCGACCAGTGACGCGGCTCAGCTCGCGAGCTGCGCCACCTTATCGCGTAGGCTCTGGATAAGGGCGGCGGCGCCGCCTTTGCGCAGCACCGAGGTGAACTCGGATCGTTGCGCGGCGAGCTGGCTAATCGTGCCGCTGAGATAGACGTCGACGATCTTCCAAACGCCACCGGCCTGGCGCATCAGGTAATCGAGCTCGACCGAGTCGCCGCTGCCGGGCACGAGCTTGGAATGGACGATGACGTCGCCGCTCGTCGACGGCGTCGCCTTCGGGCCGACGTCGAATTTCTCGCCCGCATAATCGTCGAACCGATTGGCGTAGGTGGCGATGCTGTAGTCGCTGAAAGCCCGGACGAGCTTCTGCTGCTCGTCGGCTGTCAGGCTGGCCCATTGCGGCCCGATGGTAATCCGGGTCATCAGCGGCAAGTCGAAAGCGCGGGTCACTGCCGGCGCCAACAGGTCGCGGCGGCCCGCGAACCCGAGTTGCTTCCCGTCTTTCATGGCATGCATGAGCGTGTCGTAGAACGCGCTCACGGTTGCGACCGCACCATCGTCTGCGGCGCGCGCAGTCAGTGGCGGAACAAGCGCGGCAACGGCGGTGGCGACAATCATGAAGCGACGGGAAATCACGGACATAGACCTCGATTTTCGGGCGAATTTTTTAGGACGCGTTTAAGGCCGTTTTAGGGCACCTAGGTCCGCCGGTCGACAACGAAATGGGCGGCCTCGCGAAGCAGATTGGCCCTTTCTTTAAACAAATCAAGGTGCGCTACGGCCTGACGCACCAATAGCGCGGCCTGCGCCCGGGCTCTCTCGACGCCGAGGATCGACACGAACGTCGCCTTGCCAGCAGCGGCATCGCGCCCCACGGGCTTGCCCGTCTCGCCTGACGAGCCTTGTACGTCGAGCAGATCGTCCGCGATCTGAAACGCCAGCCCGAGATCGTGTGCATAACCGCGTAGCGCCATGCGCATTTCCATCGGCGCCTTGCCGAGCATGGCGCCCGCCTCGCAGGAAAACGCAATGAGCGCGCCGGTCTTGAGCCGCTGCAACCGGGTGATTGCGCCTATGTCGAGTTCGGGATGTTCCTCCGCAATCAGATCGAACATCTGACCGCCGACCATGCCGGCCGCACCCGCCGCCTGCGCCAACGACGTCACCAGTTCGCAGCGCACCGCCGGATCGCCGTGGGTGTCGGGATGCGCCAGCACTTCGAAGGCGAGCGTCAGCAATCCGTCGCCGGCCAGGATCGCGGTTGCCTCATCGAACGCTTTGTGTACCGTCGGCCTGCCACGGCGCAGATCGCTGTCATCCATCGCCGGCAGATCGTCGTGCACCAGCGAATAGGCGTGCACCAGCTCGACCGCGATCGCGGCCTGGAGAGCGCTACGCCGGCCGACAGAAAACAGCTGCGCGCTGGCGAACACCAGAAACGGCCGCAGGCGCTTGCCCGGCGCCAGCGCCGCGTAGCGCATCGCCTCGACGACGCGCGCTTCGAAGCCACTGGGAACGACGAGCAGCCGGTCGATTGCGGTGTCGCTCAGTTTGGCGGCGTCGCTCAGAGCGTCGTTAAAGCTTGCGCCGTCCGCCCAGGTCGTTTCACTCAAGGGCCATCGGCTCCGTCGCCGGTTTGCCATCGGATCCGAGCACGATCTTGTCGACGCGCGCCTGCGCTTCGCGCAACTTGCTCTCGCAATGCTGCTTCAACAACGCGCCACGCTCGTACGCCGCAAGCGCGTCGTCGAGCTTCGCGCTACCGGCCTCAAGGCGCCGGACGATGTCCTCGAGTTCCTTGAGCGCGTCCTCAAAACTGAGCTTGGCAATTTCGGACGGCGTCGATCGCTGCGCCATCGTCTCTTGGTCCCCTTCCCCACCAACGCCACTCTAGGTTCGACCGCCGCGCGGAGCAACCCTCACGCCGCGACCAGGGCCGCGACATGCGCCGCCGCCGATCCAGCCAGCGCCTCGAGGTCGTAGCCGCCCTCGAGAGTCGAAACCAGCCGCCCCTTGGCGTACTTTGCCGCCCGTTCGAGCAACCGCTCGGTGACCCAGGCATAATCCGCCTCTTCGAGCTGGAGCTGCGCCAGCGGGTCGGCGCGATGGGCGTCGAATCCGGCCGAGACGAGAATCAGCTCGGGCCGGAACGCGTCGAGCGCCGGCAGGATGATATCGCTCATTGCGGCGCGAAACTCGTTCGAACCCGACATCGGCGACAGCGGCACGTTGAAGACGTTGCCGACCCCGCGCTCGCCGCGCGCGCCGGTGCCGGGATAAAGCGGCGACTGGTGCGTCGAGGCGAAGAACACGCCGGCGTCGCTCTCGAATGCGGCCTGGGTGCCGTTGCCGTGATGGACGTCGAAATCGACGATGGCGACGCGCGCGAGCTTGTGCACCTTGCGCGCACGCTCGGCGCCGACGGCCACGTTGTTGAAAAGACAGAAACCCATCGGGTGTTGCGGCTCGGCGTGATGGCCCGGCGGGCGCACGGCGCAGAAGGCGTTGCTCGCGGTCCCCTCGACGACGGCATCGACGGCGGTGACGATGGCGCTGGCCGCACGCAGCGCCGCCTCGCCGGATCCAGGCGACAGCACCGTGTCGGCATCGATTGCCGCGTGACCGCTCTTCGGAACCGCCGCCAGAACGGCATCAATCAGTGCACGCGGATGGGCACGGGCGATATCGGCGAGATCCGCCTTCGGCGCCTGACGATGTTGAAGCCCGGCGAACGGCGCCCCGGAAAGACTGTCGAGCACGGCCTTCAACCGCGCCGGCGATTCGGGATGATACGCGCCCGGATCGTGGCGCAGGCAGGCCTCGTGCGTAACCAGAAGGGTAGACATATCGCCTCACGTTCCCGTCTTCGTTTTTGGCTATGGGGTCACACCGAGTGTTGCACAGCCCGCCGCCGTCCGACAACCAATCGGACCTTTTCGCGGCGCGATGCGCAGTATAGGCTCGCGCCTTCGGCGGCGGGGAAACGGTTCGCACGGTTGTTTCGGACGATGAAAACGGGATTGCGGGTGACGGTGCTGCTGGCGGCGATGGCGATCGCTATGCCCGCTTTCGCCGCGGAAGTGACGATTACGGTCCACGCCGGCAAGGCGGACAGCCCCAACTATATTCTGGCCAGGCAATTCTCCGAGGCCCTGGCGCTCGCCGGCAACGGCGCCTACACCTTGGTCGTCGCCGAAAGCCAAGGCTCGGTTCAGAATGTCGCCGACATCGACAAAGTCGCCGGCGATTATCTTTTTACGGCCGCGCCAAGCGTCATCCGGCAGGCGCGCCGCGGCGACAAGCCCTTTGCGAAGAATCCGCATTACGACCGCATCCGCGCGCTGTTCCCGATCCCGGCGCAGACGATCCACTGGGTGGTGCGTCGCGACGGCACGATCCGGGATTTCGCCGACCTTGCCGGCCAATCGTTCATTCCCGGCACCCGCGGCACGCTGGGCGAGCGCGTCACGGAAGAAACGTTCCAGGCGCTCGGCATCAGCAAGGCCGTTCAACTGATCGATAGCGACGCCGCCGGTGCGTCCGCGGCGCTCAAGGACAAACAGATCGGCGGTTTCGCCATCGCCGGCAGCTTTCCCCTTCCCGCCCTCGTGCAGCTGGCCAAGACCACCCCGGTCCGCCTGTTGAGCATGCCGGCGTCGGCCATCGCCAAAGTGCATGCCGCCGACGACAGCATGATGGCGATCGTCATTCCCCGCGGTACGTATCCGGGAATCGAACACGACGTGACGACGTTGGCGCTGCCGGCGGGAGCCTACACGACGCTGAGCATGTCGAATGCGACCGCTTACGCGCTGACCAAGGCGTTCTGGTCGCAGCGCCTTGCCCTCGCCAAAAAGAACTCGGCCTGGGCGGCGATTTTGCCGTCGAAACTCATCGCGCTTGGCGTCCGCCTCCATCCCGGCGCGCTGCGCTATTACCGCGAGGCTGGCATCCCGGTGCCCGCCAGCTTGCGCTGAATTAGCGCGCCGGCCGCGGCGCCAACGCGGCAGCGAGCAACGCCAGCCATCCGACAATGAACAGCGTGCCGCCAACCGGCACCGCGCGCGCCCAGGCCGGCGACCCGCCGGCCGCCAGCAGCCAGAGCCCGCCACAGAAAAAGACAAAGCCGCCGACAAAGCTGCCAGCGGCAATGCTGAGACAAAGGCGGAAGCCGCGGCCGATTTCGTCGCGCGATAGACCGGCGATCGCAACCAGGACCGCTGCGTGTACCAGGGCGAAGCGCACCGCCGTCGACGCGAAATCGAGATTCTCGGCATCCGCGCCAGCGACCAGACAATGCTGAATCCAGGCGGCGGCACCCACACCGAGGGCGCCCATCACGCCAGCGGCGCCGAGGATCGTTCGTTGCATGCGTGCTATCTCCGCTGTCTTGGCCGGTGCCTAGCGGACGCGCTATAAGTCGCACCCCGGACCAGCGTCAAGGACACCATGCCGAGCTTCGATATCGTTTCGCGCCTCGACCTCGCCGAAGTCGACAACGCGCTCGCCGGTCTGGCGCGTGAGCTCGCGACCCGTTTCGATTTCAAAGGCAGCAAATCGGCCGTGACCCGCGAGGAGCTGGCGCTGACGATTCTGGCCGACGACGAGATGAAGCTGCGCCAGCTCGAAGAACTTCTCAAAGGCCACATGACGCGGCGCAAGGTGGATGCAACCGCGCTCGACTTCAAGCCGGCGGAAAAGGCCGCCGGCCAGATGTTGCGGCAGATGGTGACGTTGAAGCAGGGTATCGGCGCCGAGCCGGCCAAGAGCATCGTCCGCGCGATCAAGGATTCGAAGCTCAAGGTGCAAGCCGCGATCCAAGGCGAGGAGCTGCGCGTTACCGGCAAGAAGCGCGACGACCTGCAAGCCGCGATCCAGCTGGTGCGCGGCCTCAAGATCGCGCAGCCGCTGCAATACGTGAATTTCCGCGACTGACGCGGTCGGGAGTTTCAGGTCAAAGCCTCCGAAACTGAAAAACCCGAATCCCTCAAAATTACCTCGCGCGCGTACGCCCCATCATCACCAACGCGGCGGTCTACCTAGGTTTTTTGAGCCGACGATGGACCACCGGCGGTGAATTTCGGGCACTGACCGATGGGTATAGAAAGCACCTCAAAACCACAAAAACGGTCCCTGAAACGGTTATTCAACTGCATCTGAACATATCGCGCGCGGCGTTTTTAAAATCCGTCTGCTTGAATCGGTAGATCGATCAACGTAGCGTAGTGCGCTCTTGAAAACGGCCCTGCACCGCGCACACGCCTCGTTAGCGCGGCTCGTGTTCTCCGCACGGTGAAGCTTAGGAGCGAGCTCCTTTGTCGGATAAGATCCGAACCGGAATGGAGATGTTAGATCGGGCACGGATATTTCTTTGGTCGGCGACAAGCGCATATAGCTAGCGGGTGATTTCTACGGTGTACGTCGGGGTACAGCATGATTTGGGCCATTCTCGATTTTATGAACGGCAACCGGCAAACACTCGAAGGGTTCGTCGCAGCCCACAAGTTTTGGGATGAGTTCTTCCAGGATAAGCGAGAATGGTCCGTCGAGCAGTTCCGCGACTGGTTCTCGATGCATCGGGTGCGGTATGAACATGCCCTTCCCGGCGACGATCGGCCGTTCAAGAAGAGAATAATGGCTCTCACCTGTCTGGGCTCGCTCTTCGAGAAAGCCGCCGAATTCGGCGACAACCGCGATCTTGCGGTCAAGGTGGCGAAGGCTTTGCTCACCAGCGACGTGAGTCTGGAGGAGAAACATTATGGGAGGGACGCCGTTAAGCTCTTTCAGATTCATAGAAGCGTAAAAAGGGCGGGCCGCCTCGGCGAGGCTATCTCTTTCTGACTAAGGCGCACTTCCACGACGTTGTGGTGGCTTACGACCCTAACCAGTCACAATAATTTCAATCCGTCACCGACTCGGGATCGCACGAGAGGTCATCGATGCGCCTGTTCATGATCGATCTGCAGTGATCTCTGCGAATGCTTTCCGCGGGTCGACACGCCGGTTGCACGTTTGGGCTATCGAAATCTCCGACCAAATTGCGCTTTGGCGATCGTTCGCCGATTGCTTTGTTCTGGGATGTGTGATCGGCGCACCGCTGCGTGCCGCCTGACGGCGTGCCAATGAAGCGCCCTGCTGGTTGCAAAACCATGTATTGCAATATGCAATACAACCCAATATATTATGCTCCGTAAGGAGATTCGTCATGCCCAGTGTCGCCCGGAAGAAGAAGGAACACCCGCTATCGATGCGCTTGCCCGCGACTGACATCGCCATCATCGACCGCGCCGCTGATCTGCGCGGCCGCTCGCGTACGGATTTTGTACGCGAGGCTGCGGTTCGGGCAGCAGAAGAAGTGCTAATGGAGAGCACGCCGATCCGGATGAGCCCCAAAGGTTTCGACGCCTTCATGGCAGCGGTCGCGGCGCCGGCCAAGGCCGTCCCTGAACTCGTGGCGGTGCTCAAGCGCAAGGTGCCTTGGGAGGCTGGCGAGACCAAACGCTAGTGGTGCTATCGTCGCCAGAGTTACTGACCGCACAGCATAACCTTGCGGCCTTCTCCTGCGGCCGGCCAGCGCTCGATCACTGGCTCAAGACCCGCGCACTCGCAAATCAAACCAAGGGCTTCACCGTCGTCATGGTGGTTCATGACGCCAGCCGGGTAGTCGGTTATTACGGCCTCGCTCCGACAGCTATCGTTCCCACTTCACTGCCGCGCGCGATACGGACGGGCCAACCACCTAATCCGGTGCCGTGCCTGCTTCTCGGCCAACTTGCCGTTGACCACGCCTGGTCAGGCCGTGGCATCGGCAGCGGTCTGCTACGCCACGCACTTGTGCGATCTGTTGCCGGGGCACAGCTGATTGGTGGCCGGGCGCTCGTGGTGTCGGCCTTCGATCAAACGGCGGCGGCATTCTGGCAGAAGCATGGATTCATCCCTTCGAAGGATGACCCGCTGGTTCTCTTTCGCCCTATTCCCGATATTGCCGCGTCGCTTGTCGCCGCTGGATTCCTGCCGCAATCTTTTTGATTTCAGCTTTCGGGTTAGGCAGCCCCAATAATGGCGACCACTGCGTGGAAAAACTGCCTCATCACTTTCTGGCTGCCGCGCCTTCGCGTCCGATCAGTCTAATCGAGCAGCCTTGAGATCTAGGGGCACCTTCCCTCTTCTTTCTTTCATGCGAAAGCACGATCGACCCGGCGTCCCCTGCCCCACACCGCGGTTTGGGAACTCGTTTGACGCGGACGCGACTTACGATTTCTCCGAGAGAACTTCGGCGAAGGCTTTCCGCGGGTCGACACGGAGAGCCTCGGAAATTCGCATGAATTCCAACAAATCGATACGACGCTGGCCATTTTCATAAGCCGAGATAAACGACTGCGGCTTATCAAGCCGCTTCGCAAGGTCCTGCTGGGTTACGCGGGCACGCTTTCGGATGGCGGCGAGCGCCTGGCCGACGGCTTTGTGCTCCCTGGGTCGAATCCACACCGATCGCGCTCCCGGCCCTTCTGGCCGGGAGGATCAATAGATTGATATTTCCGATATCGAAAAATCCGATATCCTGGCTGGAGCCAAGCGGAAATAGACCCGCAGTGCGGAACTGCTGAAGCTCGTGACGGCACGCATCGTTGGCCCAGCAATCGTCGTGGTCGAAACCCGGAGAACGGCATGATAACGAAGGCTGGGTTGGTTCGTTGGTTAGTTATGGGTGGCTCATTGCTCGTTTTGATGGGGTGCTACGCCGCGAACCTTCAGGGAGAGCCAAGATTGGTCGGCGTTCAGGAGGGCAAGTTGCTTTATAGCATCGGTGGGTATACGAACTGGGAGAGCAAGACCCGAATGATGCGATGAAGTACGCGGTGAAGTATGCCGAGGCTACCTGCAAAACTGCTCCGACGATCGTTAGGGTGACCACTCAGCACCCAGCTACTTGGGGAGCCACCGATCTTTTGTGGACTGCCATCTATACGTGTGATCAGCCTAAGAAGTGACAACTGGTGGGCACGACAGGGCTTGAACCTACGACCCCCGCCGTGTCAATCGGCACAATTCCGGCAAGAACGGTGAGTCCTTCCATTCTTGGGATAAAAAACGGTCTGCCAGACCATTTCGGAAGCAGCAGAGCAGTTTTTTTAATATCGAATATTCCGATACTCCTCTATCCTGGTGTGGCGAGGTATTGGCCTCGCCGTGGGCGAGGAAGGCGACGTCGCGTGGCGGATTCATCGTTACCGTCGCCCGACGAGCGGTGCGGGCAGCACTTTCGCTACCGCGACCTCATCGAGGTCGGCAGCACCTGGCAGCGGCACCGCGTCGACAACCGGCCCCGAGAGCGGGCCACGTACGACGCCATGGCAGCGCTCTGCGCCAAGGTCCTGGATCCGGTCCGGGCCAAGTTCGGCGACCCGCAGCTCACCTACGCATTCGCTTCCCCCGCACTAGACAAGCTTGTCCACCAGAGACCGAGCCCGAACACGACACGCAGCCGCGATCAGCACGCCGGCTGCGAGCTCAACAGCAAGGGCAAGCCCTATTGTTCCCGGCTTGGGCTCGGGGTCGATTTCCGCTGCCCCGGCATTGGTTCGGTCGCAGTCGCCAGGTGGGTCATTGAGAACACCGAATTCGATCGGCTCTATTTCTACGACGACAGCAGGCCGTTTCAT
>JAGXBG010000202.1 GCA_018971215.1 Alphaproteobacteria bacterium
AAGTCGCCGCGCTCGTCGAGCACATAAGCGACGCCGCCGCTCATGCCGGCCGCGAAATTCGGACCGGTGTCGCCGAGCACCGCGACGATGCCGCCCGTCATGTATTCGCAGCAATGCGCGCCGGCGCCTTCGACCACTGCGACCGCGCCCGAGTTGCGCACGGCGAAACGCTCGCCGGCGACGCCGCTGAAGTAGCACTCACCGCTGATCGCGCCGTAAAGCACGGTGTTGCCGACGATGATGCTCTTGTCGCGCACCAGCTTGCTGTCGCGCGGCGGATAGACGACCAGTCGGCCACCCGACAGGCCCTTGCCGGCATAGTCGTTGGTGGCACCCTCGAGCGTGAAGGCGACGCCGCGCGCCAGGAAGCCGCCGAAGGTCTGGCCGCCCGTACCCTTGAAGCGGACGTCGATGGTGGCGTCGGGCAGGCCAGCATCGCCGTAGCGCCGCGCCACTTCGCCCGACAGCATGGCGCCGACGGTGCGGTTGACGTTGCGCACCGGCAGCTCGATCGCGACCTTCTGGCTCTTTTCCAGCGCCGGCTTGGCAAGCGCGATCAGCTTGTGATCGAGCGCCTTTTCGAGCCGGTGGTTCTGGGCCTCGCATTGATAGGTCTTGGTGCCGGCCGGCACCTGCGGCCGATAGAGCACGCGGCTGAGGTCGATCTGCCGCGCCTTCGGATGGTTCGAACCGCGGCGCATCAGCAGCTTGTCGGTGCGGCCGATCATCTCGTTGAAGGTGCGGAAGCCGAGCTTCGCCATCAGCTCGCGCGTCTCTTCGGCGACGAAGCGCAGGAAGGTGACGACGTCCTCGGGTTTGCCGACGAAACGCTTGCGCAGCTCCTTGTCCTGGGTCGCGACGCCGACCGGGCAGGTGTTGAGGTGGCATTTGCGCATCATCACGCAGCCTTCGGCGATCAGCGCCGCGGTGGCGAAGCCGAACTCGTCGGCGCCCAAGAGCGCGCCGACGACGACGTCGCGGCCGGTGCGCAGGCCGCCGTCGACCTGTACCGCGATGCGTCCGCGCAAGCCGTTCAGCACCAGCGTCTGATGGGTTTCGGCTAGGCCGATCTCCCACGGCTCGCCGGCATGGTGGATCGAGGTCAGCGGGCTCGCACCGGTGCCACCTTCGTGGCCGGCGATGGTGACGTGATCGGCATAGGCCTTGGCGACGCCAGCGGCGATGGTGCCGACGCCGATTTCCGCCACCAGCTTGACGCTCACCCAGGCCTTCGGATTGACGTTCTTCAGGTCGTGAATGAGCTGCGCCAGGTCCTCGATCGAGTAGATGTCATGGTGCGGCGGCGGCGAGATCAGGCCGACGCCGGAAACCGAGTGGCGCGTCTTGGCGATCCAATCGTCGACCTTATGGCCGGGCAGCTGACCGCCCTCGCCCGGCTTGGCGCCCTGCGCCATCTTGATCTGCAGCATGTCGCCGTTGACCAGGTACTCGGCGTTGACGCCGAAGCGGCCCGAGGCCACCTGCTTGATCGACGAGCGCATCGAATCGCCGTTGTCGAGCGGCTTGTAGCGTCGCGGATCCTCGCCGCCTTCACCGGTATTGGAGCGGCCGCCGATGCGGTTCATGGCAATGGCGAGCGTGGTGTGCGCTTCCCATGAGATCGAGCCGAACGACATCGCGCCCGTGGAAAAGCGCTTCATGATGTTCTCGGCCGGTTCGACCTGCTCGAGCGGAATCGGTTTGGGTGCGAAATCGAAGTCGAGCAGGCCGCGCAGCGCGATGGCGCCGTCTTCCTGGTCGCCGGCGCGGCGGGCGTATGCCTTGTACTTCCGGTAATCGTTGCCGCGCACTGCGTGCTGCAGCAACGCCACCGAATCGTTGGTCCAGATGTGCTGTTCGCCGCGCACGCGATAGAGAATCTCGCCACCCGGATCGAGCGCATCGCGATAGATCGGCGCATCGCCGAACGCCAGGCGATGACGCCGCACCGTCTCTTCGGCGATGTCCTTGAGCCCGATGCCTTCGACCGGCGAAGTGGTACCGGTGAAGTATTCGTCGAGGAGGCCGCGATTGAGGCCGACCGCGTCGAAAATCTGCGCGCCGCAATAGGACTGGAAGGTGCAGATGCCCATCTTGGACATCACCTTCATGATCCCCTTGGTCAGCGCCTTGATATAGCGCTTCTGCGCCTCGACTTCGGGAACCAGCTTTTCGCCCACATCGCGCTTCAGCGCGGCGATGCTATCGAGCGCCAGATACGGATTGATCGCCTCGGCGCCATAGCCGGCAAGCAGACAGATATCATGCAGCTGCCGCGCCTCGCCGGTTTCCACCACCAAGCCGACCTCGGTGCGCAGACCGTCCCGGATCAGGCTGTGATGCACCGCGGCGGTCGCCAGCAGCGACGGCACAGCGATGTGCTCGGCGTCGAGCGCGCGATCCGACAGCACGATGATGTTGGAGCCGGCGCGAACCGCCTCCTTGGCCTGATTGCAGATGCGCTTCAGCGCCGGTTCCATGCCGGCGGCGCCTTCGGCCGCGCCGTAGCAGATCGACAGCGTGAAGCTCTTGAAGTGGCCGTTGGTGTTGTCCTCGATGCGGCGGACCCGCTCCATGTCCATGTTGGCGAGGACGGGCTGATGCAGCTCGAGGCGGATGTGCGAGCCGCCGGTTTCGAGATCGAGCAGGTTCGGCCGCGGCCCGACCAGCGAGACCAGCGCCATCACCAGCTCTTCGCGGATGCTGTCGATTGGCGGATTTGTCACCTGGGCAAAGCGCTGTTGGAAATAGTCGAACAGCAGCTTCGGCCGGTCGCTCAGCACGGCCAAAGGCGTGTCGCGGCCCATCGAACCGACGGTATCCTCGGCCGTCAGCACCATCGGCTTGAGGAAGAACTTGATGTCTTCCTGGGTGTAGCCGAAGGCTTGCTGGCGATCGAGCAGCACGTCCGCCGGCGGCGGCAGCGGCGTCACCTCTTCCGGCAGCGATTCGAGCTTGATCTGCGTCTGGTCGAGCCACTTCTGGTACGGCTTGGCGCGCGCGATCTCGGCCTTGAGCTCGGCGTCGTCGACAATTCGGCCCTCGGCGAGGTCGACCAGCAGCATCTTGCCGGGCTCGAGCCGCCATTTGCGGACGATCTTCTCCTCCGGCACGTCGAGCACGCCGGCTTCCGACGCCATGACGACGTGATCGTCCGACGTCACGAAGAAGCGCGCCGGCCGCAGGCCGTTGCGGTCGAGCGTGGCGCCGATCTGGCGGCCGTCGGTGAAGGCGAGCGCTGCGGGACCGTCCCATGGCTCCATCAGCGCCGCGTGATATTCATAGAACGCGCGCCGATCCTTATCCATCAGCGGGTTTTCGGACCACGCCTCCGGAATCATCATCATCAGCGCGTGCACCATCGGGTAGCCGCCGGCGATCAGCAGCTCGAGGCAGTTGTCGAGCGTCGCCGAATCCGAATTGCCGTCGCCAATCAACGGCCACAGCTTCGCCAAATCGTCGCCCAGCAGCTTCGACGTCATCGAATGACGCCGCGCCATCATCCAGTTGATGTTGCCGCGCAGCGTGTTGATCTCGCC
>JAGXBG010000040.1 GCA_018971215.1 Alphaproteobacteria bacterium
CTGGCTTGAGCGGCGTCTCGCCGGCGTCAGTCACCAGCACCGGCTCGCCGTCGACGACGTAGATGAACTCGTCCTGCGACATATGGACGTGCCGCAGCGCCGATATCGCGCCCGGCAGCAGTCGCGTCAGATTGACGCCGAAATTCTTGAGCCCGAAAACGTCGCCCAGCGGGCGTTTCTGCCGGCCGAGTACGCGCGAATAATACGGCTCGGGATAGCCCGACGGTTTCGGGTTCGGCGCGGCATCGGCGGCGACGATGGCGACGGGCGGTTTCGCGCGCATCTCGTCAGGTGTTGGCGCGCAGCTTGCCGAGCACGTCGTCAAGCTGATCGAGCGACGCATAGCGGATGGTGAGCGCGCCGCGCTTGCCGTCGAACGCGATCTCGACCTTGAGGCCCAACGCTTCCGACAGCTCGCGTTCGAGCGCGACGATGTTGGCATCACGCTTGCGGCCGCCGCGCGGCTTATGGGTGACGAATTGCGCCTCTTCCGGCGGCTTGGCGGCGCGTTCGGTCTCGCGCACGCTGAGATCGTCGCGCACGATCGTCTGCGCCAGCGCCAGCGCCTTCTCGGCCTCGAGCCCAATGAGCGCACGCGCGTGGCCCATGCTCAGCCGGCCGTCGGCGACCATGTCCTTGATCTCCTGCGGCAGCATCAGCAAGCGCAGCAGATTGGCGATGTGGCTGCGGCTCTTGCCCAGCGCCGTCGCCAGCGCCTCTTGGGTGTGACCGAACTCGTCGATCAGCCGCTTGTAGCCCTGCGCCTCCTCGATGGCGTTGAGGTCGCTGCGCTGGATGTTCTCGACCAGCGCGATCTCAAGCGCCTCGCGGTCGCCGATCTCCTTCACCAGCACCGGCACCTCGTGCAGGTGCGCGCGCTGCGCCGCGCGCCAGCGGCGCTCGCCGGCGAGGATCTCGAAGGCGCCGGCGAATTTCGGATGCGGCCGCACCAGCAGCGGCTGGAGGATGCCTTGCGCCGCGATGCTCTCGACCAGCGCGTTCAGTTCGCCCTCGTCGAAATTGCGCCGCGGCTGGAACCAGCCGGGATAGATCTGGTCGATCGGCACGGTGCGCGCGCCCTTTGCCGGAATCGCCGTGTCGCGCTCGGGCGCGGAGGTGTCCTCGCCAAGCAATGCCGACAAGCCGCGGCCGAGTCCGCGTTTCTCGCTCATGACGCGATGCGCTCGAGCAATGAGCGTTCGCGCTTGAGCACTTCGCCCGCGAGGTGGACGTAGGCCTGCGCCCCGGGACAGCGGAAATCGTAGAGCAGCACCGGCTTGCCGTGCGAGGGCGCTTCGGAGATGCGCACGTTGCGCGGAATCACCGTCTCATAGACCTTCGCGCCAAAATGTCCGCGTACGTCGGCGGCGACCAGGTCGGAGAGATTGTTGCGCCGGTCGAACATGGTCAGCACCACGCCTTGGATCTCGAGCGCCGGATTGAGTTTTCCTTTCACGCGTTCGATCGTCTTGACCAGGTGCGACAGGCCTTCGAGCGCGTAGAATTCGCACTGCAACGGCACCAACACGGCATGCGAAGCGACCAGCGCGTTGAGCGTCAGCAAGCCGAGCGACGGCGGACAGTCGATCAGCACGTAGCGGAACGAACCGAGCTTGCCGGCAAGCGCGTCGCGTAGCCGATACTCGCGGCGCTCGGCGTCGACCAGCTCGAGTTCGGCGCCCGACAGATCGACCGACGCCGGCACGATGGCGAGCCGCGGCACCGCGGTCTGCACCACCGCCGCGGCGAGTTCGCGCGCGCCCAGCAGCACGTCGTAGCTCGTCACGGTGCGCGCCTGGCGCGAGATTCCGAGTCCGGTCGAGGCATTGCCCTGCGGATCGAAATCGACCAACAGCACGGCTTCGCCGGCGGCAGCCAAGGCGGTAGCGAGGTTGATCGCGGTTGTGGTCTTGCCGACGCCGCCTTTCTGATTGGCGATGGCGATGACCCGAGCCGGCGCCGCGGGGCCGGTCGCGGGGTGCAGCTCGGCGGTTTGCGCCATCGGTTCCATCAAGGCCCCTCGAGACGCAGGATGCGGCCGGTCGGATCGCTCCGGCTCGGCAAAATCCGCGCCTTCATCTTCAGCGCCGGCGGCAAGTGGGTCAATTCCCCCTCAATCCCCTTGCCCCTCAAGAATAGGCATATAGTGTGGGGTTTTCGGAATTTGTCCACCATTAGTAGTAGGTTATCCACAGAAGCAACGGCGCGCGCGACGATGACGTCGGCCGCGATTGGCGCCAGCTGCTCGACCCGCTGAGCATGGATCTTCACGGGTGTTGCCGTGACGCGCTGCGCCTCGCGCAGGAACGCAGCCTTACGTTGATCGCTTTCGACCAGATGCACGTCCGGTACGCCCAGGATCGCCAATATCAAGCCGGGCAACCCCGCCCCGCTGCCAACATCGATCGCGACGCGCGTATCGTCCGGCAGCATCGGCATGAGCTGAGCCGAATCGAGAATGTGCCGACGCCAGACGTCGCCGATCGTATTGGGCCCGACGAGGTTAATCCGTCGATTCCAGGCGCTCAGCAGGTCGACATAGGCCCGGAGTCGTTCGAGGGTTTCACGTGAAACACCGGCGAGTTTGGCGAAGCCCTCCGGCGTCAGACGGGTCGAGACGGGCCGGTCGTTGACCTGAAGCATTATGCCGCCGGCCGCCGGACATGGCGCAACAACGCCACCAGCGCCGCTGGTGTCACGCCCGAAACCCGCGCTGCGGCGCCCAACGTTTCCGGCCGGCAGGCGCGCAGTTTGCCGCGGATTTCGGCCGACAGCGATCCGATGGCGTCATAGTCGAGATCATGCGGCAGCTTGAGGGCTTCGTCGCGCCGGAAGGCCACGATTTCCTCGGCTTGACGCTCAAGATAGCCCGAGTATCGGCCATCGATCTCAAGTTGCTCGGCAATCGGCCGGGGAATCGCTGAAAGCTCAGGCCAGATTGCTGCCAGCCGGGCCAGATCGATCTCGGGATAAGCCAGCAAATCCGCCGCTGAGCGGCGAATGCCATCGGCATTGATCGCCAGGCCGTGGCGGTGCAACGCGCTCGGCGTCTTGTTCAGCCGGTGGACCAAGGCCCGGGCGCTTTCGAGCGCTTCGGCCTTGGCGGTATAGGCCAGCCGCCGTTCGGCGCCGACACAGCCGAGCGCGGTTCCGATGGGGGTCAGACGCTGATCGGCATTGTCGGCGCGCAAGACCAGCCGGTATTCGGCGCGCGACGTGAACATGCGGTAGGGCTCACTTGTTCCACGTGAAACAAGGTCGTCGATCAGCACGCCGATATAGGCGCTAGCGCGGTCGAGCACGAATTCCCGGCCGCCACCGCCAGCCACCAGCGCGGCGTTGAGACCGGCGACCAAGCCTTGCGCCGCAGCCTCCTCATAACCGGTCGTGCCGTTGATCTGGCCAGCCAGGAAAAGTCCAGGAATTCTGCGGGTTTCAAGGGTCGGCCGGAGCTCGCGCGGGTCGACGAAATCGTACTCGATGGCATAACCCGGACGGATCATCCGGGCGCACTCCAGGCCCGGAATCGTGGCCAGCAATTCGGCCTGAACCGCCGCCGGCAGCGAGGTCGAAATGCCGTTGGGATAGACCGTGTCGTCGTCAAGCCCTTCCGGCTCGAGGAAGATCTGGTGCCGTTCGCGCTCAGCAAAGCGCACGACCTTATCCTCGATCGACGGGCAATAACGCGGCCCGACACTGTCGATCTGGCCGGAGTACATTGGCGCACGGTGCAGATTGGCTTGGATCAAGGCATGGCTTGCCGGTGTCGTCGCCGTGATATGGCAGACGACCTGCGGCGTGGCGATGCGGCCGGTCAGGAAGGAAAACGCCTCTGGCGGATCGTCGCCCGGCTGGACTTCGAGCCCCGTCCAATCGATGGTTTTGCCGTCGAGCCGCGGCGGCGTGCCGGTCTTAAGCCGGCCCAAGGCAAAGCCGGCGGCGGCAAGGCTCTGTGCCAGGCTTATCGATGGCGCCTCGCCGACCCGGCCGGCTGCGGTCTTGGCCTCGCCGATATGGATGAGACCGCGGAGGAAAGTGCCGGTGGTGATCACCACTGCGCCCGCCAAAACGGCCGCGCCGTCGCCGGTTTCGACGCCGGCGCAACGGCCGTCGCGGTCAAAGATCAGTGCCGCCGCCTCGCCTTCGTGGATATCGAGACCAGACCGGGCCGCCAGCAGATCCTGCATTGCCTGGCGGTAAAGCTTGCGGTCGGCCTGGGCCCGCGGGCCGCGCACGGCCGGTCCCTTGCTGCGGTTGAGCATGCGGAACTGGATGCCGGCGCGATCAATGGCGCGCGCCATGAGACCATCGAGAGCGTCAACCTCCCGTACCAAGTGGCCCTTGGCCAGGCCGCCGATCGCCGGATTGCACGACATCTCGCCGATGGTCGACCGGCGATGCGTCAGCAACAGGGTGCGCGCCCCGAGTCGTGCCGCAGCATCAGCGGCTTCGCAGCCGGCGTGGCCGCCGCCGATGACAATCACGTCGTACCGGTGCATCGCGGCAATCTACGGAGCGTACGGCAGCGAGTAAAGCCGAGCGCGACATGGTTTCACGTGAAACACCGTGCTCGAGTCCAGCGGATGGGTACCAGTAATAAGAAATGGTCGTCATGCGAATCCCAATATCTTGGCAATTCACAGGGACGTAACACAGTAGTCCAACAATATTAACGCGTACCCGCGGGCATTGACCGAAATCTGGTGTATCAAGATCGATTCGATCCTGGAACGTTTTGCGAACCAATACTATATGCTGTGGTATTAACGCTGTGAAATCACGAAATGTTCGTGTTTTTGGCTCACTTTCACTTGCCAATACAGAATTCGCGGAACACGACGTCGAGCAAATCTTCGACGCCGACGCGGCCAGTGATGCGGCCGAGCGCCCGCACCGCCTGGCGCAATTCCTCAGCCGCAAGCTCGGCCGCGCCGGCGCGCGGATACCGGCCGAGCGCCGCGCACGCGACCTCGAGCGCCTGGCGATGACGCGCGCGCGTGATCAGCGGCGCCGATTCGCCGCCGAAACGGCGTGCGATCTCGGTGCCAAGCCGGGCTTCGAGCGTCGTCATACCTGTGCCGGTTGTGACCGAGATTTTTACCGCCGGTGCAGCCCCGAGCGCATCGGTCCAAGCCGCATCATCGCGCGGCGCCAGATCCATCTTGTTGGCAACGACGACCGCGTCGCTATCGATCATCGCCATGAGCGAATTTTTTTCCTCGGGTTTGGTGGCATCGACGACGACGAGTTTGAGATCGGCCGACGCGGCACGCGCGCGCGCGCGGCGCACGCCCTCTTCCTCGATCGCGTCGCTTGAATCGCGCAAGCCGGCGGTGTCGGCAAGCGTCACTGGAAATCCCGCGAGATCGAGGGCGACTTCGATGACGTCGCGCGTCGTGCCGGCGGTGGCGGCGGTGATCGCCACATCGCGCCGCGCCAGCGCGTTGACCAAACTCGATTTGCCGGCATTGGGCGGACCGAGCACCGCAATCGCGAGCCCGTCGCGCAGCCGTTCGCCGCGGTGGTTGTCGGCCAGGAAAGTCGTGATTTCACCTTTGATTTCAGAGAGTTGCGTGGCGACCGCGGCGGCGAGGTCGGCGGGCAAGCCTTCGTCGGGAAAATCGATCTCGGCTTCGACGCGCGCCTGCGCGCGCAACAAACGGGCGCGCCAGCCTTCGTAGAGGCGGCCCGCCTCACCCGCCATCTGGCGCAGCGCCTGTCGCCGTTGCGCCGCGGTTTCGGCGGCGACCAGATCGGCGATGCCTTCGGCTTCGGTCAGGTCGAGCTTGCCGTTGAGAAACGCGCGGCGCGAAAACTCGCCGGGCTCGGCGAGCCGCAAGCCGGGTTGCGCCGCCAGCGCCTCGAGCAACGCCGCGGCGACGGCGCGGCCGCCATGCACGTGGATTTCGGCGACGTCCTCGCCGGTGAGACTATGCGGCGCCGGAAAATAAAGCGCGATGCCGCGATCGATGAGTTCGCCGTTCCTTGGATCGCTGAAGCGGGTAACCAGCGCCCGGCGCGGCGTGGGCAACCGCCCAGCCAACGCGCGCAGGGCCGCCGCGGCGTGCGGCCCGGAAAGCCGCAGCAGTGCGACGCCGGCGCGGCCGGGCGCGGTGGCGAAGGCGTAAATCGTCGCGTCGTCCATGGGCCGGGCGAGTGTGATGCAAAAGCCGGAACGCGGGGATATATAAGTTGCGAACCCGCCGCGAAGCCGCCGAATAAGAGCCGCGCCGTCGGCCGACTGTAGGAGGACGCTGATGTCGGTGCAGTCGCTGTTGAGTTACGCCCTCACGGTGCCCGAGCTCAAAGCCGGCCAGAAATTCTACGCGACTTTCGGCCTGGCGCCGGGTGAGCGCGACGGTGTTCTCGCCTTCCGCTGCGACGGCCGCGACCAGGATCAGGTCTTTCTGGTTGAAGGCAAAAAGAAGCGACTGAACCATCTGCGCTTCGGCAGCGACGACCAGGGCATCGCCACCATCCGCGGCCGCATGCGGAAGCGCGGCATCACAGAGATAGACGCGCCGCATAACGCCTTTGGCGGCGGTCTATGGCTCGAAGATCCCGACGGCCATGCGATCAATGTCCGGCCGGAAAGCGCACAGCCGTGGCGCTCGGCGCCCGCTTTCGCCATCAACTCGCCCGGCCATTACGAACGCAATGGCCGGCGCGGCGCACCCAAGCGCCACGAAGCGCGGCCGCATCGGCTTGGGCACGTGCTGCTGCACACGCCGCGGCTCGACCAGATGGTCGCCTTCTACACCGAGACGCTCGGCATGAAGGTGACCGACCGCGTGCCCGGCATCATCTCGTTCCTGCACCTGCCGGGCGGCGGCGATCATCACGTCGTTGCGCTCCTGGCCGACGCGCGATCGGGCTTCCATCACGCAAGCTTCGAAGTCGCCTCGCCCGACGAAATCGGCCTCGGCGCGCACCAAGTGTTGAGCGCCGGCTACAAGAACGGCTGGGGCTTCGGCCGCCATGTGCTCGGCTCCAACTTCTTCCACTATCTGCGCGATCCGTGGAACAGTCTGGCCGAGTATTTCTGCGACATCGATCAGATCCCGGCCGACGGCTCGTGGCAGGCCGAGGACCATCCACCCGAAGACTCGCTCTACCTCTGGGGACCGCAGCCCGGCGACTTCGCGCTCAATTTCGAAGAGGCATGACCACCAACGCGCTGGCGCATGAAACCAGCCCCTATCTGCTCCAGCATCGCGACAATCCGGTGCATTGGCAGCCGTGGGGGCCGGCGGCGCTCGAACGCGCGCGCGCCGAAGACAAGCCAATCCTGCTCTCGGTCGGCTACGCCGCTTGCCACTGGTGCCACGTCATGGCGCACGAGAGCTTCGAAAATCCCGAGATCGCCGCGCTGATGAACGAACGTTTCGTCAGCGTCAAGGTCGATCGCGAAGAGCGGCCCGACCTCGACGCCATCTACCAGCACGCGTTGATGCTGATGGGCGAGCAAGGCGGTTGGCCGCTGACCATGTTCCTGACGCCCGCGGGCGAGCCGTTCTTCGGCGGCACCTATTATCCGCCAGCGGCGCGCTGGGGCCGGCCGGGCTTTCCCGAAGTGCTGCGCGCGGTATCCGACGCCTACACGCGCGAACGCGACAAGCTGATGCAGCATGCCGGTGTGCTGCGCGCCGAGCTCGGCAAACTTGGCACGCCCGCGACCGGCGCCGGCATTCCGGCCGAGCTGCCGCTCAAGGCCGCCGAGGCGCTGACCCGCGCGGTCGACGGCGTCAATGGCGGCATCGGCATGGCGCCGAAATTCCCGCAGGCGCCGCTGCTCGATCTGCTGTGGCGCGGCTGGAAGCGCGGCAAGAATCCGGCGCTGCGCGATGCCGTGCTGCTGACCCTCGATCACATCTGCCAAGGCGGCATCTACGACCACGCCGGCGGCGGCTTTGCGCGCTATTCGACCGACGCGCGCTGGCTGGTCCCGCACTTCGAGAAGATGCTCTACGACAACGCGCTGCTTATCGGTCTTTTGACCGACGCCTGGCGCGAGACGCAGCGGCCGCTTTATGCCGCGCGCATCGCCGAGACCGTCGCCTGGCTCGAACGCGAGATGCGCCTGCCCGAAGGCGGCTTTGCCTCGAGCCTCGACGCCGACAGCGAGCATGAGGAAGGCAAGTTCTACGTCTGGTCAGAAGCCGAGATCGATGCCCTCCTCGGCAACCGCGCCGTGCGCTTCAAGGAGATCTACGACGTCACGTCGTCGGGCAATTGGGAAGGCCACACCATCCTCAACCGGCTCCGTCACGTGGACTGGCGCGGCGACGAGGAAACCGAATTCGCGAAGGACCTCAAGGTTTTGCTCGCTGCGCGAGCGGGGCGCGTGCGGCCCGGCCTTGACGACAAGGCGCTCGCCGATTGGAACGGGCTCTTGATCGCGGCGCTGGCCGAGGCCGCGGTTGCACTTGGTCGGCCGGACTTGCGGGCGCTTGCAATCGGCGCGTTCGATTTTGTGATCAAATCGCTCGGCGACGGCGACCGGTTGAAACATTCCTTCCGCGCCGGCCGCGCGGCGCATGCCGGCATGCTCGACGACTACGCTCAGATGATCCGCGCCGCGCTGACGTTGCATGAAATCACCGGCGACGCGGCTTATCTCGATCACGCGCAGCGCTGGCTCGCGGTCGCCGACGCGCATTTCTGGGACAAGGCGGGCGGCTATTGCTACACCGCGGATGACGGCGAGACGCTGATCGTCCGCACCAAGCCGGCTTATGACGGACCGGTGCCGGCGGCCAACGGCATCATGGCGCAGAACCTGGCGCGGCTGTTCTATCTCACCGGCGAGGCGCGGTATCGCGAGCGCGCCGAGGCGCTGTTCGCTGCCTTCGCTGGCGAAGTCGCGCGCAATCCGATCGCGCACGCGGCGCTGCTGGCGGCACGCGACCTGCTCGACCACGGGTTGCAGATCGTGATCGCCGGCGCGCGCGGAACGGTCGAAACCGAAGGGCTGCTCGCTGCCGTGTTCGCCGCCAGCCTGCCCAGCCGGGCGCTGACGGTGGTGCCGCCCGGCGGTAAACTGCCCGACGGCCATCCGGCACAGGGCAAAGGCCCGGTCGCCGGCCACGCCGCCGCCTATATTTGCGAGGGACCGACATGCTCCCTGCCGATCGCGAGTCCGGACGCGCTGCGCCAGGCGCTGGCGACGCGCTGAAGCGCCTGCCGCTCGACAGCCCGTTCGGTTTCCTCACCGTGGTCGAACGCGACGGCAAGATCGTCGCGCTCGAATGGGGCGGCCGCGCCAGCGGCAAGCCCGACGCCGTGCTGATCGAGGCCAAACGTCAGCTCGAACAGTATTTCGCCAAGAAGCGTACGCATTTCGACTTGCCGCTGGCGCCCGACGGCAGCGACGACGAAAAACGCCTGTGGGAGCGCATGACCAAAATTCCCTATGGCCAGACCGCGACCTACGGCGAACTGGCGCGCGAGCTCGGTCAGATGCCGCGCGTCTTGGGCCAAGCCTGCGGCCGCAATCCGATTCCGATCATCATCCCCTGCCACCGCGTGGTCAGCGCCGACGGATCGCTCACCGGCTATAGCGCGCCCGGCGGCGTCGAAACCAAACGCCGGCTGCTGCAATTCGAGGGCGCGTTGCTGCTATAACGCCGGTCACGGCGGACAGCGGCCATGGATTTGCGCATCGCGTTCTTCGGCGACAGTTTCGTCAACGGCTTCGGCGATCCTGAGGGCCTCGGCTGGGTCGGACGCGTCTGCGCCGCCGCCGGCGCGCGCGGCCATGTCCTCACCTGCTACAACGCCGGCATCCGCCGCAACACCAGCGCCGATGTGCGCGAGCGCTGGCGCGACGAGGCGTTGCGTCGACTGCCAAGTGAGCATCCGCGCGCGCTGGTGTTCTCGTTCGGCGTCAATGACTGCCTCATTGACGGTGGCCGGCGGCTGCTCGAGGCGGTCACAACCGTTGCCAATGCGCGCCAGATCCTGGCGGACGCCAAAACGCTGGCGCCAACGCTGATGGTCGGCCCGCCGCCCATCGCATACGCGGATGTCAACGCGCGCGTCGCGGTGCTGATTCCGGAACTGCAAGCGACCTGCCGCGCGCTTTCCGTGCCGTTCCTCGACGTTTTTGGCGCGCTGCAATCGTCGGCGGCGTGGATGGACGAAGCCTCCGCCAACGACGGCGCCCATCCCGGCCGCAGTGGCTATCAGGCGCTGGCGGCGCTGGTCGATTGCTGGCCGCCATGGCGTGCATGGCTGCCCTGATTACGGCCGGCGGCGATGACAAGCCCCGATGCCGTCGCTAAGCTGCGGATAACAAAAGGCAAAGGGAGGCATCATGGCCGAAGTCACGGTCCGCGCCGCGGATGGCGGCAGCTTTTCCGGCTACTTGGCGACGCCCAAATCCGGCAAGGGTCCGGGGGTCGTCGTCATCCAGGAGATTTTCGGCGTCAACGCGGTGATGCGCCAGATCACCGACGGTCTCGCCGGCCAGGGTTTCACCGCCTTCTGTCCCGACCTGTTCTGGCGCTTCAAACCGGGTATCCAGATCACCGACAAGACCGAAGCCGAATGGAAGCAGGCGGTGGGCTATTTCCAGCGCTTCAACGTCGACAAAGGCGTCGAGGATCTGAAGGCGTCCCTCGCTGTGCTGCGCCAGCATCCGTCATGCAACGGCAAGGCCGGCGCGGTCGGCTTCTGCCTCGGCGGCAAGCTCGCCTATCTCATGGCGACGCGGACCGACGCCGATTGCAGTGTCAGCTATTACGGCGTCGGCATTCAGGATGCACTCAGTGAAGCCAAAAACCTCAAGCATCCGCTGCTATTGCACATCGCCGGCAAGGACGAGTTCGTGCCGCCGCCGGCGCAGGAGAAAATCCACGCCGGCCTCAACGGCAATCCGCAGGTGACGATGTACGACTATCCCAATTGCGGCCACGCGTTCGCGCGGCCCGGCGGCGCGCACTGGGACCAGACCGCCGCCGACCAGGCCGGAAAACGCAGCCTTGAATTCTTCCATCGCCATCTCGGCACCTGACCGACGCCCGACAACCGATACCGAGGAGACGACCCATGCCGCATGCCATCCGCTTTCACCAGACTGGCGGACCCGAAGTGCTCAAATGGGAAGAGGTCCAGGTCGGTAAGCCCGGCCCCGGCGAGGCGCGTGTGCGCCACACCGCCGTCGGTTTGAACTTCGTCGACATCTACGTCCGCATGGGCGTCTATCCGGCGCCGCTGCCGAGCGGCCTCGGCGCCGAGGGCGCCGGCGTGGTCGAAGACGTCGGTCCCGGCGTCACTGACATCAAGGCCGGCGACCATGTCGCCTACGGCAGCTCACCGTTGGGCGCCTATTCCGAAATCCGCGTCATGCCAGCCGACCGCCTGGTCGTGTTGCCCAAGGACATCGACGACAAGACGGCAGCGGCGATGATGCTCAAAGGCCTCACCGCGCAATACCTCTTGCGCCGCACCTATCGCGTGAAACCGGGCGATACCATCCTGTTCCATGCCGCCGCCGGCGGCGTCGGCCTGATCGCCGGCCAATGGGCAAAGCATCTGGGCGCGACCGTGATCGGCACCGTATCGAGCGACGAAAAAGCCAAGCTCGCCAAAGCGCACGGCTACGATCACGTCATCAACTACACCAAGGAAGACTTCCCGAAGCGCGTGGTCGAGATCACCGGCGGCAAGAAGGTGCCGGTGGTTTACGACTCGGTCGGCAAGGACACGTTCATGAAGTCGCTCGACTGCCTGGCGCCGTTGGGCCTGCTGGCGCTGTTCGGCCAGAGCTCGGGCAACGTCGAGCCGTTCAACCTCGGCCTGCTGGCGCAAAAGGGCTCGCTCTATATCACCCGGCCGACGCTCAACACCTACGGCGCCAAGCGCGAGGACATGGTCGCGGGCGCCAAGGAGCTGTTCGACGTGGTGTCGAAGGGCATCGTCAAGATCGAGGTCAACCAGACTTATCCGCTGAAGGACGCGGCCAAGGCCCAGGCCGACCTCGCCGCCCGCAAGACCACCGGCTCGACGGTCCTGACGGTTTAGAACGCCTTTCCACCGTCATTGCGCGGCGGCGCCAGTCGCCACCTCATACGCACTGGCTTGCGGCTTCATTCTTTCGGACGATCAAACAAGTCGAAAAAGGCGGCGGGAAAGAACCATGACAACAGAAACAGCCTGGGCGGGATGGAGGACGGCGGCGATCCTCGCAGGACGCCTGATCTTCGCGTCGGTCTTCATCATGGCGGTGAGTTTCAAGCTGATAGATATCAACGGGACAGCGGGCTACATCGCGGTGGCGGGCTTCCCTCTGCCCAACCTTCTGGCTTGGCTTGCGGCATTGCTTGAGCTCGCTCTCATCGTGTGTTTCCTGACCGGGGTATATTTTTCGGAAGCTGCACTCTTGGCCGCAGCCTATGTGCTGTTCCTCGCCGTCGCGTTCCACGGGCCGTCGCATTGGGCGGGAAGCCAGGCCGAGCTCGGGTTCTTCGTCGATCACTTCACATTTATTGCCGGCCTTCTCTTTGCAGCCGTGCACGGCCCCGGACGCGTTTTGGCAATAAAACGTGGATGGATTTCCCGGCAATGACAGGCGCCTACGTCGAAGCGGGCTTCGGCTCGCGCCGCGCGCCAGACCGCCGGTCCGATAGTGTTTACGGTTTAGCCGCCGGACACCCGGCCCCAGCGACCAGAATATCCTCGTCGCCGGCACGACAGCGCGCGGCGTGCTCGAAGCGCGCGCCGAATTGCTTCGCCAGCGCATCCACGGCGTTGGGTTCGGCGCTTCGGAGCGCGGCGCACGGGTACTGTGCCACCAACGCATCCGCCGTCACGGTGCCGTCCCAATTCTCGATCGGCCCGCGCCACGGTTCGACGAAATAGTCGTTGGGCGGCATCAGCGCCTTGAGTTCCGCGGCGTAGCGCGCGCCGGAATAGCTGTCGTTATAGAACCATGCGGCCGACGGCGCCGATGCCATGAAATCGTAGATGTGAGCGCAGCGTGGCAGGTCGCGCGCCAGATCGATCGACCGCGCGCCGGCGGCGCGGCGGCGCATTTCGCTGTCCTGCTGGGCGAAGGCGACGCTTTGGGCGATGACGATCGCTGCCAGCACCAATGCGCCGATGCGGCCGGCGAGGCGCGGTGACAGCCGTCCGCTGTCGACCACCACGAACCACGCCAGGCCCAGCACCGGCCCGGCGAGCTCGAGCGCCGGCAGGATGTAATGGCCGCTGGGATGCTTGGCGACCAGCGCGATCTGCGCCAGCTGCGCTGTCAGCAACCCCAGCAGCAAGCGCGTCTCCGGCGCGGCGCGGCGGCCGAGCAGGAGCGCGATGATGCTGAACGCAAAAGCGATCAGGAACAGCGGCCGGGCAAAGAACAATTTGGCGAAGTGATGCGGATAACTCGCCCAGGCGACCACGGTCTGCGGCCCCTGGCCATAGGCGCCACTGCCTTTGGCGAGCGCCGTGAACCACGCCGTCATCGGCGCCAAGTTTGGAATCTCCGGCACCATCCACAGCGCGAACAGGATCGCAGTCACCGCGACATACGCCGCGCGCCGGCGATGGCCTGACAGCGCGATCAGCGGCGCCACGCCCAAGGGCGCAAAGGTGATTTTGCACGCCGATCCGAACGCGACGGCGAACGCCATACCGACGAGATTCGCGTCGCGCCGCACCGCCGCGTCCTCGACCATGGTCGTGACCAGCAATGCCGCCGCGCCCAGCAACAGCGGCTCGGGCTCGACTTCGATGCCGTGCTTGAGCGCGAGCATGGTGACGAACGGCGCCAATTGCGCGAACAGCGCCGGCAGCAGCATACCGGTGCGCTGCTGGATGCAGCGGCCCATCAGCCACAGCATCCAGGTGTCGAACACCAGCATGACGTCGCTGACGCGTGTCAGGATCGTCTCGGCGTCCTTGAGCCGGTCGGCGGCCGGCGTCAGCCACGCCACCACGGCGACGATGAGCTGCACGGGCACGCCTGGATGCTGGAACTGCGCCGGCGGCGCGTGCTGCAGGATGTTCAGGCCGCCGATGAGATAGATGTAGCTCGGGTCGAGATTGAACCACAGCCAATACGGCAGGCCGTGGTCGCGCAGCGCCAGCTCGGCGACGAGGAACGCCAGCGGCAGGAGCAGCAACGCACCGCGGTCGCGCCGCACCGTGTCCCCCTGCCGGTCCGGCTCAGGTGTTCATCGCCTCGAAGAAATCGGCGTTGCTCTTCGACTGCTTGAGCTTGTCGATCAGGAACTCGAGCCCGTCCATCGGTCCCATCGGCATCAGCACGCGGCGCAGCACCCACATCTTGGCGAGAACCGCCTTGTCGACCAGCAGCTCTTCTTTCCGGGTGCCCGATTTGGTGATGTCGACCGCCGGGAAGGTGCGCTTGTCGGCGACCTTGCGGTCGAGCACGATTTCCGAGTTACCGGTGCCCTTGAACTCTTCGAAGATCACCTCGTCCATGCGCGAACCGGTGTCGATCAGCGCGGTGGCGATGATGGTGAGCGAGCCGCCTTCCTCGATATTGCGCGCCGCACCGAAGAAGCGCTTCGGCCGCTGCAGCGCATTGGCGTCGACGCCGCCGGTCAGCACCTTGCCCGAGCTGGGCACGACCGTGTTGTAGGCGCGCGCCAGACGCGTGATCGAGTCGAGCAGGATCACGACGTCGCGCTTGTGCTCGACCAGGCGCTTGGCCTTCTCGATCACCATTTCGGCGACCTGCACGTGGCGCACCGCGGGCTCGTCAAAGGTCGAGGACACGACCTCGCCCTTGACCGAACGCGCCATGTCGGTGACCTCTTCGGGTCTCTCATCGATGAGCAGGACGATGAGGTAGACCTCTTTGTTGTTGGCGGCGATGGCGTGGGCGATGTTCTGCATCATCACCGTCTTGCCGGTGCGCGGCGGCGACACAATCAACGCACGCTGGCCTTTGCCGAGCGGCGTGATCAAGTCGATCACCCGCGTCGTCAGATCTTTCTTCGTCGGGTCGTCGAACTCGAGCTTGAGCTTTTCGTCGGGATAGAGCGGCGTCAGATTGTCGAAGTTGACGCGATGGCGCAGCTTCTCGGGATCGTCGAAGTTGATCTTGTTGACCTTCAACAACGCGAAATAGCGTTCGCCGTCCTTGGGCGAACGGATCTGGCCCTCGACCGTGTCGCCGGTGCGCAGGCCGAAGCGGCGGACCTGCGACGGACTGACATAAATGTCGTCCGGACCCGGCAGGTAGTTGGCCTCCGGGCTCCTGAGGAACCCGAAGCCATCCTGCAGCACTTCGAGCACGCCGTCGCCGTAGATCGCCTGGTCCTTGTCGGCCATCGTCTTGAGGATGGCGAACATCAGCTCCTGCTTCCTGAGGCTGGAGGCGCTTTCGATCTGCAGCTCCTCGGCAAAGGTGAGGAGATCGGCGGGGGTTTTGCGCTTGAGTTCCTGGAGGTTCATGGGTTGCGGCTTTCGCAAGTAATGACGGCTTGGGGAGGGGTGCGGCCGGTGGGCCGGATGGATCGGTTTGCCGGAAGAGCGGGCGGTCCTGGCTCGGGCCGTGCGCGGATCAGCGATGCGGTTGAAGAGACGAGAGCCGGAGACGGGCCGGTCTTCCGTTCAAACCCTTAGCCAAAAGCCGGGCCCGAGTCAAACGCACATTGCGCCGGCGCACGACTAGAACGGCTTCACCACCACCAGGATGACGATGCCGATCAACAGCAGCGTTGGCACTTCGTTGATCGCGCGATAAAAGCCGGCGCCATGTGGCCGCGCATCGGCGGCGAAGGCGCGGCGCCAGCGGCCGAAGAGTCCGTGCAGCCAGGTCATCGCTACGACCAACAACAGCTTGGCGTAGAGCCAGAGCGTCGTCCACACGACGACGCCGGTGAGCGTCAGGCCGATGCCGAACAGCCAGGTTGCGACCATCGCCGGCGTCATGATCGCGCGATAAAGCCGCCGCTCCATGGTTTTGAAGGTCTCCGACGCCGGCGAGCCGGGCTCGCTGCCGGTGTGATAGACGAACAAACGCGGCAGATAGAGCATGCCGGCCATCCAGGCAATGACGCTCAGGATATGCAACGCCTTGAGCCAGGGGTAATAGGGCGCGAGCCAGCTCATGGCGCCGCCATCGCCGGACACTGGTCGAAGCCCTGCGGGCAATTGCGCGATCCTGCGCCCGGCGCCGGCGCGGCGCGCACCAGCCGGGCCAAGCCGCCGATGAACTCGGGCGCCACGCCGACGGTCGGCGCGCGGCAATAGAACGGGACGCCGGCTTCGCGCGCCAGCTTACGATAATCGCGGTCGAGCTCGACCAGCGTTTCGGAATGCTCGGAGACAAACGCGATCGGCGCGACAACGACGCCGAAGCCGTCGGCGCCGGCCTGGCGGATCTCGTGCTCGGTCGACGGGCTGAGCCATTTGAGCGGTCCGACCCGGCTCTGATAGCAGACGCGCATGTCGAGTTCGGGCCGCCGCACGGCGGCGCGCACGGCGGCGGCGGTGGCTTCGACCTGCCATTGGTAGGGATCACCGCGATTGAGAGCACGCAACGGTAATCCGTGTGCCGACAGCAGCACGCGTGCCTTTGCGCCGGCCGGCACGTTCGCAAGCTCGCTGACAATGCCGCGCGCCACGGCAGCGGCGAAACCGCGCTCACTGGGATAGCAGCAGACGACACGCTCCTTGGCCTTGAGGCCAATCTTGGCCGCCGCGTCGCGCCAATCGGCAAGCGACGACGCCGTGGTCGTGCCGGAGAATTGCGGATAGAGCGGCAGCAGCACGACCTCGTCGGGCTGCCAGGCCTTGACCTCGGCCGCGGTGGCGTTGGCGCGGGGATGCCAGTGGCGCATGGCGATGAAGACGCGATAGCCGTCGCCGAGCGTCGCCCGGAGCGCTTCGGCCTGCGCTCGCGTGTTGGCGCGCAACGGCGAGGCATTGCCGATCTGGGCGTAAATCTGCCGCGTCAGCGGCGCGCGTCGATGGGCGATGAAGCGCGCCAGCAGCCAGCGCAGCGGATTGGGCAAGGTGATGATTGCCGGATCGTAGAACAGGTTGAAGAGGAAGGGCTTGACCGCGGCCGAGGAGTCCGGACCGCCCAGATTGAACAGCACCACCGCCGTTCGCGTCATAGCCCCCCGCGCACCAGCCGCACCAGCCGCTCGACATGCGCCGGCGGCGTCTCCGGCAGGATGCCATGACCCAGGTTGAACACGAAAGGTCGGTCGCGCAGCGCCGCCAGGATATCACCCACCGCGCGGTCGAGCGCAGCGCCGCCCGTCACCAGCGCCGCCGGATCGAGATTGCCCTGCACCGGTCCATGCGCTTGCAACACGCGTGCCTGGGCGAGTGATACGCTCTGATCGATGCACAG
>JAGXBG010000203.1 GCA_018971215.1 Alphaproteobacteria bacterium
GACGCGTACGAGCGCATGACCTATTACGAGCGCTGGATCTCCGCCATCGCCAACACCCTGCTGCAACGCGGCGTGCTCACCGCCGATGAGCTCGGCCGCAAGATGGAAGAGATCGCGCGGCGCGAGGGCGTGAGCTCATGACTGGCCGCGCCGCCGCTAACGCCTCCGTGCCGGCCCGCTTCAAGCCGGGCGACGCGGTCAGCGTGCGCCGCGCCCATCCACCCGGCCATATCCGTACGCCGTGGTACATCCGCGGCCATAGCGGCACGGTGGTGCATGCGCTCGGTTCGTTCGCCAACCCCGAGGAACTCGCCTACAACCGCCCGGGCCTGCCGGCACAGCCGCTCTATCGCGTGCGCTTCCGTCAGCGCGAAATCTGGCCGGATTACGCCGGCAACGCTGCCGATACGCTCGACATCGAGATTTTCCAGCACTGGCTCGAACCCGCGGGCAGCGAGCGATGAACGAACCGCACGACCACGCGCACGAGCATCACGATCACGCGCACCCGCATCGCCATCCGCCGCGGCCGGACACCGACGATACGCTCGGCCATTTCCAGATCATGGAGATCGCCGTGCGCGAGCTGCTGATCGGCAAGGGCATCGTCTCGCCGGACGAGGTCCAGCGCGCGATCGAGGCGATGGACGCGCGCGGTGAGGCGCTGGGCGCCAAGATCGTCGCCCGCGCCTGGACCGATCCGGCGTTCAAGGCGCGCTTGATGGCCGATGGCACCGAAGCGGTGCGCGACTTTGGCGTCGACATGGGCACGACGCGGCTCTTCGTGGTCGAGAACACGTCGACCGTGCACAACGTCGTCGTCTGCACCTTGTGCTCGTGCTATCCGCGCATGGTGCTGGGCCTGCCGCCCGATTGGTACAAGAGTCGCAACTACCGCAGCCGCACGGTGCGTGAGCCGCGCGCGGTGTTGCAGGAGTTCGGCACCGTCGTGCCCGCGGACACGGAAGTTCGCGTCCACGATTCGACCGCGGATATGCGCTATCTCGTGCTGCCCGAGCGGCCGAGCGGCACCGACGGCTGGAGCGCCGAACAGCTCGCCGCGCTGGTCAGCCGCGACGCCATGATCGGCGTCGCCTTCGCACGGACGCCGTGACGCCTTAGGCGCGGTTCAGCCGGTTATTGACCAGGTCCTTGACCACGGCCGGATCGGCGAGGGTCGAGACGTCGCCGAGCTGCTCGTGCTCGTTGGCGGCGATCTTGCGCAGGATGCGGCGCATGATCTTGCCCGAGCGCGTCTTGGGCAAAGCCGGCGCCCATTGGATCAGGTCCGGCGCGGCGATGGCACCGATTTGCTTGCGCACCCACTGGCTGAGCTCCTTGCGCAGCTCCTCGGTGGGCTCGTTGCCGGCCTTTAAGGTGACATAGGCATAGATCGCCTGCCCCTTGATGTCATGCGGATAGCCGACGCAGGCGGCTTCGGCGACCTTGGGATGCGCCACCAACGCGCTTTCAACCTCGGCGGTGCCGATGCGGTGGCCGGCGACGTTGATCACGTCGTCGACGCGGCCGGTGATCCAGTAGTAGCCGTCGGCGTCGCGGCGCGCGCCGTCGCCAGTGAAGTATTTGCCTTTGAAGGTCGAAAAGTAAGTCTCGATGAAGCGCTTGTGGTCGCCAAACACGGTGCGCATCTGGCCCGGCCAGGAATCGAGGATGCACAGATTGCCTTCGGCGACGCCGTCGAGAATCTTGCCTTCGCCGTCGACGATCGCCGGCTTGACGCCGAAGAACGGCCGTGTCGCCGAGCCGGGCTTGGTCGGCGTCGCACCGGGCAGCGGCGTGATGAGAATGCCGCCGGTCTCGGTCTGCCACCAGGTGTCGACAATGGGCACGCGGCCGTCGCCGACGACGCGGTGGTACCACAGCCAGGCTTCGGGATTGATCGGCTCGCCGACCGTGCCCAAGAGCTTCAAGGATTTGCGCGAAGTCTTGGTGACGAAGCCATCGCCCTCGCGCATCAGCGCGCGGATCGCCGTCGGCGCGGTGTAGAAGATATTGACCTTGTGCTTGTCGATCACTTGCCAGAAGCGCGAGGCGTCGGGATAGTTGGGCACGCCTTCGAACATCAGGGTGGTTGCCCCATTCGCAAGGGGCCCGTAGACGATGTAGCTGTGGCCAGTGACCCAGCCGACGTCGGCCGTGCACCAGTAAATCTCGCCGTCGTGATAATCGAACACGTATTGGTGTGTCATCGCCACGAAGACCAAGTAGCCGCCGGTGGTGTGCAGCACGCCCTTGGGCATACCGGTCGAGCCCGAGGTGTAAAGGATAAACAGCGGGTCTTCGGCGCTCATCTCCGCCGGCGGGCAGTCCTTCGACGCCTTCGCCATCTCCTCGTGGTACCAGCGGTCGCGCTTAGAGTCCCAACCGACCTTGCCGCCGGTGCGCTGCACCACCAGCACCGTATCGACTTCGGGACACTGCTTCACGGCTTCGTCGGTGTTGGCCTTGAGCGGAATCTTGCGGCTGCCGCGCAGGCCCTCGTCGGCGGTGATGATGACGGTCGAACGGCAATCCTTGATTCGGCCGATCAGGCTTTCGGGCGAAAAGCCGCCGAACACGACCGAGTGGATCGCGCCGATGCGCGCGCAGGCGAGCATGGCAAACGCCGTCTCGGGAATCATCGGCATGTAGATGGTGACGCGGTCGCCTTTCTTGACGCCGAGGCCCTTCAGCACGTTGCCGAGCTTGCAGACGCTCTCGTGCAGTTCGCTGTAACTGACGTGGCGGCTCTCGTTCGGGTCGTCGCCTTCCCACAGGATCGCGGTCTGGTCGGCGCGCAGCTTCAAGTGCCGGTCGATGCAGTTGTAGGCGGCGTTGAGGGTGCCGTCCTCGTACCACTTTATGCTGACGTTGCCGTCGAAGCTGGTGTTCTTGGCCTTGGTAAACGGCTTGATCCAGTCGAGGCGCTTGCCGTGCTCGGCCCAGAACCGCTCGGGGTTCTTGATCGAGTCCTCGTACATGTCGAAATATTTCTTTTCGCTGACCCAGGCGCTTTGCGCGACCTGGCGCGGTACGGGGAACATGTTGACGGCAGTGTCCGGCATGGCGCCCTCCCGAAAGGCTTGTTTCCGCCGAGTTTAGGAACCCCGGCGGCCGGGAACAAGCGCGCCGGAGTCGCGCGCGGGCCGCGTCAGTGCCGGAAGTGGCGCATGCCGGTGAACACCATGGCGATGCCGGCTTTGTCGGCGGCGGCGATGACTTCGTTATCGCGGACAGAACCGCCGGGCTGAATCGCCGCGGTGGCGCCGGCCGCGATCGCCGTCTCGAGTCCGTCGGCGAACGGAAAGAACGCGTCGCTCGCGACCACCGATCCTTTGATCGCGGCGCCGCCTTTCTGCGCCGCGACGCGCACGGAATCGACGCGGCTCATCTGGCCGGCGCCGACGCCGACGGTGGCGCCGCCTTTGGCGAAGACGATGGCGTTCGA
>JAGXBG010000204.1 GCA_018971215.1 Alphaproteobacteria bacterium
AGGATTGCGCCGTGCCGTTGGAGGATTTGCCCGACTACACCGCGCGGCTCGACGCGGTGTTCAAGAAATACGGCACCAGCGGCACCTGGTACGCGCACGCCTCGGTCGGCTGCCTGCATGTGCGGCCGGTGCTCAACCTCAAGCAGGAGATCGAGGTCAAGAAGCTGCGCGCCATCGCCGAGGAAGCTTTCGCCATGGTGCGCGAATACAAAGGCTCCCATTCGGGCGAGCATGGCGACGGCCTGGTGCGCTCGGAATTCCACGAACCGATGTTCGGCAAGCGGCTGGTGCGCGCCTTCGAAGAGGTGAAGGACGCCTTCGACCCCACCGGCCTGATGAACCCCGGCAAGATCGTGCGGTCGCCGAAAATGGACGACCGCGCGCTGTTCCGCTTCAAGCCGGGCTATGCGACGCAACCGGTCGACACGGCGCTCGACTGGTCGGCCTGGGGCGGCTTCGCCGGCGCGGTCGAGATGTGCAACAACAACGGCGCCTGCCGCGTGCGCGACGCTGGCGTGATGTGTCCGTCGTACCGGGCCACGTTGGACGAACAACATCTGACACGCGGCCGCGCCAACACGCTGCGCCTCGCGCTTTCCGGCCAGCTCGGACCGAACGCGCTCACCTCCGAGCCGATGCGCGAGACGATGGAACTTTGCATCTCGTGCAAGGGCTGCAAGCGCGAATGCCCGACCGGCGTCGATATGGCGCGCATGAAGATCGAATTCCTGCATCAGTTCCGCAAGACGCACAGCCTTTCCTTGCGCGAGCGGTTGATCGCCTATCTGCCGCGCTATGCGCCCTTTGCGTCGCGGCTCGGCTGGCTGCTCAATCTGCGCGACCGCGTGCCCGGCCTCGCGCGGCTGAGCGAGGCGCTCATGGGATTCAGCGCGCGGCGCAAGCTGCCGCGCTGGCACGCGCGGCCTTATGTCGATGTGGCTGGAGCCGGCGGCGGCCGCGAAATCGTGCTCTTCGCCGACACCTTCAACCGCTGGTTTGAGCCCGAGAATGCGCGCGCCGCCGCGCGCGTGCTGGCGCGCGCGGGCTACAAGGTCATGCTGGCGAGCTTGCGCGACGAGCGTCCGTTGTGCTGCGGCCGCACCTTCCTATCGGTCGGCCTGATCGCCGAAGCCAAGGAGGAAGCGCGACGGACGATGACGGCGCTCAAACCGTTCGTTGTGCGCGGCGTGCCCATTATTGGACTGGAACCGTCGTGTCTGCTGACGCTGCGCGATGAATTGCCGGCACTGTTGCCCGGCGCCGACGCTGAAGCACTCGCGAAATCGGCAATGTTGTTCGAGGAATTTGTCGCCGCCGAGGCCGCGGCCGGACGCTTTAAGCCCGCGCTCAAACCAGTCGCGGCCAAAGCCGTGCTGCATACGCATTGCCACCAGAAGGCGTTCGGCGCAGCGCCGGCGAGTGCGGCGGCACTCAAGCTGGTGCCCGGCCTCACGGTCGAAACGTTCGAATCGACATGCTGCGGCATGGCAGGATCGTTCGGCTACGAGGCCGAGCACTACGACATGTCGCTGAAGATCGGCGAGCTTTCGGTGCTGCCGAAAGTGCGCGCGGCGGCGTCCGACGCGCTCGTTGTCGCCGCCGGAACGTCCTGCCGCTGCCAGATCGCCGACGGCGCGGCTCGCGAAGCGCTGCATCCGGCGCGAGTGCTCGACCGCGCCAGCGCCTAGTCGAGCCCGACGAGGCTCCGCGCGAAGTCCTTTGCCGCGAACGGCCGCAGGTCGTCGGCGTCCTCGCCGATGCCGATGAAATGCACCGGCAGCTTGAAGGCTTCGGCGATCGCCACCAGCACGCCGCCCTTGGCAGTGCCGTCGAGCTTGGTCATCACCAAGCCGGTGACACCGACCATGTCGCCGAAGGCCTGCGCTTGCGCCTGGGCGTTCTGGCCCACCGTCGCGTCGAGGACGAGCAAGACCGCATGCGGCGCCGCCAGATCGGCCTTCTTCAACACGCGCACGACCTTTTCGAGCTCGGCCATCAGATTGGCCTTGTTGTGCAGCCGGCCGGCGGTGTCGATCAGCAGAACGTCGACCTTGTCCTTTTTCGCCGCGGCGAGTGCATCGAAGGCGAGGCCGGCCGCATCGCCACCCGCCGGTCCGGCGATGACGCGCGAACCGGTGCGCTCGCCCCAGATGATAAGCTGCTCGGTCGCGGCGGCGCGGAAGGTGTCGCCGGCCGCCAGGATCACGCTCTTGCCTTCGCCGTGGAGGCGCTTCGCCAACTTGCCGATGGTGGTGGTCTTGCCGCCGCCGTTGACGCCGACCACCAGCACGACGAACGGTCGCGCCGCGCCTTCATCGTCGATCGCCAGTGGCGCTTCGGCCGGCGTCAGCGTGCGCGTGATTTCGTCAGCGAGCACGGTGCGGATGTCGGCATCGGTGGCCTCCTTGCCGAAGCGCTCGTGGCGCAGCCGCTCGACGACCTGCGCTGCGAGGCGCGTGCCGAGATCGGCGGCGATCAGCGTTTCCTCGAGCGCGTCGAGCGCCGCGTCGTCGAGCTTGCGCTTGGTGAGAACGCCGGCGATGCCTTCGGTCAGATTGCGCGACGACCGCGCCAGCCCCGATTTGAGCCGGGCGAACAATCCGTTGCTCATGCGGCGATGCCGGTGAGCCGTTCGGCGCTGGCGCCGGTGAGTTTCGTCCGCACGACAGCGCCCGACGGCGCATCGCCGTCGAGCGCCACGGGCGCGTAATGCTCGCTGCGGCCAAAGCCGGGCTGCTCGATCAGCACCTGCGCCTCGGTGCCAACGCGCGCGCGCAACGCCCGTTCGAGCGCGGCCGCGCCCGCCGCCCTGAGCCGCGCCGCGCGTTCGCGCACCAGCGCCTTGGGCAGCTGCGGCATGCGCGCCGCCGGCGTGCCGGCGCGGGCGCTGAACGGAAAGACGTGCAGATAATCGAGCCCGGCTTCGGCGACGAAATCGAGTGTGCGGCCGAACATAGTCTCGTCTTCGGTCGGAAAGCCGGCAATCAGATCGGCGCCCAAGGCGATGCCGGGACGCAGATCGCGGGCACGGCGCGCCATGCTCAGCGCCTGGGCGCGCGTATGCCGGCGCTTCATGCGCTTCAGGATCATATCGTCGCCGGCCTGGAGCGAGAGATGCAGGTGCGGCATAAGCCGCGGCTCGTCGGCGACGAGGTGCCACAGCGGCTCGTCGATCTCGGCCGGATCGAGCGACGACAGGCGCAGCCGCTCAAGTTCGGGCACCAGCGTCAACACACGCCGCACCAACGACCCGAGCGACGGTTGACCCGGCAGATCGGCGCCATAAGCGGTGAGATCGACGCCGGTCAGCACCAGCTCGCGATAACCCTTGGCGACCAGCGCGCGCGCTTGATCGACGACTGCGCCGGCGGGCACCGAACGGCTCAGGCCGCGGCCGAGCGGAATGACGCAGAAGGTGCAGCGGTGATCGCAGCCCTGCTGCAC
>JAGXBG010000205.1 GCA_018971215.1 Alphaproteobacteria bacterium
TCGGCGTGTTGCAGGCGTTCATGCCGCCCGAGGCCTTCACCTTCGACACCTCGGGCCAGCTCATCATGCAAACGATTATCGGCGGCTCCGGCACATTGCTCGGCCCCCTCGTCGGCGCCGCGGTCTGGCTGTCCCTGCGCGATTTCCTGCAGGCGGCGCTCAACCTTGGCGCGGCGTGGAAGCTGGTGCTCGGCCTGGTCTTCGTCCTGCTGGTCTGCTTCCTGCGTCGTGGCTTGATCGGCGGCCTGCGCGACGCGATCGGTCTGCTCGCCGCGCGCCGGCGCGCCGGCGACGGCGAAATCGAAGCGCCGGCGCCGGTCGCCGCCGCGGTCGTGGCCACCGTCGGTCCGTCGCGCCGCCACGACGAAACGCCGTTTTCGGGGCCGGTGCTCGAAGCACGCGGGATCACCAAATCGTTCGGCGGCCTGGTCGCCAACCGCGACATCGATTTTGCGGTCAATCAGGGCGAGATGCGCGGCGTGATCGGACCGAACGGCGCCGGCAAGAGCACGTTCTTCAAGATGCTCACCTGCGAGCTGCCGCCGACGTCGGGACGCATCATTTTCCACGGCCGCGACATCACCGGCCTGGACGTCGCTTCGGTCTGCCAGCTCGGCCTGACCAAGAGCTATCAAGTCAACCAGCTGTTCAATCGGCTGACCGTGCGCGCCAACGTCGTTATCGCCGCGCTCGCCGAACGGCGCGGCCGCTTCTCGCTGGATTTCCTGCGGCGGATCGAGCGCGTGCCCGGTCTCGACGCGCAGGTCGAAAGCACACTGGCGCTCGTCGGCCTAACGGCGCGCGCCGACGTGCCGGTTTCTGACCTGGCCTACGGCGAGAAGCGGCGGCTCGAAATCGGTCTGGCGCTGGCGTCATCGCCGTCGCTGCTGCTGCTCGACGAGCCGCTTGCCGGCATGAGTCCGCGCGAACGGGCCGAGACCGTGACGCTGCTCAAGAATATTCGGCGCGGCCGGACGATGGTCGTCGTCGACCACGACATGGACGCGATCTTCGAGCTCGCCGAACGCATCACCGTGCTGCACGAAGGCGCGGTGCTGGCCGAAGGCACGCCGGCCGAAATCCAGCGCAATAGCTTCGTCCAGGAAGCCTATCTCGGTGGCGTCGCCGCATGAGCGCACTGCTCGAAGTCGAGAAGTTGAACAGCTACTACGGCGACAGCCATATCCTGTTCGACATTTCGCTCGAAGTCGCCAAGAACGAGGTCGTGGCGTTGCTCGGCCGCAACGGCGCCGGCAAGAGCACCACCTTGAAAAGCCTGATCGGCATGGTGCGGCCGCGCTCGGGCCGTATCGTTTTCGACGGCGTCCCGATCCACGGACTGAAGTCGCACGCCATCGCCGCGCACGGGCTGCAACTCGTGCCCGAAGAGCGCCGCATCTTCGGCACGTTGACCGTCGAGGAGAATCTCGTGCTCGCGGGCATGACCGCGAAATCGCGCTGGCCGTTGGACCGCATCTGGGAAGTCTTTCCCCGCCTGCGCGAACGCCGCCGCAGCCGCGGCACCGATTTGTCCGGCGGCGAGCAGCAGATGCTGGCGATCGCGCGTGCGCTGGTGCGCGACCCCAAAATCATCCTGCTCGACGAGCCGTTCGAAGGCTTGGCGCCGATCATTGTCCGCGATCTGCTCGCGACCTGTCGCACGCTCGCCGAAGCGGGGCAGACGCTGGTGATCGTCGAGCAGAACGTCACCGCCGCGATGACGCTGGCCGACCGCGTCTATATTTTGCGCAATGGCCACGTGGTCGAGGCCTTGAGCGCACGGGCGGTGCGCGACCAGCCCGAGGTCCTGCACCGGCATCTCGGCGTTTAGCGGCGGCCGCACGCTGCGCGTTGGCATACCAACGCATGTCGCGGCGCTTTGCGCGGCGCCAAGATTGCACGGCGTTAACGGGTCGACGTTCACACCTTGGCAACCAACGGATGATTATCGTTATGGGATGCCGGCGCTCGAATCACCGATGCTTCAGAGATTTTACGCAGACTGGGAGACCCGGCGCCGCGGTCGCGAATTTCCGGCGCGCCGCGATTTCGATCCGTGGGATCTGCGCTACGCCCTTGGCTACATATCGTTGCTCGACGTGCTGCGCGATCCGCTACGGTTCCGTTTCCGGCTTCAGGGCATCGGCATCGCGGAACGCATCGGCATGGACATGACCGGAAAATTCGTCGAGGCGATGCCAGACCGGCGCCATTACCACATGGCGATGGAGCATTATTCCGCCGTCATAGAGGCGCGAGGCCCGGCGGTGCGGATGCGGCGCGCCTACGTTACGGATGCGCGCGTGTGGAACTGCGAAGTCCTTGCGGTGCCTCTGTCGAACAACGGCGCAGACATCGACATGTTGATGAGCTGTCTCGCCTGGGACGAGGGCGGCGCACCGAAATACTCGGCGGTGCCGATCGACGCCGGATTCGACGGCCGCACCTGAGCCGCCGCGTCGCGGCCGTCTTCACGGAAACTGAGGATGCGCCCAATTGCAGGCGACGCCGGCGTTGGCGTGTTCGTCCTCGTGGAGCGATGGAAAGTTGAAGTATTCATCGACCGTGCGCCATTGGCGCGCATCGGCGTCGTAAACGTAAAGCTGGACCGTGAGATCGCCGCGGCGGGCGACTTCGCAGTCACTGTCGACGATCGCCCACAGCAGGATGCCGCTGCCCTTGCACAGTTGCTGCCTGAAGGTGACGTATTTCGTGCCGTTGTCGTCGAGAATGTGCACGCTGTCGAGGTCCATGCAGACGCCCCCCGATCCGTACCAGTGTTCGGCCTGCGCCGGCGAGGGTGCGGCCACAATCGCCGTCAGCGGCAAAGCAGTTGCCAGCGCACGTATGGTCGAATGATGCGTTCGTATCGCCATTCCCCCTTTGCGACGAGTTCCGCGGCACGCCGACGGCTGGCGCGGAGTCAGCGCATGACATACGCCCGATCGGGGCGCGTGCCGTTCGGCAAGTAGCGGTCGATCGCGGCGGCGACGTCGGCGATCGAACCGGCGTAGCAATCGACGCTCGGCGTGCTGTCGTCGATGCGGATATTGAGGCCGCTCTGTTTCGGCACCAGGTCGCACAGATCGGTCAGGTAGTAGACGAAAAAGTGCCCCTGCGGGTCGCGCTCGACGAGGCCGTAATAGTATTGGCTGGAATCCTTGTCCGGGTTCTCCTGCACAAGCCACCGGTTGCTGCCGATCGCCGCGAACACGACGTGGACTTCGCCGAGCTTGTCGTCGTCGCCGGGTTCTTGCAGGACGTATTCGGCGCCGTCGCGCGCGAGGCTAAAATGGTTGGCGTAGGTCCACTGCGACTGTTCGTCGTTCCATTTGAACGCGTCGCCGGAAGCCCGATCCGGCAGCGGATAGACGTAGTCGCGGGATTGAATGAGCGGCTCGTCGCTGACAAAGCAGCCGCCGACGAGCAG
>JAGXBG010000041.1 GCA_018971215.1 Alphaproteobacteria bacterium
CCATCCCTACCTGCGCCGCCGTAACAAGAAGGAGAAGGTCGAGTTTCCCTCGCCCGAACTCGAAGAAGTCCTCGGCAAGACGTTGGGCGTACCGTTGTTCCAGGAACAGGCGATGCGCATCGCCATCATCGCCGGCGGCTTCACGCCCGGCGAGGCCGACCAGTTGCGCCGTGCCATGGCGACCTTCCGCAGGGCCGGCACCATCCACACGTTCCGCGCCAAGATGATCGAAGGCATGGTGGAGCGCGGTTACGACCGCAAGTTTGCCGAACGCTGCTTCAGTCAGATCGAAGGCTTCGGCGAATACGGCTTTCCCGAAAGCCACGCCGCCAGCTTCGCGCTCCTCGCTTATGTCTCAGCCTGGATCAAATGCCACTATCCCGCCGCCTTCGCCTGTGCGCTGCTGAACAGTCAGCCAATGGGCTTCTATGCGCCGGCTCAGCTTGTGCGCGACGCGCGCGAGCACGGTGTCGAGATCCGTCCGGTCGACGTCAACCACAGCGAATGGGATTGCACGCTTGAGCCCGCCGCGGGCTCGACCGGCGGCGTCGCGTTGCGGCTAGGGTTCCGCGAGATCAAAGGCTTCGCGGCAATTGACGCGGACCGCCTCGTCACCAATCGCGGCAACGCCTATGCCGATCCGCACGCATTGTGGCGGCGTGCCGGCATTGACGCCACCGCGCTCGAACGTCTCGCTACTGCCGACGCCCTGGCGTCAATGGGCTTGCAGCGGCGCGAGGCGCTGTGGACTTTAAAGGGTCTGGGCGCGGCGCCGCCGCCACTGTTCGCCCATGACGATCCGCTAACGCGCGAGCCGGCAGTGGCGCTGCCGGCGATGAGCCTGGGCGAAGCGGTGGGCGCCGACTACGGCACGTTGCAGCTTTCGCTCAAATCGCATCCGCTGGCCTTGCTGCGCAACAACATGGCGGCGCGCGGCGTGACGCCCGTCGCACAGCTTGCCGGGCTGGTGAACGGTGCACGGGTCCGCGTCGCCGGCCTTGTGCTGGTGCGGCAGCGGCCGGGCAGCGCCAAGGGCGTGGTTTTCGCCACGCTCGAGGACGAAACCGGTGTCGCCAACGTCATCGTCTGGCCGCAGGTCTTCGAGCGCTTCCGCCGCGAAACGATGAACGCCGCACTGCTGACGGTGAGCGGCAAATTGCAACGCGAGAGCATCGTCATCCACATCGTCGCCGACCGGATCGAAGATTGCTCAGCCGAGCTGCGCGTGCTCGCCGCCGCACGCGAAACCGCGATCACCCACCAACTCGCCGCCGCGGCCGAGAACCGGCGCGACCATCGCTTCCCTTCGCGCGATTTCCGCTAGGCGGCGACGCGCCGCGCGTCGCCCGCACGCCGTCGACGACGAGCGCCGCGAATTTATTGGCGATGCGGCCAAGCGGCGTGTTCGGCTCGCGCCCGTACCATTCCATCGCCGCATTGCACATGCCGATCAATGCCAAGGTCGTCAGCCGCGGATCGAGATCGCGCCGCAGCTCGCCCGCGGCGATGCCGGCTTCAATCACGCCTTGCAAAATGCCCTCATACTGCCGCGCGACCCGGCCGATGCGCCGGGCGCTGTCGCGCGGCAGAAACCGGCGCTCGCGTAGAAAGCAGCGCACGTAATCGCCGCGCGTCTCGACCGGCGCCAGATGGCTTTCGACGATTGCCGCAAGCTTGTCGGCGGCGCGGTCCGGACCGGCGGCGATCGCCTGCGCGCGCTCGACGAAATCGCCCACGCTGCGCAGACAAACCTGCTCTAACGCGGCTTCTTTCGACGGGAAGTAGTAATAGAGGCTGGCCTGCCGCATGCCGAGGCGATCGGCGACGTCCTGGGTCGAGGCGCCGTGATAGCCACGCTCGGCGAACACCGCGGCAGCGGCGTCGATGATCTCCTCGGCGCGCCGGCGCGGCCGGACAGCGCGCGCGCCCCGGGCGGACGGCATGGCTGGTCTCCCCGTTCGGCAACCGGCGGACGATAGAAGAAACGCCTATCGGGTGATAGAAAAATTGCCGAGAAGGAGGTTGTCATGACCAAGACCAGCCAACCACCGTTCCGCGCCGATCAGGTCGGCTCGCTGCTGCGCCCGCCCGCATTACACGCCGCCCGCGAACAGGCCGCCAAAGGCACGATCACCAAGACGGAGCTGCGTGCGATCGAGGATCGCGCCATCAAAGAGGCGGTGCGGCTGCAGGAATCGGCTGGATTGCGCGGCATCACCGACGGCGAATTTCGCCGCGCCTTCTGGCATGTCGATTTCCTCACCGGCTTCAGCGGCATCGTCGCGACCCAGGCGCAATACGCGCTCGGCTTCCGCGGCGAGCATGGCGAAACCGCCGAAACGCGGTCGATGCTAGTGGTGCGGGACAAGGTCCGCCGCACCCGGCCGGTCATACTCGACGATTTCAAGTTTCTCAAAAGCACGACCAGCCGCACGCCCAAAGTGTGCATTCCGGCGCCGACCTACATGCACATGCGCGGCGGCCGCCATGTCGTGAACGCCACAGCGTATCCCGACCTCGACGAATTCTGGTCCGACATCACCGCCGCCTATCGTGCCGAAATCAAGGACCTCGCGGGTGCCGGCCTGACCTATTTGCAAATCGACGACGTCTCCTTTGCCACGCTCTGCGACCAACAGATCCGCGCGCAGGTGCGGCGCGACGGCGAGAACCCTGACGCGCTGCCGGCGCGCTATGCGCAGATCATCAGCGGACTCATTGCCGAGCGGCCGCCGGGCTTACGCGTCACCATGCATACCTGTCGGGGCAACTTCCAGAGCATGTGGATGGCCGAAGGCAGTTACGACGCCGTCGCCGAGGGGCTATTCAGTGCGGCGGTCGACGGCTTCTTCCTCGAATACGATGACCAGCGTTCGGGCGGCTTCGAGCCGCTGCGCTTCGTTCCCAAGGGCAAATACGTCGTGCTCGGACTGGTCAGCACAAAACGGCCGGACCTCGAATCGAAGGACGCGCTCAAGCGGCGCATCGACGCCGCGGCGAAATATGTCCCGCTCGATTATCTTTGCCTCAGCCCGCAATGCGGCTTCGCCAGTTCGCACCACGGCAACAAGCTGGCGACCGACCTCGAACGCCGCAAACTGGCGCTTGTTGCCGAGGTCGCGACCGAAGTCTGGGGCGGCATCTAGGCGCTGCCCACTCACCGCCAAGGGTGCACGTTTTAAGCACGCGAGGCGTTTTCCACCGGCTTTGTGCGCCGCCAAAATGGGCTAGGAATGGCCTAATCATTTGCCCATTTTAATGGGATTAATCCCATCGTCCTGCCCATAATTGGAGTGGGCGGAATTGTGGTTGACCGGTGCTCAATGCGCGTTCGAAATCAGCCCAAAGCAACAAGCGCGCGGGCGGCGCGCCAGGGGTGGACGCACATGGACAGCCAGTCGCTGCTGCACGAGATTTCGGGATACTGTCGCCACGTCGGCATGGCGGAGTCGACGTTCGGCCGCCTCGCCGTCAACGACGGCAAGTTGGTCAGCCGGCTGCGCTTCGGCGGCCGCGTGACCGTCGAAACCGTCGAACGCGTGCGCGACTTCATGGTGCGCCATAAACCGGACGCGACGCGCGCCCGCACCGTGGCGGTCGCCGCGCCGGCGCCGGCCACGACGTCGCCGCCGCTGGCCAAACCGATCCCGCCGGCCCTCACCGACGTCAACGGCAAGGGTAAGGCCGACAAGAATTTCCGCTTCTACGACAACCGACAGAAATACCTGCTGTTCGTCAACACCTGCGGCGAGAAATGGACGGTCGCCGAGCGCGTCAGCATGGAGCTCGGTAACATCCATCCGCGGCCGCCGGGCATCCGCGTGTTCGACGCCGGCATGGGCGACGGCACCGTGCTAGCGCGCGTCGCGCGCTCGCTGCACAACCGCTTCCCGACGACGCCACTTTACATCGTCGGCAAGGAGATCAGCCTCGAGGACGTGCGCCTGACGCTCGAAAAAATGCCGGACCGATTTTTCGAGCATCCGGCGACCGTCTTGGTGCTGACCAACATGTATTACTCCGAGGCGCCGTGGCTGACGCCCAATTCGGTCACTGCCGCGACCAGCCTGGCCTGGCACGAAGTCAGCCTGATGGGCGGCACGTCGCACGAATTCGAGCAGCAGATCACCCAACTCCAGCCCTTCCTCAGCCAGAACTGGCGCGCCAAGCTCAGCAAGGTCTCGGGCAATCCGATCTACGAGAAACCCGTCGTTCTGGTGATCTATCGCGACGACTACAAGTTCCTGCTCGATCCATTGCGTCCGCGGCGCGGCGCGACGCGCGCGGACTACGATCTGGTCATCGCCTCGCAGCCTTATCGCGCCCGCGCACCGCTCGAGTTCAAGGCCCAGAAGGTGATCGCGCCGCTAGCGCGTGCCTTGGCACCGGGCGGTCGGCTCATCGGCATCCATTCGCACGGCAACGATCCGGGCCTCGAGATCATCCAGAAAATCTGGCCGGGCGAGAATCCGTTCCTGCACGACCGGCATCAACTGCTGCGCGCGGTCAAGGCCGAGCTCGGCAACAACGGCCGCGATCTCAATTTCAACGCCTATGCCGACACGCGCTCGATCTTCCGCTACGAAATGCACACCTTGCCGAGCGAGATCAGCGAATCGATCGGCACATCGACGCTGTTCGCGGCCTGGAATGCCGCGATCTACGTCGCCCAGATCGAGGACCACAGGCTGTCCGAAGTCATCGGCAGCACGGCCTATCTCGACGCAACGCGCGAGGTGCTGCAAAAGCACGGCGGGCTCTGGTTCTGGGACGAGTCCTATATCATCTCACGCAAGCGGGATTCGGGATGATGCCACCGCTCCCGCATATCGGCGACTTGGCGGTGCCTGTCCCGCCCCCCAATCGCCAGCGGCAGCGGATCGCCGAGCTGTTGCGTGGGGTTTCGATCGAGCTTTCGTCGCACGAACACGGCAGCGAACAGCTCTGCCGCGGATTTCTTGCGCCGGGCACGCCGGTCTACGTCAATTTCGCGCCCGACGATTCCTATCACGCGGTCGTCGAAACCGCGGCGCGCTTGAAGCGCGCCGGCTTCTGTCCGGTGCCGCATGTCGCCGCGCGCTATCTCACAGGCCCGACGCAACTCGACGATTTTCTCGCGCGGTCGGTCGGCGCCGGCGTCGATCGCGTGCTGGTCATTGCCGGCGATCTCGACCGGCCGGCTGGCCCGTTCCATTCGAGCCTCGAGCTGATTGAGACCGGTCTGCTGCGCAAGCACGGCATCGGTACCGTCGGCGTTGCGGGTTATCCCGAAGGCCATCCCAAGATCGCGACCGCCACCCTCGACGCGGCACTGGCGGCGAAGCTCCGTCTGCTGCAGGGCGACGGCATCGCGCCCTATGTCGTCACGCAATTCTGCTTCGACGCGACGCCGATCATCAGCTGGCTTGCGCGCATGCGCGCCGCCGGCAACCGCGTTCCGGTGCGGGTCGGCCTTGCCGGTCCGGCGAGCATCGCCACTCTCGCCAAGTTCGCGATGCGTTGCGGCATCGGCAATTCGCTGCTCGCTCTGGTCAGTGGCCAGACGTCGATCGCGCGCCTGCTCGTCGAATCAGGACCCGAAAAGGTGATCCACGCACTTGCAGCCACGGACCCGGCAGACGTCGATATCGCCGGCCTGCATCTCTTTACCTTCGGCGGCGTGGCGCGGACCGGAAAGTGGCTGCGGGCGTTCGGCGACGACGGCCGCGTCCGCGTCGAGGGCGGAACGGCATAACACGCCGCAGCGCCTTGGCGCGTGGCGTTCCGTTTCGTTTTGCTGAACTCAGACCCGGACGATCGTGTCGTAGGCCGCCGTCAGCAGGCCGAACGCGAAAAGCACGAAATTCATCATGACCAATTCCCCACGCTTAATCAGCTTCTATGGGGAGGGGAGCAATCGGCGTGCCAGCCGCGGAAACCTGCCGCTCGGCGCCATTATTTTTGGTTGTCGTAAAATCCACCGACACGTGCCGAAAGTCGCCGCCCTTACGGCAACGCCTCAGCCTGCCCAGCGGCGGGTGACCGAGGCCGTATCGTTTTGACGCGGCGGACCGGGCGTCTTGGTCGTGCCCAGATAGAGAAATCCGATGATGGCGTCGGTTTCGGCGAGGCCGAGGGCACGTTTCATCGCGGCATCATAGGCGATGGTGCCGGTACGCCAGAATCCGCCGAAGCCAAGCGCATAAGCGGCCACGAGGATGTTCTGGGCCGCCGCACCGACAGACACCAATTGCTCGATTTCCGGCACTTTGGCGCCCGGCTGCACCGCGGCGGCGACGACGACGATCAGCGGCGCGCGGAGCGCCTTTTTGCGTTCGGCGTCGAGCTTGCCGGCCGGCGCCGTCGGCTCGCGGCGCTGCAATGCTTCGGCAAGCAAGGCGCCGAATTTGTCGCGTGCCGTTCCTTCGATAATGAGGAAACGCCACGGCCGCATGCGGCCATGATCTGGCGCGGCGACCGCGGCCTCGAGGATCTTCTGGAGCGCGTCGGCCGACGGACCGGGCGCATCGAGCGCCGCCGGCGAGACGCGGGTGGTCAAAGCGGTTAAGGCGTCCATGGCAGCGCCCGTTGTACGAAATCTGCGCGCGAAAAACGAGCGGACTCGACATCCCGGAACGACAGTGGGCAGGCGTGGGCGGGACGCTTCATGGCATTGCGTTGCGGCGCCCGCCGCCGTTGGCGGCCTGCGCGTTCCGTACCTATACTGTGTTCAACGGGCTCACGCGCCACAAAGAGCGCACCGCTGATGGGGAGGATCGACATGACCAAGACATTGGATCGCCGGACATTCATGGCCGGCACGGCTGCGATTGCCGGCACGGCGACGTTGCCGACGCCCGCAATCGCACAGCAAGCGCCGATCAAGATCGGCCTGATGACGGTGAAAACCGGCGGCCTCGCCGCCGGCGGCATTCACCTTGAGGAAGGCATCACCTGTTTCCTCAAGGACAAGAACTTCACGCTCGCCGGCCGCAAGGTCGAGCTGATCGTCGCCGACACCGCCGGCCAGCCCGCCGTCGCCAAGACCAAAGCGGTCGAGCTGGTCGAGCGCGACAAGGTCGACCTGATCATGGGCCCCCTCGCCGCCTTCGAGTGGCTGGCGATCGAGGATTACCTCGGTCAGAACAAGATGCCGACCATGGGCTTCGGCGGCGCCGAAGACCTGACGCAGCGACACCGCAATTTCTATCAGGTGCGCACGTCGGACAGCTCGGCCCAGTGCCTGTATCCGCTGGCCGACTATGCGATCAGGGAGATGAAGCTCAAGCGTGCGATCACGCTCGGCGACGATTTCGCGTTCGGTTACGAACAGGTCGGCGGCTTCCAGAAAGTCTACGAAGACGACGGCGGGCATTTGGCCAAGAAATTGTGGTCGCCGTTCAACACGCCCGACTACACGCCCTATCTCGCCCAGATCGATCCTCGTGCGGTCGACGTCGTGGTACAGGTCTATGCCGGCGCCAACCCGATCAAGTTCACGCGGCAATATCACGACCAGGGCTTCAAACTGCCGCTGCTCGGCGGGTCCACCGTTGCCGACGACAGCATCATGCGCAATTTCGGCGACGAGGCGATCGGGCTGATCAACTCGATTCCTTACACCCTCGACCTCAAGACCGAGGCCAACCGGCGCTTCATCGCCGTGATGAACAAATATTACGGCGCCGACATCCCGATCGGATTCTACGCCGCCGCACTCTACGTCAACGGCCAGATTCTCGAAGCCGCGCTCAAGACGACCGGCGGCAAGGTCGACGATCGTGACGCGCTGATCAAGGCGATCCGCGCCGTGTCACTGAGCGAGACGCCGCGCGGACCGGTCAAATTCGACGAATACGGCAACCTGGTCTTTACCGTTTATATCCGCCGGATCGAGAAACGGAGCGGCAAGCTGATCAACGTGACAATCAAGAGCTATCCAGCCGTCAGCCAGTTCTGGCACTACGATCCGAACAAGTTCCTCGAAGAGCCGGTGTTCTCGCGCGATTACCCGCCGCTCAAGAGTTGAGCGGCTGATTGCCGTCTAGGCGTTGCCGAGCGCAATCCACCCGACAGCCCGATCGGTGTCGAGATCGATGCAGGCCAAGTGATCTGCGACGGAACAGGTCACCACCGCCACGCCACTATCGTCGATGAAACCCGTGTGCGCGCCGCCGCGGCCGATTTCGACGCGCGCGAGCAACTTGCCGCTCGGCACTTCGAAAATCCGGGCGTAGTCGGCAGCGAACCCGGTCACCACGGCGCGGCGGCCGTCGGGCGAAATGTCGAGGCCGTGCGGATAAGCCTCGGTCTCGAGCAACGCCATCCGCTTCAAGGTCGCGGCGTCGAACACAGCGACGGTATCGTCGAGGAAGTTCGCGACCCAGATCTGGCCGCCGTCCGGGGTCAGGCACACCGCATGCGCCCAGCGTCCGCTTGCGACCGAGGCGATAATGCTCCCATCCTCGTCGAGCGCCGCCAGCGTGCCGTCCCAGCTGTTGGCGACATAAATGCGCTTGCGGCGGTGGTCCGCCTTGGCGTGCGACGGGCCGTCGCCGACCGTGCAGCGGCCGACGATCGCGCCGTCGGATAGCCGCACCTTGGCCAGATCGGTCGCGCCCATGCATGGCACGAACGCGTATTGCCCGTCGCTCGACAGCGCCGGATCGTGCGGCGTCGAGCCAACCTCTACGGTCTGCGTGACGTAGCCGCCGGCCTGGGGGCGGACGATGGTCAGTGTGCCGGTTGCGCCGCCGGTTACGCAGACGATGCCGTCCGGCGTCACCAGCGGCAATTGCGGCCCGCCGGGCGTCGCCCAGCGATGCGTGACCGCGAGGTCGGAGCAACGCAGAGCGACCAGTTCGCCGGCCGCCGGATCGGCGACCACGACCTGGTCGGCCGCGTCGTTCAACGCAAGGTGCGATCCAGACTTGAGCGCCCGCGCAACGGCCGCGATGCGGCGCGTGCCGCCGTCGATCCGTGCGACGACAGGGCTGCGCTGGCATGCCCAGATCGAACCGTCGCTGCGCGCCGCCAAATGGTGAAACCCCGTCGGCTTGCCCAACGTCGGTGACAGGCCGCGAACAAACACCAGACGCCATGCGCCATCGGAATTGCGTGTCGGCACGTGGCGGATGCCCGCTTCGAGCAACCACATCCGCGTGTGCTGCGGATAATCGGACAGCAGCGCTTCGGCGCGTTCACCGGGCGCTAGGGCATCGTAATGCGCGACCACCGTTCGCGCGGCTTCAACCTCGGATTTGTCGCGACAATCGATAAGCATCACGACCTCTCCTCTCTCGCTCGTTCTGCCGTCCGCGGTGCTCGACGCCCGTTAATCAGACATAATTCGGTTCGCGACCGCGATCGAGCGCATCGCCGCCGTCGGCAATGCCGTCGAGATAGTTCTCCCATACCGCGAGGTTGACGCTGCACGCCTGCACCACCGCTTCGGCGGCGCCTTGGCGCTCGGCCTGTTCAGCGATCGTCTTCCAGCCGAGATCCGAATGCGCGATGTCGGCGGCCTCGTGCAGCTCGAAGAATTCAAGATCGTCGTCGGCGAGGCCGAAGAGTTTGCCCCACCGTTGCCGCTCGAGGCCAAACCAGCCATGCTTGCGCAAGATGCCTTCGCCGTAGCCCGGAATGTTGGCGCGCTCGGCGCAAGTGTTGGCGACCAGACCTTCGAGCCAAGGCCGATTGGACATCAGCGCGTCCCACGCCAGCCACGCCATCTGTGTCGACGCGAGCAACTGCGCGTTGCGGATGTCGTCGCGCTTCAAGCCGATCTTGAGCCCGAGCTCTTCGAGGATCGCCCAATGCGGCCGGCCGCCCCCGTGCTCGTGATCGGCGATGATTTCCTCGGCGCAAGCGCCAATGATGCGCAGCCTTATGTCCCAATCGGGACAATTGGTGGCGACGCGCAGCTTAAGCACAGAATTGCGGTGCCTTGTGTTCTGGCGGTGCTGGAAAACGAACATCACGGCGCGGCCGCGCGTCATCGCTTCATGGAAAAAGCGCGTGCGCCGCACGAAGGCGTCGACCTCGGCGTCGAGCCGCGCGATCACCGAGCCGGCGCCCCTGCTGGTCTTGGATTTCAACGCCCGTACGGTTGCCGTCATCGGTCTTCGCTCCGCCGTGGCTGCGCGCATTGTGACAGGCCGGTCGCGCCGTCGGCAAGCCGCCGATCTGCCCTGATTACGGCGTCAGGCGGGCGTCCGTCCGCCGACGCCCAACCAGCCGACGCCGGGTAGCTTGATCCCCGGTCTGGCAAGATCGATACCGAGATCGAGCCCGAGCAGATCGAGCTCGACCCCCTCGTCGCGTGCCACCAACAGGCCGGCAAGACCGTAGAGCGAGACCTGGTACCCGGTCGCGCTCGGCGCCGCGGCGAAGACTTTGAAGCCCGGCAGAAAATCCTTGCCCACGGCGTTGGCCGGCAGCGCCAGGCCGAGCTCGGGCACGGCGCGCGCGATATAGGCGGTAAACGTGTTGCTGTTGGGGCCTGGCCAGGCGCGATATTCGTGCGGATAGGGATAGGACGCGACCGCGGCCTCGATCTTGCCGATGAGGGCGTCGACGCCCGGCCCACGCCGGTCGAGCACGATCACCGGCTTATCACCGAACCAGTAATTGTCCGGCCCCATGCGATCGACGCGGATGGCCGGTGCGCCCTGACTGACGCCAAAGCCGAGGACTTCGTAACGCGTGAAACGCGGCGCGCCGGTCGGCTTGACCGCAATCCAGGTGTGGACGGAGAAAATGCCGCGCCAGGCGACGGCGCGCGCGGCATAAACCTGGATGACCGCTTCCGGCGTAATCGCCGGATCGGGCGCCAGGCCGGTTGGATCGCGGCGCGCTTCGTACCAGGGTACGCCATCGCCAAGGCCGTAGACGCAGGCGCTGACCAGCAGCGGCAGGACGAAGATGGCGAGGAACAGCATCAAGACGCGCCGCATCATCCATCGAGCTCGGGATAGTGACGGAAGATGCCCTGCTCGTTGAACCGAATGCGCCGCGTCGACGCAAGATAGGCTTTGATGCGCGGCCGTGCAGCGACACGATCGCGTAGCGCATGAAGGCGCGGATACTGCGACGTCCGGCCTGCCATCGCCTGGGGAAAGGCGTAGGCCAGCCCCTCGGCAACCTGGAACAGCGACAGGTCGGCATAGCAGAGTTTTGCACCGGCCAATCCGCCGCGTGGATGCTTCGTGAGCAAATTCTCGAAATAGCCGAGATATTTCGGCAGGCGGCTGGCGTGAAATTCTGCCGCGCGACGAAGTGCTTCGGGCTTTTGATCCTTGTAGTAGAGGCCGCCGGCGATCGGATGATGCGTGTCGTGGATCTCGACCAGAAAATCGAGCAGCGTCAGCTGACATTGATGGACCCAGAGCCGGCCTGCCTCGTCCCTGGGCGCCAAGCCGTGCCGACCGCCGAGGTAGAACAGGATCATCGCCGTCTGGGCGAGGAGCAGCTTACCGGCCTTAAGAAAGGGCGGCGCGAACGGCGGACGAGCGCCACCCTTCAGGAGCCGCATCATTTTGTCCATGCCGCCCTTCGCGCGTGCGGCGTCGACGTAGTCGGCGCCAGCTTCTTCGAGCGCGAGACGGATGAACTCGCCGCGACCTTGGATCTGCGGCCAGTAATAGAGCTCGTAGCGCATGATGCGAGCCTAGCGCGTGGACGGGTGTCTAGAGAAGCGGCGCCAACGCCGCCGCGACCTCGCCGGGACGTTCGAGCGGAGTCAGGTGGCGCGCACCCTTGAGTACCGTGAGGTTGGCGTTCCGTATCCCGTGGCGCAACGCCTCGGCCATGGCGACGGGCGTGGCGTAATCCTCCTCGCCCACCAGAACGGCGGTCGGCGCCGCGATCGTTGGCAACACCGCGCGCAGATCGCAAGCGCCGAGCATCCGGCAGCTTGCGGCATAGGCCGGCAGGTCGTTGCGCAGAAAAATCTCGACCGACTGCCGCACGATGTCCGGATGACCCGCGCGAAAGTCGTCGCCGAACCAACGCGTCACCTGAAAGTCGATCAGCCCGCCGAGCCCCGCCTTGAGCGCGCGCTCGGCGCGCTCGGCCCATTGCCGCAGCGCTTCGACGCCGTACCACGCGGTCGTGTCGACGAGGCCGAGCGCCGTGACAAGTTGCGGATAGGAAGCGGCAAAGGCGAGCGCGACGCATCCACCCATCGACGCGCCTGCGACCAGCGCCGACCGCCAGCCGACGGCATCGAGCAATTCGGCCAGATCGCGTGCGAAAAGTTCGACCGTGTAGGGGCCTGCCGGCTTGTCCGACGCGCCGTGGCCACGACAATCGTAGATCAGGACCGTCGCATCGCGTGCCAGCCGTTCAGCAACCGGGCGCCAGAAATTGCGATCCATCGCCAGCGAATGGATCAAGACCGCTCGTTTCGACGCTTTGGGATCGCCGAGGATCGCATAGGCGACGCGAATTCCATCGGACAATGTCGCGTGCCGAACGGTATCTCGCAGCGGTACTTCCACGTTCGTTGCCACGCGTCGGTTATCGCCTGCCGGTTGCATGCTAACGGCCGCCGCCGGCAGATGCCACCGGACGCACGTTTTGCTGCCCACCGATCGTGTGCGTCGTGTCGGCGACGGCGGGACGATCCCGGCCACGCCACCGACAATCTGGCGCGCGCCCTCCGACGCACGTCAAACGAAATGGCGGCCACATATTGATCACGCCTTGGCCCGTTGCGATGGCCTCACGAGAGTGGTTGTGATGACGTATGGTTGGATTCGACACCGCCGCCGGCGCGAGTACGCGCAGAACGGCCGCTTGGCGGCCGGGCGCATCGAAGCGCACGCTGCAAAATTCGACGGCGGCGACCGATTTCGGCAATCTCGACAGCCGAGGTTTGGCGTCGCTGTTCGTATTTTGCACGGCCGCCTATATCGGCATCTACGCCTTCGAAGCGCCGCTGCGCTACGTGCTCTATCTCTGCGGCAAGGATAATTACATCTTTCTGCGCGATGCGCTGATCCTGGGGCCGCTCGCCGTGCTGTTGGCGGCACAGGCACTGCGCTTGCGTATCCATCCGGCCTATTTCGTGTTTGGGGCGCTTATCGTCTTTCACGGTTTGGTGCTTATGGGCACGATCGGCGACGCCATCGCCGTCGCCTACGCTATGAAAATAGTGGCCAACGTCCTGTGTGGATTCTTTCTCGCCTCGCTGTTGGTGTCGCCGGGGAAAAAGCTACTCACATTCATGGTCGTTATCTGGTGCGTGGCGCTCATCGGCTTGTGCCTCGACAAGTTTTTCGTCACCTTCCCGTGGACGGGAATCAAGACCATCATCGGCAACCTCAACGTCGACGTGTCGAAGAATTGGGAAATCCAAGATCCACTCGCGCGTCGCGTCGCGGGCTTTGCCCGCAGCTCGATCTCCGCCGCGATCCTGGTTCCGCTGCTCGGCATTGTGATCATGAGCCACGTCCGAACGTGGCGACTGCGTGTCGTGGTTGGCGCCGCGTCCTGTGCCGCCGTATTTCTGACCACGCAAAAGGGCTCGATCCTGGCGCTGATACCGGTGCTGGCAATCCTTTGCCTGCCGCCGTCGCGGCGTCCTGCGTTGCTGCGTTTCTGCTGCATCGTGTTCATGGTCGCCTGTGTGGCGCTGCCATTGGTCACACTCGGCCTGTACTTCGCGCACGGCACCGGCGTGTTCAGCACGCAATCGATCTTCCTGCGCATCGCCGACACATGGCCCGATGCGTGGCAATGGATCTTGCACCATCAGATGCTCGTGTTCGGCGTCGGACTCGGCGGGATCGGCGGTCCGCAGCGCCTCTATGCCATCAACAGCTTCAATCCGGCCGATAATTTCTTCATCCTGATGTACGCCTACTTCGGCGCGTTCGCCGTGCTTTATCTCTTGTTCATATGCGGCCTGGTGCTGCGACCGGTCATCGGCTCGAAGGAACGAGCGACGGCGGCGACCGCCGTTTTGGCCTTCCTGCTCGGCTACGGCACGGTTCTCTCGCTCGTCGAAGACCAGCTTGCCGCGCTGTTCCTCGGCGCGGCAATCGGCGCGCTCTGGCGCGAGACTCACCGTAGTCTTCGGGTCGGTGTCCGCGCCGCCGCTTTCGCGACCTAGGGAGGCGCGGTTGGCGATCGAACCGCCGAACCAACCGGACCTCGCCGCGACGTTGCGCGGCGCACTGCGTGCTCCGGCCGGTGCGACGGTTATCAGCTTCGATACCGAGAGTTTCGAAACAGCCTGCGGGTTGTTGATGCGGCGGGTTCTTGGCAATGAGCGGCCGGATCTGATCGTCGGCATACCAACGGGGGGCCGGTTCGTCGCCGAAGCGATGAATCACGCAGCAAGCAGCGCGATCCCGATCTGTACGCTGACCTGCCGCCGCCCGTCCACGCGATTCAAATACGCCGCCGGAATCGTACGCAGTCTGTTGTCCCGCTTGCCGCGAGCGACCCTCGATCGCCTGCGGCTTATCGAACATCGGCTTCTGACCCGGACATCGCCCCGCCGCGCCCCGGCATCCCGTCAATTCGATCAGCGAGAACTTGCGGCGTTCGACGAATGGATCGCGCGCGCGGGGGAAACCCTGTCCGTGTTGGTGGTCGATGACGCCGTCGACAGCGGCGTCACGCTGTTCGAAGTGCTCAAGATCGTGCGACAGCATGCGCCTACGGCTCGCGTGCGCTCGGCCGTCATCACCGTGACATCGGATGCGCCGCTGGTTTACCCCGATTTCGCCCTCTATTACGGGCAACTTTGCCGCTTTCCATGGTCGGTCGACGCTGCGAAAAAGCGCCCGTACTCATCCTAGATTTGGACGGGACGGTCCTTTCCGAGAACAGCTTTCCCCGTTGGGCGCTGTATCTTGTGCGCGCGCGGTTTCCGCATCTCCGCGCGCCGCGCCGTTGGCGCATATCAGCGACGGCCGTTGCCATGGTCGCGGCGCGAAAGTCACGGCTGATCGGCCACCAAACGCTCAAATGGCGCCTGCAAAGGCTGTGGCAGACCGCGACGGCCGGGGACGGCGGCGCCTCGGAACGCGACCTCGTGCAGGAGCTTGCATGCATCGTCCGCCCAGAGTTGACGCCTATTATAAGTGCCGTCGCTGCGCGCCGGGTTGATGCGATCCTGGCCACCGCCGCACCGGAAGATTACGCCGGCGGGCTCGGACGCCGGCTGGGCTTTGCTCACGTGCTGGCGACGCAGCGCGGGCGGGCGAGACCAAATCCCGACAATTCGGGCTCATACAAGCGCGACGCTGTTATGAGTCTCATATGCGGCCGCGGATGGCTCGACCGCCCGCGGGTTTTGTTCACCGACCATACGGACGACATCCCGCTTATGCACGTCTGCCGATCCATTTACTGGTTCGGACCAGAAGCCGACCTCGCGGCGATCATGCGATCCGTTCCATCCGCCGCGGTGCATGTAGGCCGCCGCGATTTTTTCCCGATCGAAACCTTAGAGGCATCGGCCGACGCGGACTCGGGTCAGGCCTGCATCGCCAGCCTATAAATCCGCATGAGATGTCGCGCGTGCATCTCGGCGGATTCGCCGCGCCGCCAGAACGCGTCATAGGCCGCGAGCCCGGCCGCGCGCACGATCGCATCGCCTTCGATGAGTTTGAGACAACGCGCGAGATCGACACCGTCGCCGCTCCGGAAGTGCCATCCGGTCATGCCATCTTCCACCCGCTCGGCGGCCGCCGAAATGTCGCTGACGATTGCCGGAACGCCGCAGGACACGGCTTCATCGACCGTCAGGCCGTAGGTCTCGTACCACAAGCTTGGAAACACCAGACACCGCGCGCGTGCGAGATACCTGCGGATTTCGGTCCGCGGCAACCAACCCGTCACGGACACGCCTGGAATCGCCTCGACCACCGGGCGCAACGGCCCGTCGCCGACGAAGACAGCCTCGGCGCCGAGCCGGCCGATCGTCTCGGCCAAGAGCTGCACCCCTTTCTCCGGCTCGAGCCGGCCGACATAGAGGATTGTCCGGTTTTCCGCGACGGCGACAGGCCGGTCGCGGACCGTATCGATCGTATCCTGCAAGGCGTACAGGCGGGCTCGTGGCGGCAGGTACGTGGAAAGGATCGCCGCCGAGCGCTGCGATAGCGAAATATAGTCGCGGACCGCAGCGGGAAAATGAGCAAGCCAACGTTGCACTAGCCCGCGCACCACACGAAACAGCTTGTGGGTGTAGCGGCGTTTGTCGCAATGCGTCATCACGCATCCCAGCGACAGCGCGCGTTTCATGCATGGCTGCCCCTTCGGATAATCGAAAAACGCACCGTTCGGACAGGCCGCGAAGAAATCGTGCAACGTGCAGATCACCGGGAATCCGAGGCGCCGTGCAGTCCAGACCGGGCTCACGGTGAGCGCTTTGGTATAGCCATGGAGATGCACGATGGTCCGGTCACGTGGCAGCTTATCCAAAATTGCACGCATCCGCCGCGCCGCCCTGAAATTCCAAATTCCCTGCAGCGCGACGGCGGGACGCTGCGAAACCTCGAGCAGTTCGTGCTGGTCGAGACATTCAACGGTTACCGCCGAGCCACGCAATTCGGCGCATGGCGGCCCGACCGCGCCAAGGAATATGACGTTGTTGCCGGCTCTGGCGAGGCCGATCGCCTCGTCAATCGCCACCTTGCTAGCGCCGCCCTGGACGTAGCAGAAGTCGTTGAGCATGAGGATATTGAGTCTGGCGGCGCTAGTCGTAACCGGCGGCAATGGCGCTGGCACCGTACGCCGGCGGAGGCGTTGTGCGAGATATTTGCCGAAAGCGATGCCCGGCGCTTCGATGACCCGTTCGACGACGAGCGACAACAACAAGACCACCACCACGGTTGCAATCACACCCAGCCAATCGGGCCGGTAGATGCCGAAAAGCAGCGACACCTGAATGACCGGTGCGTGTAGGAGGTAGACGCCGTAGGAAATATCCGTGCGCAAACGGATCGGCGGTGTCGCGAGGGCGACCAGCGCCGTAAAGGCGCCGGCGACAAGAGGAAAGACGATCGGCCAATGCGATCGCGTCAATAACGTGAATACGATCGCTGCGGCCGCCGCAAGGGCGAGACCCGCGGCACGCCCGATTACAAGCCGGTCGCGATACAGATATGC
>JAGXBG010000206.1 GCA_018971215.1 Alphaproteobacteria bacterium
CCTCAACCGGGTCGTCTGCTTGGTTGCGATTCTGAATGCCGACTATTTCGCGGTTGAATTTGGCGTCGCGCTGCATATCGGTTCGGTTTCGCTGTTCGCCGACTCGATCGACTTTCTCGAAGATACGTCGATCAACGTGCTGATCCTCGTCGCGCTGGCGTGGAACGCGAGGGCGCGAGCCCGCGTCGGCATGGCATTGGCAGGCATCTTGCTCGTGCCAGGCTTGGCGACGCTTGGGATGGCCTGGCACAAATTCACGCTACCCGTGTCTCCGGCTCCGGGACCGTTGACTGCGACGGGCTTCGGCGCGCTGGCGGTCAATCTGTCTTGCGCTCTCCTGTTGGCGCGATTCCGACATCACGGTGGCAGCCTGTCGCGTGCGGCCTTCCTCTCGGCGCGCAACGACACGCTCGCCAATGTTGCGATCATGCTGGCCGGAGCGGTGACGGCGCTTTACCCCTCGATCTGGCCCGATTTGGTCGTCGGCCTTGGGATTGCGGCGCTCAATGCCGATGCGGCGCGGGACGTGTTCGCAGCCGCACGGCAAGAGCACGTCGAGGCACGGCCTTGAGGCGCAGATTCGGCTGCGCGCCATCGCATCCTCGCTCCCATTTCTGGTATACAAGGCAGTCGCGACCGCAGGTCCCGGCATCGGCAGTCAATTGCTTGAGGCGCATATCGGGACATTTCCGCAGCGGATTTGTGGGGGGCCACAATGAATATGCCGACGAATAGCAAGGTACCGGCCGTCACCGTCTGGTTCTGGATCATTTATGTCGCGGCGACGACGCTGGGCGAAACCGGCGGCGACGCCGTGAGCGACACGCTCGACTGGGGTTATCTCGGCGGCACCGCGTTCTTTCTGGTGGTCTTCATCGCGCTGGCGGCGGCGCAGATCCTCGGCAACAAACTTCGCCCGTCGCTTTACTGGGCGACCATCGTCACCTCGACCATGTTCGGCACCACCATGGCCGATTTCGCCGATCGCTCGCTCAGCATCGGCTATGCCGGCGGCTCGATCCTGTTGTTCGCGTGTCTGCTAGCCGTGCTCGCCATCTGGTACCGCGCGCAAGGCACGATCACGCCCGCCTCGGTGACCGCGCCCAGGGCGGAAATCTTCTTCTGGATCGCGATCACCTTCTCGCAAACGCTCGGTACGGCGCTCGGCGACTGGGTCTCGGACGGATTCGACTTGGGCTCGGCCACCGGCGCACTGGTTTTCGCCGCCGGGCTGGCGTTGGTTGCGGCGCTCTATTTCTGGACGAGCGTCTCGCGCGTGTCGCTGTTCTGGGCAGCGCTCATCCTGGCGCGGCCGCTCGGCGCGACGCTGGGTGACTTCCTCGACCAGCCGCACGATCAGGGCGGACTGGCGCTCAGCCGCCCGCTCGCTTCGGCGATCATCGTCATCTTTATTATCGTGTGCCTGTTCGTGTTACCGCAGTCGGCAGCGGCGCGCGCCGAGCGTTCGACGTAGCCGCGGCCGGACCGAGCGCGCCGGACACGATCCGGCCGACCGCGCCGTCAGCATCGCGGACTTTCAGCTTTAATTTACTTTATCGCCCCAAAAATGGGACGCGGGAACCCCCGGTTTCCGCGCGAGGTCCGGCATTCCAGGCAAAGGCGCGATGAAGGGCATCATTTTCAATCTTCTCGAAGACGTCGTGATCCGCCGCCACGGCGAGGCGGCGTGGGAAAAACTCCTCGACCAGGCCGGCGTCTCCGGCGCCTATACCTCGCTCGGCAGCTATCCCGACGGCGAACTCGAACGGCTGGTGGAAACGGCCGCCGATACGCTCGGCATCTCGCCGGGCGGGTGTCTGCGCTGGTTCGGACGCGCGGCAATGCCGTTGCTAGCCGAGCGTTATCCGGCCTTCTTCACCGGACACCGCACGACGCTTCCCTTCCTCATCAGCGTCAACGAAATCATCCATCCCGAGGTGCGCAAGATCCATCCCGGCGCCAATTGCCCCGTCTTCCGCTTCGAGCAAGCGGCGGATGGCGCACTGCGCATGGGATACGAATCGCAGCGCCGGCTGTGCGCGCTCGCCGAAGGGTTCATCGAAGGCGCCGCCGACCATTTCGGCGAGACGGTCGCGATCGAGCATTTGCGTTGCGCCGCCAAGGGCGACCGCGAATGCCTGCTCAGCATCCGCGTCTGCGTACCGGAGACGGTCGATGCAGCCCCGCTTGCCGGATAACGCCGACGAAGCGGCGCGATTGCGCCGCCGCCTCGAACGCGAGCGGAACGCCCGGCAACAGGCGGAGTCGCTGAGCGAGCGCGGGCTGCGCGAGCTCTATGAGCGCAAACAGCAGCTCGAGCTGCTCGAGAAGATCGCCACGGCCGCCAATCAAGGCGCGACCGCCGAGGGCGCGCTGCGCCTCGCCATGATCGAAATCTGCCGCTTCTCCGGATGGCAGGTCGGCCACGTCTACGACGTCGAGAACGCGACGCAGGAGCCTCGATTGCGCTCGCGAGGGATATGGTTCGGCGCCGACGCAGGCGCCATGGAATCGTTCCGTCTCGCGACCGAGGCCGGCGAATTCCCCGAGGGCGTGGGCCTGCCCGGCCGCGTCCTCGCCTCGGGAAAGCCAGCCTGGATCGACGATGTCGTCGGCGACGACAACTTCCCGCGCGAGTGGGCCGCGCGCCAATGCGGGCTGCGGGCCGCCAGCGCCTTCCCCGTCCTGTCGGGCGACAAGATCGTCGCGGTCCTGGAGTTCTTCGCCTATATCGTGCGCGAACCCGACGAAATTCTCCTTCGCCTCATGTCGCAGATCGGTCTGCAGCTCGGCCGCGCCATCGAGCGCGAGCGCGACACCGAAGCCATGCAACGCCGCGCCAAGGAGCTCGCGCAAGCCCGCGACAAGGCCCAGTCGGCGAACCGGGCGAAATCGGAGTTCCTCGCCAATATGAGCCACGAGCTCAGGACGCCGCTCAACGCGATCATCGGCTTTTCCGAGTTGATGATGAAGGAAACGCTCGGCCCGCACACCGTCATGGGCTATCGCGAATATTCGAAGCATATTCACGACAGCGGGCAGCACCTTCTCGCCATCATCAACGACATCCTCGACTTGTCCAAGATCGAGGCGGGCAAGGCCGAACTCGACGGCAACGAGCCGATCGCGCTGCCGGCGCTCCTCGGCGTCGTCGGCGAAACCATCGGCTTCTTGGCCGACAAGAAAGGCGTCGTCTTCCATGTCGCGGCCCAGCCGGGCCTGCCGAACCTCATCGGCAGCGAGCGCATGGTGCGCCAGATTCTCGTCAACCTCCTCTCCAACGCCGTCAAATTCACGCCCGAAGGCGGCACCGTTTCGGCCAAGG
>JAGXBG010000042.1 GCA_018971215.1 Alphaproteobacteria bacterium
GGCGTGATGAAGTAGAACTTCTTGCCGTATTTCTTGAACAGCGTCTCCGAGACCGCGTTCGCTTCCATGCGCGTGGTGCTGCAAACGCGGAAGACGTTGTAGTGGCAGTCGGTGCCGGTGACGGCGTCGGTGTGGCCGCCGGTGACGACCAGCAGCTTGCCGGCCTGGCCCGCGACTTCGCCGATGGCGAGCGCCATCGCCGAGTTCACGTTGCCGAGCAGGAAGTCGACCTTGTCGCGATCGAGCAGCTTGTGCGCCTTTTGCACCGCAATGCCCGTGTCGGAGCTGGTCGAATCTTCGGAGATCATCTCGACCTTGCGACCGAGAATGCCACCCTTCTTGTTGATCTCGTCGACAGCGAACTCGGCGCCGAGTTTCTCGTTCGTACCGGTCTCGGCATAGGTGCCGGTGAAGCAATCGTCGAGGCCGATCTTGATGGTGTCGGCCGCACGAGCCGAGATGACAAAGGGTGCGGCGACCTGCGCCAGACCCGCGGCGGCCGTCGCTTTGATGATCGTGCGGCGACCGATAGTGGACGGCTTCGACTCAGTCATCGTTTCACTCCCTGTTGTCTGTCATTGTTTGCGGTTGCTTTTTGAACTGCCACGCTGTTGTGGAACTGGCCGCGGAACGCAGCCAGCCACGTTAATTCAATGACGATGAAGGAAAGGGCGAGCGCCGCTCGCCGCTGTCGTGTCTTGAGCCTCCCCCTACGCGCACAAAACGCATTATTGTTCGTGCGCTCATCATCCGCAAAGCGCGCTGCAGCTTCAAGGACTTTCAGGGGCGTTCGGCCCACCGTCGGCCCGCCGTTGCAAGCGCGGTACATGAATAAGGTGTAAGGCGGTAGGACGCCGTGCGCTGGCAATGGTGGTATGCCACCGCGTCGCGTGACGGCACACGCCGCGGCGACGATTAGTGGCCGATCAGCACGAACCGTCGATTGAGCGGCTGCAGCGGCCGCGCGTTCATCGGATAGAGCGCGTGGAACGCGGCGATGTCGCCCGCTGCGACCTCGATCGACCGCGCATAGACGTTCCAGTCGACGACCTCGCTGCACGGCGGCGTGGTCAATGAGCCGGCGTAGCGATAGACGTCGCTCTTCGCCGGCACCAGCTGGCGCGGATCGATCGGCCGCCGCAAGGCGCCCTCGCCCAGCGTGCGCGGCGCAGCAGCCATCACTGCACCGAACGCGGCATTGGTCGCGCCGGATTTCATGAACGCGCCGACGACAGCGTACCGGCCGCCGGGGCCGGCGTGGACGAAATGCACCTCCATCGCGGTGCGGGCACCGTTGATGGCATGCTCACTCGGCATGTGGAAATGGAATTGCCGCAACGCATAGGTCTCGCCGGCGACGCGCGCGAAGCTGCCGGGCTTGGCATTGGCCTGGACGGTGTGGCCGTTGTTGACGACGGTATAGGCCTGCGGCTTCCAGTCGAGCTCGAGGTGGCCGAAATCGGCTTTGATCGCGCCCTTGAGATCGATCGGCGATTGCTGACTGCCGGCGGCGCACGCCTTGAAGCCGGGATCGAGATCGCCCCATTGCGCCGGCCCGTCGGCGCCTTCGTAACTCCAAGGTGGCCCTCCGGCGGCGCGCGCCAGCGAAGCACACACCGGACACGACAGCAGCCCGAGCAGCACGGCGCGACGATCCACCATCACCGCATCCCCTCTCTCCGCTTGCACACGCGGCCGCTCAATCGCAGGCCGAGGCGATCGCCCAGAACTCTTCGGTGCTCAAACTTCCGCCGCCGACCAGCAATCCATCGACGTTGGCGACGGCCATGAGTTCGCGTGCGTTCACCGGCTTGACCGAGCCGCCATAAAGGATGCGCACGGCGTCGGCTTGGGTCGCGAGATCGTGCAGCGCGGCGCGGATGCGCGCGTGCACCGCCGCGACATCGTCCACGGTCGGCGTGCGGCCGCTGCCGATCGCCCAGACCGGCTCGTAAGCGACGACCAGCGTCGCGGCGTTCAGCTTCGGCGGCAGCGAGCCGCGCAGCTGGTGCACGACGATCGCCTCGGTGCGGCCGCTGGCGCGCTCGGCTGCGGTTTCGCCAACGCAGACGATGGCGCACAGCCCGGCAGCGACCGCGGTCGCCGCTTTCGCACGCACAACGGCGTCGGTTTCCTGATGATCGCGGCGGCGTTCGGAATGGCCGAGGATGACGTAAACGCAGCCCGCATCCTTCAGCATCGGCGCGCCGATGTCGCCGGTGTGCGCGCCCGCGGCCTCGGTGTGGCAATCCTGGCCACCGAGCGCGAGGCCGGAATCGGCGATGGCTTGCGCAACCGGCGCCAACAGCGTCGCCGGCGGGCACAGGACGATCTCGCTGACCGGCGGCTTCGCCTTGGCGCGCGCCGCAAGATCGCGGGCGCGGGCGACGCCGTCGGCGGCGAGACCGTTCATCTTCCAGTTGCCGGCCACCAGCTTGCGCATCAGGCCGCTCTAGCATAGGCGCCGGACGCCCGCCAGAGCGTGGCGCTTTGGGCGTTGCGGCGCCACCGGCCCGCCCCTATCATCCGCGCGCCGCGCCAATCCGGACTTCATCATGCTGCAAGCTATCCGTTCCAGGGCCACCTCGCTGATCGTCAAGATCCTGTTCGCCGTGCTGATCGTGACGTTCGGCATCTGGGGCATTGGCGACATTTTCCGCAATCGCAGCGTCGACACGTCGGTCGCGACCGTCGCCGGCGAACGGATCGAGGCAGCGCAATTGCAGCAATCGGTGCACGCCGACATCGATCGGCTGCGCCGCGCCTCCGGCGGCGCCAATCTCAGCATGGAACAGGCCAAACAGCTCGGCATCGTCGATGTCGCGCTCAACCGGCTGATCGAATCCGCGGTGCTGGCGCACGAAACCAACCGGCTCGATATCCGCGTCGGCAACGAGGCGGTGCGCAAGGCGATCGCCGACAACCCGGCCTTCCGCGGCACCAACGGGCAGTTCGACCGTAATCTCTACAACCAGATCCTGGCGGCGAACCGGCTGAACGACGCGCAGTACGAGCAGCTGCTGCGCTCCGATCTCGCACGCGACGAGCTGACCATTTCGCTGACCGAAGGCGTCCAGCCACCGCAGGAATTGACCGACGCGATCTATCGCGCCAACGCCGAACGCCGCATCGCCGACGTGCTGATGCTGCCGGCATCGGCGGCGCCGGCCGCGCCGAAGCCGTCGGAGCAGGACCTCGAGACTTTTTATAAAGCGCACCCGGACGCATTCCGCACACCCGAGCGCCGCAACTTCACCCTGGCGACGCTGACCATCGACGACGTCGCCGCCGGCATCAACGTGCCCGACGACAAGCTCAAGGACGCCTATCAGGCGCGGCTCGACGAGTTCCACACGCCGGAGACGCGTCAACTCGAGCAGATCCTGCTGCCCGACAAGGCCAAGGCCGACGCCGCCGAGGCACAGCTCGCCGCCGGCAAGCCGTTCGCCGCCGTCGCCAAAGCGGTCGCCGGCGCCGACGCCAGCACGCTCGATCTCGGCTGGATGCGCCGCCAGGGTCTGCCGCAGCCGCTCGCCGATGCCGCGTTCTCGGCGAAGCAAGGTGCAGTCACGCCGCCGGTGCAGACCTCGTTCGGCTGGCACATCGTGCGCGTCAATGCGATCAAGCCCGAGCAGACGCAGACATTCGACCAGGTGAAGGCCAAGCTGCGCCAGGAAGTGGCGCGCGACATGGCCGGCGATCAGATCGCGCAGCTCGCCAATCACATCGACGACGCGCTTGCCGGCGGCGGCGCGTTCGCGACGGTGGCGAAGCAGTTCGGCATGAAGGCGACGGCCATCGCCGACGTCGACGCGCAGGGCAATCTCGCCGACGGTAAGGTTGCAACCCTGCCACCATCGAAGGCCAAAGTGCTGCAAACCGCCTTCGCCACCGCGCCGGGCCAGAACAGCGCGCTCGACGATCTTGGCGACGACGGCTATTTCCTCGTGCATGTCGACAAGGTGACGCCTTCCGGCGTGCCGCCGCTCGACCAGGTGCGCGACCGCGTCGCGACGCTGTGGCAAGCGGAGCAGCGCAGCGAAGCGCTCGCCAAGCTCGCCAAGGAGATCGCCGACGAGGTCAATGCCGGCCAATCGCTCAAAGCGATCGCCGCCAAACGCAAGCTGGTGGTCAGCAGCACCGGCCCGGTGATGCGTTCGGGCGGCGGCAAGATGCCGCCGGCGCTGGCCGGTCCGCTGTTCGGATTGAAACTCAACGGCGCCGCGTTCGCACCCGCCGGCGACGGCTATGCCGTGGCGCAGCTCACCGCCATCCAGAAGGCCGATCCGGCGAAGGACAAGGCGACGGTCGACGCGTTGTCGCATCGGCTGGCGCAGCAGATGCAGAGCGAGTTCCTCGCCGCGTTCTCGCAGGCGCTGCGCGCGCGTTATCCGGTCGAGATCAACCAGACCAATTTGCAGCGCGCGCTCTAGCGCCATGCAATTGTCGCCCGAGTTCAAGGACTTCGCGGCTGCACACGCCGCCGGCAAGCCGGCGCTGGTGTGGACGTCGCTGATCAGCGATCTCGAGACGCCGGTGTCGGCGATGCTCAAGCTCGCCGACGGCAAGCCGCTGAGCTTTTTGTTCGAGAGCGTCGAAGGCGGCGCCGCGCGCGGCCGCTATTCGTTCATCGGCCTCAAGCCCGATTTGGTGTGGCGCTGTTTCGGCGACCGCGCCGAGATCAACCGGCACGCGCGCTCGACGCCCGATCGTTTCGAGCCGCAGAACCAGGGCGCGCTCGCCTCGCTGCGCGCGCTGATCAAGGAGTGCCGCGTCGCCACGCCGAAAGACCTGCCGCCGATGGCCGCGGGACTGTTCGGCTATCTCGGTTACGGCACGGTCGGGCTGGTGGAGAAGATTCCCGACAGCAATCCCGACACGCTCGGCATTCCCGACGGCCTGCTGGTGCGGCCGACCATCGTCTGCATCTTCGACACCATCGCCGACCGCGTCACGGTGGTGACGCCGGTGTGGCCCGATCCCGCGGTCAACGCCGAGCAGGCTTATCGCGCGGCGCGCGAGCGCCTGGCCGACGTGCTGTCGGATTTCGAGCGCAGCCTGCCGCATCGCCGTGAATCGGTGGCGACGACCGAGGAGCTGCCCGCGCCGAGCGCCAACATGACGCGCGACGAATGCATGCGAATGGTGGCGACGGCCAAGGAGTACATCCGCGCCGGCGAGATCTTCCAGGTCGTGCCGTCGATGCGCATCAGCGTGCCGTTCAAGCTGCCGCCGTTTGCGCTTTACCGCGCGCTGCGGCGTCTAAACCCCTCGCCGTTCCTGTTCTTCCTCGATTTCGGGAATTTCGCCGTCGTCGGTTCGAGCCCGGAGATCCTGGTGCGTTTTCGCGACGGCAAGGTCAGCATCCGGCCACTCGCCGGCACGCGGCGGCGCGGCAAGGACGCGGCCGAGGATGAAAAACTCGCTAAAGAATTGCTCGCCGATCCGAAGGAACGCGCCGAGCATCTGATGCTGCTCGACCTCGCGCGCAACGATGTCGGCCGCGTTGCAATCACCGGTACCGTCAAGGTGGTCGAGCAGTTCGTCATCGAACGCTACAGCCACGTCATGCACATCTCGTCGCATGTCGAGGGCGATGCTGCGCCCAAGATCGACGCCCTCGACGCGTTGATGGCCGGCTTTCCCGCCGGCACGCTGTCGGGCGCGCCCAAGGTGCGGGCGATGGAGATCATCGACGAGCTCGAGCCCGAGCGCCGCAACCTCTACGGCGGCGGCATCGGCTATTTCGCCGGCGACGGCAGCATGGACACCTGCATCGTGCTCCGAACCGCGATCGTCAAAGACGGCAAGATGGTGGTGCAGGCCGGCTGTGGTGTCGTCGCCGACAGCGATCCGGCGGCCGAGTATCAGGAAATCCAGGACAAGGCGCGCGCCCTCTTCCGCGCCGCGGAAGAAGCCGTCACCTTCGCGCGGCGTTAGATCGTCGTCGCGACTCGCGGCCAATCGCGGCTGACGCGATTCGCGCGCGCGCCGCAACCGGATTTTTCGTGACGACATTTGCGAATCACCCAATACTCGCGCGCGAGCGACGGAGGACTCGATGCTGCACACCTTCGCCCGCGCCGTTCTGGCCTCGGTCATTGCCTTGGTCACGCTGGTGTTCAGCGCCGGCTCGGCCGCACCCGCCGACTACAACCCGTACCCGTCCATCAACCCATACGCCGGACCGATTGCGCGCTGACGACAGACCGCCGTCCGGACGCGTGCCATCGGCCGCATCCGATTCCAAGGGAGACAGGATGATCCGAACTCTTGCCCTCGCCGCCGCCGTGGCGGCGTTGCTGGCGGTTGGCGCCGACGCGCAACCGGCCGCGCCGCCCAAACCGATCCCAACGCACATCTTCCTCGATCATGTGCCGGTGAGCGGCGTACCGGGCAAGACGACAACGATGCTGTCGGTCGAGTGGCCGCCCAACGCCAGCAGCGGCCGCCACTATCACGACGGCGACGAGTACGGGCTGGTGACCGAAGGCGTGTTGCGCATCACCTATTTCAACGGCAAGCCGCCACTCACCGTGAAAGCAGGCGAGGCCTATCACAATCCCGCCGGCTTGGTGCACGAGACGCGCAACATTTCATCGTCGATGACCTATTCGATCTCGGTGCTGGTGCTCGACCGCGGCAAGCCGCTCACCGAACCGGCGAAATAACGCGACCGCAGCGTCAGCTGCCGCCGCGGCCGCGCCTCTGCCGGCGGCGAAGTCTCGTCGCGATGTTCGGCCGTCTCGTCCACTGCCACGCGCTACCCGGTAACCCGGCTTCACAGCGCCGGGTTCCGATCCGCCGCGTCATTTTCCAAGGCCGGCGCGGTCAGCCGGCAACGCGTCAGTTTAGCCGATTTCACAGTGCCGGTGCGGCCTGATATAAACTCGGCGGCGAGGCTCCGATATGTTCCTGCTGATCGATAACTACGACAGTTTCACCTACAACCTCTGGCACTATCTCGGCGAGCTTGGCGCCGAGGTGGTTGTCAAACGCAACGACGCCCTGTCGGTGGCCGATGCACTCGCGCTCAAACCGCAGGGCATCGTCATCTCGCCGGGGCCGAGCGACCCCGACCATGCCGGCATCTGCCTCGAGCTCATTGCCAAGGCCGGGCGCATTCCGCTGCTCGGCGTCTGCCTCGGCCATCAGGCGATCGGCCAAGCCTTCGGCGGCAGGGTCGTGCGCGCCAAGGTGCCGATGCACGGCAAGCTCAGCGCCATCCGTCACCAGGACGGCGGCGTCTTCGCCGGACTGCCCAATCCGTTCGACGCGACGCGCTATCATTCGCTGATCGTCGAGCGCGCCAGTCTGCCCGGCGCACTCGCCATCACCGCCGAAACCGAGGACGGCATCATCATGGGCTTGCAGCACAGCGAGCGGCCGGTGCACGGCGTGCAATTCCATCCCGAAAGCATCGCCTCGCAAGGCGGCCACCGCCTGCTCAGAAACTTCCTCGCCCTCGCGGCCGCCGAAAGCGTCGCGGCATGAGGCAGCCATCGACACGAGCGCGCTGCGCCGTTCACCCCCACCCTAACCCTCCCCCCTCGAGGGGGAGGGAATGGGAGGGGGGCAATCGCTGCAACTGGTTCGCGGCATGAGCGACAAGATCGATTTCAAGGCGCTGCTGGCGAAAGTGGCGGCGGGCGAGCGCCTGTCCGAGGCCGACGCCGCGCAAGCCTTCGAGGCGATGATGTCGGGCGACGCGACGCCGGCGCAAATGGGCGGTTTTCTCCTGGCGCTGCGCGTGCGCGGCGAGACCGTCGACGAGATCGCCGCCGCCGCCCGCACCATGCGCAACAAGGCGCTGCACGTCACGGCGCCGCCGGACGCGATCGACGTCGTCGGCACCGGCGGCGACGGCCGCGGCAGCTTCAACGTCTCGACCGCGGCGGCGATCGTCGCCGCCGGCGCCGGCGCGCACGTCGCCAAACACGGCAACCGCAACTTCTCGTCGCATTCGGGCTCGGCCGACATCCTGACCGCACTCGGCGTCAACATCGAAGCCGATCCGAAGCTGGTCGAGCGCGCGATCCACGAAGCCGGTATCGGCTTCATGATGGCGCCGCGCTTTCATGCCGCGACCCGGCACGTCGCGCCGACGCGCGTCGAGCTCGGCACGCGCACGGTGTTCAACCTGCTCGGGCCGCTGTCGAACCCGGCGTTGGTCAAGCGCCTGCTGGTCGGCGTGTTCGCGCCGCAATGGGTGACGCCGGTGGCCGAAGTGCTCGGCAGGCTCGGCGCCGAGCACGCTTGGGTGGTGCACGGCGACGGCTTCGACGAGATCACGACGACAGGCAAGACGTCCGTCGCCGAATGGAAGAACGGCAAGCTTTCGACCTTCGAGGTCGCGCCCGAGATGGCCGGCCTGCCGCGCGCGCAGATCGCGCAGCTCAAAGGCGGCGATCCGGCGTCCAATGCGGCGAAGCTCAAGGCCATCCTCGCCGGCGAGACCGGACCGCTGCGCGATTGCGTGCTGCTCAACGCTGCCGCGGCGTTGATCGTCGCCGGCCGCGCCAGCGATCTGACCGCAGGCGTGCGGCGGGCGGCGGACTCGATTGCCTCGGGTTCGGCGCGGCTTGCGCTCGACAAGATGGTGGCGATCACCAACGAAACGGTGCCGGCGTGAGCGACGTGCTGGTGAAGATTTGCGCCCAGAAGCGCGCCGAGATCGCCGCCAACAAGCGGCTGCATCCGCCAGGCGCACTGGCGCTGGCGGTCAAGCGCTTGCCGCCGCCGCGCGGCTTCCTCAAGGCGCTCGAAGCGGCGATCGCGTCCGGCCGTCCGGGCCTCATCGCCGAGATCAAGATGGCGTCGCCATCGGGCGGCATGATCCGGCCGGATTTCGATCCGGCGGCGCTGGCGCGCGCCTACGAGCGCGGCGGCGCCACGTGTCTCTCGGTGCTGACCGACGAGCCCAATTTCAAGGGCCGGCCCGAACATCTGGTGCTGGCGCGCGCGGCCGTGAAGCTGCCGGCGCTGCGCAAGGATTTCATGCTCGATCCCTACCAGGTGACCGAAGCGCGCGCCTTGGGCGCCGATTGCATCCTGATCATCATGGCCGCGGTGATGGATTCCGATGCCGCGCTGCTCGAAGCCCGAGCGCTCGAGCTCGGCATGGACGTGCTGGTCGAAGTTCACGACAAGGACGAGCTCTTCCGCGCGCTCAAGCTCAAGACGCGGCTCATCGGCATCAACAACCGCAACCTCAAGACGCTCAAGACCGACACCGCGACCACCGAAACGCTGGCGCCGCTGGTGCCGCGCGACCGGCTGGTGGTGAGCGAGAGCGGCATTGCCAAGCCGGCAGACGTAACGCGGTTGGCGCGCGCCGGCGCCAAGGCGTTCCTCATCGGCGAATCGCTGCTGCGCCAGCCCGACGTCGAACAGGCGGCGCGTTCCCTGTTCGCGCCCGCCGAGGCGCGCGCATGAGCAAACCCAGACTGACGCATTTCGACAAAAAGGGCGCGGCGCACATGGTCGACGTCTCGGCCAAGGAATTGTCCGAGCGCGTCGCCGTCGCCAAGGGCAGCGTGACGATGAAACGCGCGACGCTCGACCTGGTGCGCAAGGGCAAAGCCAAGAAAGGCGACGTGTTGGCGGTGGCGCGGCTCGCCGGCATCATGGGCGCCAAGCGCACGTCCGAGCTCGTGCCCCTCACCCATCCGCTGGAGCTCGCGTCGGTCCATGTCGACTTGGCGTGCGACGCCAAACGCAACGCCGTCGACATCACCGCGACCTGCAAGCTCAAAGGCCGCACCGGTGTCGAAATGGAGGCGCTCACGGCTGTCGCCGTAGCAGCCTTAACCGTCTACGACATGCTCAAGGCCGTGGACCGCGGCATGAAGCTGTCCGATATCCGCCTGGTGCACAAATCCGGCGGCAAGTCGGGCGTTTTCGAAGCGACATGAATCGGGCGATGGCGATCGTGCTGGCGAACACTCACCCCCACCCTAACCCTCCCCCCTCGAGGGGGAGGGAATGGGAGGGGGGCGGTCATCGCGGCGAACACGCCGTATGAGCAACGGCAGCGCCAAGCCCGGCATGATCGCGGTCGACGAGGCCAAGCGGAGGCTGTTGACGCTCATCGAGAAGCTGGGCGCCGAGCAGGTCGCGGTGAGCGAAGCCGCCGGCCGGGTGTTGGCCGAGGACGTCGTCGCGCGGCGGACGCAGCCGCCGTTTCCGGCGTCGGCGATGGACGGTTACGCCGCCCGCAGCGCCGATCTCAAAGCCGTTCCCGCGACGCTCAAGGTGGTCGGCAGCGTGCCGGCCGGCCAAGCTTACGGCAAAACGCTCAAGCCCGGCGAAGCGGTGCGCATCTTCACCGGCGCGCCGGTGCCCGACGGCGCCGACTGCATCGTGATCCAGGAAGACACGCAACGCGACGGCGATACCGTCGTGGTGAAGGACGCGCCGTCGCCCGGCCGCTACATCCGGCCGGCCGGCCTCGATTTCCGCGCCGGCGACGCCATCCTCAAAGCCGGAAGGCGGTTGAGCGCGCGCGACGTGGGATTGGCGGCGGCGATGAACCGGCCGTGGCTGTTGGTGCATCGCCGGCCGCGCGTCGCGATCTTGCCGACGGGCGACGAGGTGGTCCTTCCCGGCGATCCGATCGGCGCCAACCAGATCGTCAGCTCCAACGGCATCGCGCTCGCCGCGTTTATCGCCGGCGAAGGTGGCGTGCCGGTGCAGCTGCCGATCGCGCCCGACAAGGCCGACGCGCTGCGTGCCATCGCCGAAGGCGCAACTGGCGCCGACCTGCTGCTCACCACCGGCGGCGCGTCGGTCGGCGAGCACGATCTGGTGCGCAGCGCCTTGGGATCCTCCGGGCTGAGCCTCGATTTCTGGACGGTGGCGATGCGGCCGGGCAAGCCGCTGATGGTTGGCAAGTACCGCGCCACGCCGATGATCGGTCTGCCCGGCAACCCGGTGTCGGCGCTGGTCTGCGCGCTGCTGTTCGTCCGGCCGGCGCTCGCCAAGCTGCAAGGCCTGGCCGAGGCAGGCGCGACCAATCCGACGGCGCGTCTGGCAAAGGACCTGCCGGCCAACGACCGGCGGCAGGATTATCTGCGCGCGATGCTCACGCGCGGCGCCGACGGAACGCTCGAAGCGACGCCCTTCGACAAACAGGATTCATCCATGATGTCGCTGCTGGCACGCGCCGACTGTCTGGTGGTGCGGCCGCCGAACGCGCCCGCCGCCAAAAAAGGCGCGTTGGTCGAGATCGTACCGCTCGGCCCGAACGCCGCGCTTTAGACCGGGCCGCAAACGTTAAGACACCGCTAACCGTCCGCGGCGAATATCCCCGTATGCTGCAATTTCACGCGCCCAGCCTGGGCATCAACGATGCCCGGCTGCGGCGGCTGTACAGCGACTGGGAGGCGTGGCGCCGCGGCCGTGATTTTCCATCGCGCGCCGATTTCACGCCGCACGATCTCAAATACCTGATCGGCAACCTATCGCTGCTCGACGTCGTCTATGCGCCGTTACGCTTCCGCTATCGCATCCACGCGACGCGGCTGGCGCAGCGCATCGGCATCGAACTCACGGGCAAATGGGTCGACCAGATCCCCAATCCGAGCCATGCGGCGAACGCCCGCAGCCACTTCACCGAAGTGATCGAGCGGCGCATGCCGATCGTCTATCGCCGCGTGCACGCGTTCGTCACCGACAACCTGCCGCACAATTGCGAAGTCTTGGCCCTGCCCCTGGCGCGCGACGGCTGCACCATCGACATGCTGATCAGCGCCTTCATCTGGAACGACCACGCCGGCTAACCCCGTGCACCAACGGCCGAATCGGCAACTTATCCACCGCCTGTGGATAAACCCGCTTGACAGCAGCGCCGGAACTAAACTAGAACAAGAAACAGTTGTTGTTTTGTTCCGAACTGGCGTTCGCGCCGACCGTTGCGGGGAATCGTTCATGCTCACACGCAAGCAACACGAGCTGCTCCTCTACATCAACCGGCGGCTTGCCGAATCCGGCATCTCGCCCTCGTTCGAAGAGATGAAGGAGGCGCTCAGCCTCAAGTCAAAATCCGGCATCCACCGTCTGATTTCAGGACTTGAGGAGCGCGGCTTCATCCGCCGCCTGCCGCATCGCGCGCGCGCGCTCGAAGTCGTCAAGCTGCCGGAAGAAACCGCCGCCAAAGGCCGGCCGACCAAATTCTCGCCGACCGTGATCAAAGGCGACTTCAAGACCGCCCTGCCCGGCATGGCGGTCAACGATACCGGCCAAGCGCAGGAGCTGCCGCTCTACGGCCGCATCGCCGCCGGCACGCCCATCGAGGCGCTACGCGACAACGCCAACACCATCAGCGTGCCCGCCGGCATGCTCGGCCTCGGCGAGCATTACGCGCTCGAAGTCGCCGGCGACAGCATGGTCGAGGCCGGCATCTGCGACGGCGACACCGTGCTGATTCAGCGTTGCGACAACGCCGAGAACGGCTCGATCGTGGTGGCGCTGGTCGACAGCAACGAGGTGACGCTGAAGCGCCTTCGCAAGCGCGGCGAATCGATTGCGCTCGAACCCGCCAACAAAGCCTACGAGACGCGCATCTTCGGCCCCGACCGCGTCAAGGTGCAGGGCAAGCTGGTGGGATTGCTGCGGCGGTACTAGCGCCGGCTTAGCCGATCCAACCGCGCAGCCGCGACCAGTTGTAAGTAATCCAGATGAGAATGCCGGCGAGATTGATTATGCCGGCGTAAAGGCCGTGGCGCTCGCCCTTGGCGTTCAATTGCCAGGCGATGATGCAGCCGAGCACGCCGAAGCCCAGCGGAATGAAGCTCGGCTCGAGCCCGACGACATAGCTGATGAACGTGATGAAGCCGGTGACGTAGCCCCACATGATCAGGGTGCGGCGCTCGGCCGCCGCTTTGCGTTGGGCGCGCTCGTCGTCAGCCGGCGGCGTGGTCGTCTCGGTCATCTCAGCTCCCCTCACCTGTCACTTTAACGCGTTCGTGTTGCCGCGGCGACCACAGCCGCGCGCCCTGATAATCGCGCACGCTTTCGAGCCGCACCGTGCCGGCATCGAGCCACACGGCATAGCCGCCGTCGCGGTAGGCGTCGACGCGATCGACGATGCGCGCACCGGGGCAAATCTTCCACGCCGGCACCGGCGCCACCACCAGATCGGCTTGGCACTGCGCGCGGTCAAAGGCGTCGGGATCGCGCAGCAGCGTCACCACCGCGCCGCGCGCGCTGTAGCGGCACGATCCGCCGTCGCAGGCGAGCAGCCCGTCGGCCGACAACCCGGCGGCGGGCCAGGCCGGACCCATTGCCGCCGCGGCGCGCTTGGTCCAGCTGTCGGCCGTCGCATGCTCGCCCTTGGCTTTCGACGGTAGGTAGCTGCCGTCGGCGGCGCGCACTGCGACGAGCTTGGCGTCGCCCGCAATCAGGATATCCGGCGGACGTTCGTAGCCCGCCGACAGCAAACCGATGGCAAGCGGCAGCACGCCCCACCAGCGCCAGCGCCGCCGCCAGATCGCCAGCCACAAGCCGCCCGCCGCGGCGACCGCGATGCCCCAGGCCGGCATGCTCGGCAAGGTCAACACCGCGCCCGGCCACGACGTGACGCCCTTGGCGATGGCGGTGACGGCGTCGATGCCCCAGCTCATCGGAATCAAGGCGACGCTCTCGAGGTGGACCGGCATCAGCAGACAGGCGACGATTGCCCACGGCATCACCCAGAAGCCGGTGATCGGCACGGCGACGACGTTGGCGGCGACCGAATAAAGCGGCAAACGATTGAAGTGATAGACGGTAAACGGCGCGGTCGCGACCGTCGTCACCATCGTGGTGAAGGCGATGCCGAGCGCATAGAGGCCGAGGCGTTTGAGCGTGCCGGCACCGCGGTGCCATGCGGCGAACCGCCCGCGCCACGCTTCGTAGAACGCGACCAGCGCCGCCACCGCCGCAAACGACATCTGGAAGCTCGGTCCGGTGGCGCTGTCGGGCGTCATCAGCATGATCGCGACGGCCGCAAGCGCCAAGGCGCGGGCCGACAGACTCAGACGGTCGAGCAGGATCGCCACCAGCGCCAACGCCGTCATCACGAAGGCGCGGCGCGACGACACCGTCGTACCCGACAGCAGCATGTAGAGAAAGGTCAGCAGCAGCGCCAACGCGGCGGCGTATTTCTTGGTCGGATGGTTGAGGACGATGGGCGGAATGAGCGCGAACAGCGCACGCAGGGCGAAGAAGCAGATGCCGGCGACCATGCCCATGTGCAATCCGGCGATCACCAGGATGTGCGCCAGGCCGGCGTCACGGAACGCACCCGCATCATCAGGCGGTATCGCGTGCGTCTCGCCGGTGATCAGCGCCGCGGCGATGGCGCCGTCGGGCCCCGGTAACGCCGCGCGGATGCGCCGGGTCACGCCATGGCGCACGGCTTCGATCGCCTGCACGATCGCGCCTGGCGCCGGCGCATCGAACTTTTCCGGCGCCGACAACGCGTAGCCGACACCGCCGAGGCGCTCGAACCAGGCACGGCGCTGGAAATCGTAAGCGCCGGGCATCGCCGGCGCCGGCGGCGGCTCGAGCGAAACGCGCAGGCGCACGCCGTCGCCGGGCGTTACACCGCCATCGCCGTGACGCAGCCGAACGCGCACCCGCGCCGGCAGATCGGCCGGCGCGAGATCGCCGAGGCTCGACGGCACAATGGTGAGACGCGAACCTTCGGGCAGCGGATCGACCACAAGCACGCGGCCTGCAAGCGGGCCAATGATGCGATGGCCGAGCACCGGCGCCGCGACCGAATGGGCTTCGAACTGCGCCGCGGCAAAACCCAACGTCAATGCGACTGTGACGGCCGCCGGCCACCGCCAGCCGCCATAGCGCCAGCTCGCGCCCAAGGCGGCAATCGCCGCCGCCAGCAGCGCCGGACCGATCCACAATGCGGGCTCGACCGAGAGCCAGAAATAAACGCCGATGCCGGCTCCCATGAAGGCCGGTAGCCACAGCGGCCAGCGCGCGCGCTCGGCAGTGAGATTGGTGGCGAACCATGCGCCGGTGACGCGCCACGGCGCCGGACGCGCGACCGCTGCCGCTTCGGCGCCGTCTTCCCCCATGGCAAGAGTGTAGAACGCTTTGGGGATGTGCTAAAGACGCGGCGATGACCGTCACCGTCCGCTTCGCGCCCTCGCCCACGGGATTCCTCCATATCGGCGGGGCACGCACTGCGCTGTTCAACTGGCTTTATGCCAAGCATCACAAAGGCACTTTCCGCCTGCGGATCGAGGACACCGACCGCGCGCGCTCGACGCCCGAGGCGATGGCGGCGATCGTCGACGGCCTCAAATGGCTCGGCCTCGATTGGGACAGTGATATCGTTTACCAATCAAAAAACCAGGCGCGCCACGCCGAGGTCGCGCGCCAGCTCCTGGCCCAGGGCCACGCCTATTACTGCTATTGCACGCCGGAAGAGCTCGAACAGATGCGGCTCAAAGCGCTCAAGGAAGGGCGCAGCATGCGCTACGACGGCACGTGGCGCGACCGCGATCCGAAGACCGCGCCGGCCGGCGTCAAGCCGGTGATCCGCCTTCGCGCCGAACAGGACGGCGACACCGTGATCGACGATCTGGTCCAAGGCCAGGTCACCGTGTCGAACCAGCAGCTCGACGATCTCATCATCCTGCGCGCCGACGGCACGCCGACCTACAATTTCTCGGTCGTGGTCGACGATCACGACATGGCGATCACGCACGTCATCCGCGGCGACGACCACCTCACCAACACCTTCCGCCAATGCCAGATTTACAAGGCACTGGGTTGGACGGTTCCGCGTTTCGCCCATGTACCGCTGCTGCACGGGCCGGACGGCGCCAAGATGTCGAAGCGGCACGGCGCGCTCGGCGTGCAAGAGTATCAGAAGCTCGGCTACCTGCCGGCGGCGCTGCGGAATTACCTGCTGCGCCTTGGCTGGAGCCACGGCGACGACGAGATCATCTCGACCGCGCAAGCGATCGAATGGTTCGATCTCGATGCCGTCGGCCGCGCCGCCGCGCGTTTCGATTTCGCCAAGCTCGACAATCTCAACGGCCATTATATTCGCGCGACGCCAGACGACGAATTGGCCGCGCTAGCCCTGCCCTTCGTCGAGGAGAAAGCCGGCCGCAGCCTCGACGCCGCCGCGCGCGAACGGCTGCGACAGGCGCTGCCCGAACTCAAGCCGCGCGCCAAGACGCTGGTCGAACTCGCCGAACGGGCGCGGTTCTATGTCGCCCAACGGCCGATTGCGCTCGAGCCCGAAGCGAAGAAGCTGCTCGACGGCACGGCGCGGGCGCGGCTCAAGGACCTGCACGGCGCGCTCGAACAGATGGTGGCCGGGCCGCAATGGAACGCGCCGCACCTCGAACGCTTCGTCAAAGACTATTGCGGCACCGCCAATCTCAAGCTCGGCGACCTCGCCCAGCCATTGCGCGCCGCGCTGACGGGCAGCAAGGCCTCGCCCGGCATTTTCGCGGTCATGGCGGTACTGGGACGGGCGGAATCGCTCGGCCGTCTCGCAGATGCGGTCGTGCCGCCGCCGGGGTGAAACCCGGCGAATTGCTAAAATTGGCGGGGCGTCCTATGCTGCCTCGGTCACGATTTGTTGCGGCGCAACATAAGTCAAAAAGAGGGAAGCGCGATGGCCGCCCAAGCCGAACCGAAGACCGTGCCCGCCGCCGCGAGCCGCGAAAGCGTGACGCTGCACGACAATTCCACCGGCAAGCAGCTCGACCTGCCGC
>JAGXBG010000043.1 GCA_018971215.1 Alphaproteobacteria bacterium
AGATCGAGCTTGGCGTCCTGGGCCAACCGCCGCGCCAGCGGACTGGCGAAGACGCGGCCGCCGGCACGCGATTGCGGCGGCGCGATGGGACGCGGGGCCGGCGCGGCAGAGGGTTGCGGCGCCGGTGCCGGTGTTGGCTTAGCAGTCGGCGCGGCCGGTTTCGCTTCGGCCTTAGGCGCGGGCGCAGGTTTCGCCGCCGGCGCCGCCTTGATGTCGGACGCACTTTCGCCTTCGCCCAGGATCACGGCAATCGGCTGGTTGACGGCGACGTGCTGCGTGCCTTCGGGCACCAGGATGCGGCCGAGCGTGCCTTCGTCGACCGCCTCGAATTCCATCGTCGCCTTGTCGGTTTCGATCTCGGCGAGGACGTCGCCGGCCTTGACCGCGTCGCCTTCCTTCTTGTGCCACTTGGCGAGGCTGCCCTCGGTCATGGTGGGCGACAGCGCCGGCATGAGGATTTGCGTCGGCATGCGCGCGCTCAGCGATAGCCGACGGCTTTGGCCGCGGCGACGATATCGTCCGGCTGCGGCAAGGCGAGATGCTCGAGATTGGCGGCATAGGGCATCGGCACGTCCTTGCCGGCGACGCGCGCCGGCGGCGCATCGAGCCAGTCGAACGCGTGCTCCATGATCTGCGCCGCGATCTCGGCGCCGATGCCGGCGAAGGCCCAGCCCTCCTCGACCGAGACCAGCCGGTTGGTTTTCTTGACGCTGTCGACGATGGTTTCAATATCCAAGGGCCGCAGCGTGCGCAGATCGATCACCTCGGCGGAGATGCCCTCGCCCGCCAGCGCATCGGCCGCGCGCTCGGCGACTTCGACCATGCGCGAATAGGCGGTGATGGTGACGTGCTCGCCGGGCCGCACGATGCGCGCGCGGCCGATCGGCACGATGTAATCGGGGTCACTCGGTACCGGGAAACTCGCGCCGTAGAGGATTTCGTTCTCGAGGAAGATCACCGGATTGGGATCGCGGATCGCCGCCTTGAGCAGACCCTTGTGGTCGGCGGCCGTGTACGGCGCAATGACTTTGAGGCCGGGCACATGCGCGTACCACGAAGCGTAATCCTGGCTGTGCTGCGCCGCCACGCGTGCAGCCGCGCCGTTCGGGCCGCGGAAGACGATCGGACAGCTCATCTGGCCGCCGGACATATAGCGCGTCTTGGCCGCGGAATTGACCAGCTGGTCGACCGCCTGCATGGCGAAATTCCACGTCATGAATTCGACGATGGGACGCAAGCCCGCCATCGCCGCGCCGACGCCAAGACCGGCGAAGGCATGTTCCGAGATCGGCGTGTCGATGACGCGGCGCGCGCCAAACTCCGCGAGGAGACCCTGACTCACCTTGTAGGCGCCTTGATATTCGGCGACTTCCTCGCCGATCAAGAACACATCGCCGTCGCGGCGCATCTCTTCGGCCATGGCGTCGCGCAAGGCATCGCGCACCGTCAGCGTCGTGCTCGGCCCCGTCCATTCGCTTTCGGCGGCGAGCCGCGGTGCAAGCGGCGCGCTTGCGGCTTGCGGCGGCGCTTTCGGAGCAGGCGGCGGCGCGGCCGGATTCGCCGCTGGTTGCGGCGCCACCGGTTTGGCGGCAGCCGGTTTCGCCGGCTCGCCTTCGCCGGCGATGCGCGCGATCGGCGCGTTGACGGCGATGTGCTCACTGCCTTCGGGCACGAGAATTTCCGAGAGCGTGCCCTCGTCGACCGCTTCGAATTCCATCGTCGCTTTGTCGGTTTCGATCTCGGCCAGGACGTCGCCCGCCTTGATCGCGTCGCCGACCTGCTTGTGCCACTTGGCGAGCTTGCCCTCGGTCATGGTCGGCGAGAGCGCCGGCATCAGAATGTCGACCATGGTCAGGCGCTCACTTCGCCGTAGACGTCGGTCCACAGCTCGCTCGGATCGGGCTCGGGGCTCTGCTGCGCGAAATCGGCGGCTTCGGTGATCTGCGCCTTGACCGCGTTGTCGATCTCCTTGAGCCGATTTTCGTCGGCAAGACCGCCGTCGATCAAACGCTTGCGCACCTGGTCGATCGGGTCGTGCTCCTGGCGCATACGGCTGACTTCATCCTTGCTGCGGTATTTGGCGGGATCGGACATCGAATGGCCGCGATAGCGATAGGTCAGCATCTCGAGTACGTACGGGCCTTTGCCGCTGCGCGCATACTCGACGGCTTCCTGCACGGCCGCGATCACCGCCAGCACGTTCATGCCGTCGATCTGATGGCCGGGAATGCCGAACGGCGCGGCGCGGCCGAACAGATTGGGCGACGCCGAAGAGCGCGCGATGGACGTGCCCATGCCATAGCGATTGTTCTCGATGATGTAGACCACCGGCAGCTTCCACAACGCCGCCATGTTGAAGCTTTCGTAGACTTGGCCCTGGTTCATTGCGCCGTCGCCGAAGAAGGTGAGCGACACGCGCTTGTTGTCGCGGTAGTGGTGCGCGAAACCCAAGCCGGTGCCGAGCGGCACGCAGGCGCCGACGATGCCGTGGCCGCCGAAGAAATTCTTCTCGCGCGAGAACATGTGCATCGAGCCGCCCTTGCCGTGCGAGTAGCCGGTGCGGCGGCCGGTGAGCTCGGCCATGACGCCTTTCGGGTCCATGCCGCAGGCCAGCATGTGTCCGTGATCGCGATAGGCGGTGATGACGGTGTCGCCGGGCTCGACGGCGGCCATCGCGCCGGTGACCACCGCTTCTTCGCCGATATAGAGATGGCAGAAGCCGCCGATCAGCCCCATGCCGTACATCTGGCCCGCCTTCTCCTCGAAGCGGCGGATGAGCAGCATGGCGCGGTAGAGATCGAGCAGTTTTTCGGCGGAGACTTCGGCTTCGACGGGTTCGTCGGGGCGGGACTTGGGCTTGCGCTTGGCGGCTACGGCCATGGTGTCTCCCGGAATTCAGCGGCGACGCAGCGACCGCGGCGGCGCACCGCTATCCCTACCCAGCCAACGCGAACAATGCAATAAAACTATTCACAAATGATTGTTATACAAGGCAAAATGAAACTTAACTGGTTTCCAGTTAAGATGTCTGAAAAGCTTATGGGACAACCGTCGCGTTCCGGTCCTAAGGCGCGCGACCGTATCGTGGACCAGCGGTCTAGGCGTGTGATCTTTCCGCGAGCGGATGCGCCGCGCGCGAACTGTCAGACCAATCGACTCGGGTTAGTGCGCGTGCGGGTAATAAATAACGAGTTCGCCCGGCGCGGCGTAATTCAGCATCGCGCGGATCTGCTGGTCGAGAAAATCGCGGTCGATGTGATCGCCCTGAAGCAGCGACACGCGCTTGGCCAACGGATCGCGTTCGGCCTGGAGCTGGCTCAGCGTGGCCTGCGCGTCGCGCACCTGGGTTTGCAGGTTCCACAACGCGAGCAAGCCGCGATCGCCTTCGACCAGGTGATAGGCGAAATAGGCGCACAGCGTGAAGCCGAGCACCGGTCCGACGATCTGGCGCGCGCGGGCGCGCAACGCATACAACACGTCCATGACGACTCGTTTGAATCACGGCCGAGTCGCCGGGTCAAATGAATTCCGATTCCCTGATTTGGAATCAACGAGTCGTCAGGCGACTCTGCGGTCGTATCTCAGGTAATCCGCCGATTCGTGATCAACGCCGGAATGCGGCGCGGCCAGGGTAACGGGCGGCGCTGCCGAGCTGTTCCTCGATGCGGATGAGCTGATTGTACTTGGCGAGCCGGTCGGAGCGCGCCAACGAGCCGGTCTTGATCTGCCCGCAATTGGTGCCGACGGCGAGATCGGCGATGGTCGCGTCCTCGGTTTCGCCCGAGCGGTGCGACATCACCTGGGCGTAATTGGCGCGGCGCGCCAGCGCCATGGTCTCGAGCGTCTCGCTGAGCGAGCCGATCTGATTGACCTTGATCAGGATGGCGTTGCCGACGCGTTTTTCGATGCCTTCGGCCAGGCGCTTGGGATTGGTGACGAAGAGATCGTCGCCGACGAGCTGGATCTTCTTGCCGAGCGCGGCAGTGAGCGCCTGCCAGCCGGCCCAATCATCCTCGGCCATGCCGTCCTCGATCGAAACGATCGGATAGCGCGCCACCAGGCCCTCGTAGAATTTCACCATCGCGCCCGCGTCGAGCGTCTTGCCTTCCATCTTGTACTGGCCGTCCTTGCAGAATTCGGTCGAGGCCGGATCGAGCGCCAGCGCCACCTGCTCGCCCGGCTTGTAGCCGGCGGCTTCGATGGCGCGGACGATGAAGCCCAGCGCCTCGTCGGCTGATTGCAGGTTGGGCGCGAAGCCACCTTCGTCGCCGACGTTGGTGTTGTGGCCCTTGTCCTTGAGCGCCTTCTTCAGCGCCTGGAAGACTTCGGCGCCAGTGCGGATCGCCTCAGCGATGGTGGAGGCGCCCACCGGAACGATCATGAATTCCTGGATGTCGATCGGATTGTCGGCGTGCACGCCGCCATTGAGGACATTCATCATCGGCACCGGCAGCAGGTTCGCCTCGACGCCGCCGATATAGCGGTAAAGCGGCTGGCCAAGTTCGGCCGCCGCGGCCTTGGCGCAGGCCAGGCTGACGCCGAGGATGGCGTTGGCGCCGAGCCGCGCCTTGTTGGGCGTACCGTCGAGATCGATCAGCGCACGATCAAGGCCGGCCTGATCGGTCGCGTCACGGCCGGAGACGGCGTCGAAGATCTCGCCGTTGACCGCATCGACCGCTTTGCGCACACCCTTGCCGCCATAGCGTTTCTTGTCGCCGTCGCGCAGCTCGACCGCTTCGTGCGTGCCGGTCGATGCGCCCGACGGCACGGCGGCGCGGCCGTGCGCGCCGCTTTCCAGAATGACATCGACTTCGACGGTGGGATTGCCGCGGCTGTCGAGGATTTCGCGCGCGGTGATATCGGCGATGGCGGTCATGCGCTTCCGTTGGTTCTTTTTGCGAGTTTGTCGAATTCCATAAGCTGCCGGAGCAGCGCCGGCATGTCCTTCAAATGGACCATGTTCGGTCCGTCCGACGGCGCGTGGTCGGGATCCTGGTGCGTTTCCATGAAGACCGCGGCAACGCCAACGCTGACCGCGGCGCGCGCGAGCATGGGAACATATTGGCGCTCGCCGCCGCTTTTGTCGCCCTGCCCGCCCGGCTGCTGCACCGAGTGGGTGGCGTCGAACACCACCGGATAGCCGGTCTGCGCCATGATCGGCAGCGCGCGCATGTCCGAGACCAGCGTGTTGTAGCCGAACGACACGCCGCGTTCGCACAGCAGGATGTTGTCGTTGCCGGCTTTCGAAATCTTTGCCGCGACGTTTTTCATATCGCCGGGCGCGAGGAACTGGCCCTTCTTGACGTTGATCGCGCGCTTGGTCTTCGCCGCCGCGACCAACAAATCGGTCTGGCGGCAAAGGAAGGCCGGGATCTGGAGCACGTCGACGGCCTCGGCGACGGCCGCGCATTGCTCGGGTGCGTGTACGTCGGTCAGCACCGGACAGCCGTATTTCTCGCGCACTTCGGCGAGGATCGGCAGCGAGGCTTCGAGGCCCATGCCGCGCGGGCTTTCGCCCGAGGTGCGGTTCGCCTTGTCGAACGACGTCTTGTAGATCAGGCCGATGCCGAGCTTGCCGGTGAGCTCGACCAGCGCGTGGCTCATTTCCATCGCGTGCGTGCGGCTTTCGAGCACGCACGGACCGGCGATCACCGCCAGCGGCCGGTCATTGCCGAGCGTGATGTTCCCGATATGGACGTGTCGCGGCGCGGTCATGGCCGACACTTATATAGCAGCCGCCTAAACGAGGCGAGACTGCTCCACCGCGGCCTTGATGAACGAGGTGAAGAGCGGGTGCGGATCGAAGGGCTTGGATTTGAGCTCGGGGTGGAACTGGACGCCGATGAACCACGGATGTTCCGGGAACTCGATGATCTCGGGCAGCTCGCCGTCGGGCGACATGCCGGAGAACCGCATGCCGGTCTTTTCCAGCTTGGCCTTGTAGTTGACGTTGACCTCGTAGCGGTGGCGGTGGCGCTCGCGGATCTCGGTCGCGCCGTAGATTTCGGCGACGCGCGAGTCCGCCGTCAGCTTCGCCGGATAGGCGCCGAGGCGCATGGTGCCGCCGAGATCGCCGTTGGCCTTGCGCTTCTCGAGCTGATTGCCCTTCATCCATTCGGTCATCAGGCCGATGACCGGATCGGCGCACGGGCCGAATTCGGTCGAGCCGGCGCCATTGAGCCCGGCCAAGTGCCGTGCCGCCTCGATCACCGCCATCTGCATGCCGAAACAGATGCCGAAATACGGCACTTTCCGTTCCCGGGCAAAGCGCGCGGCTTCGATCTTGCCTTCGCTGCCGCGCTCGCCGAAACCGCCGGGCACCAGGATGCCGTTGACGCCGACGAGATGGCTGACGGCGTCCTCCTGCTCGAAGATTTCCGAATCGAACCAGTTCAGCTTGACGCCGACATTATTGGCGATGCCGCCATGGGCGAGCGCTTCAGCCAGTGACTTGTAGCTGTCGGGCAGATGCGTGTACTTGCCGACGACGGCGATGGTGACCGCGCCTTCGGGCTTGCGGATACGGCCGACGATGTCGGTCCAGCGCACCAGATCGGGTTCGCGCGCTTCCAAACCGAAATGGCGGCAGACTTCGCGGTCGAGACCCTGCTTGTGATAAGCCGTCGGCACGTCGTAAATCGTGTCGACGTCGAGCGCGGGAATGACGCGCTCTTCCCGGAGATTGCAAAACAAGGCGATCTTCTTGCGCGCGCTTTCGGGAATCTCGCGGTCGCAGCGGCACAGCAGGATGTCGGGCTGGATGCCGAGGCCCAACAGTTCCTTGACGCTGTGCTGGGTCGGCTTGCTCTTCAGTTCGCCGGCCGACGGGATGTAGGGCACCAGCGTCAGGTGGATGTACATCGCGCGCTCGCGGCCGAGCTCGTTGCCGAGTTGGCGAATCGCCTCGAGGAACGGCAGGCCTTCGATGTCGCCGACCGTGCCGCCGATCTCGCAGAGCACGAAATCCTCGCCGTCGAGGTCGGCCTGGATCGCCTCCTTGATCGCGTCGGTGACGTGCGGAATGACCTGGACGGTGGCGCCCAGGTATTCGCCGCGGCGCTCGCGGCCGATCACGGTCGAATAGATCCGGCCCGTGGTCTGGCTGTCGCTTTTGCGCGCGGCGACGCCGGTGAAACGCTCGTAATGGCCGAGATCGAGATCGGTCTCGGCGCCGTCGTCGGTGACGTAGACCTCGCCGTGCTGATACGGGCTCATGGTGCCCGGATCGACGTTGATATAGGGGTCGAATTTCCGCAGCCGGACGCGGAAGCCGCGTGCCTGGAGCAGCGCGCCGAGCGCCGCCGCCGAGAGACCCTTACCGAGAGAGGAGACCACGCCGCCGGTGATGAAGATGAACCGCGTCATGGAACTTCACCATATAGCACCCGCGCACCGGCGCAAACGGAAAGCGCCGACTCGGGCGGGATATCGGGTATGCGCGATCTAGGACGACTTCACTCCGCGGCAGGCAGCGGCGTAGCGGCAATCGTCAGCCTGCCATTGTCGGCGTAAGTGAAAGCGACCGTGTGGTCGTTGCCGGTATTGACGTTGACCGAGACCACCGCCGTCGGCGTGACCGACGTGAACGTCTGCTGATTGATCTCTTCATGCACCTGACTTTTGGTCTGACCAACGGTGCCGGCGTCGGAGAAAACGACGAGAAACCGTTCATCGGCATGCGAGCGCACGGCGGCGTAGAGGCTAGCACCGTGAAACATAAAGGCGGATCGCGGCATATCGCGCACGACGTGCCCGTCGCCATCGAGGAGCTCCATACGCGGTGCAAACACCGTCTGGCCGAGGATCGTGCTACGCACACTCAGCACATAAGGCACGCTGGTCGCGGGTAAGGCCATCGCAACATAGGCGCTGCGCGAGCCGTCCGGCGCCTGGATACATGGCGCGCTGGCGTCGACGGCAACGTCCATCTTGTTATTGTCGCCAAGCAAAAGCGTTTGCACGCCCAACAGGCTGGGCGCTGGCGTGCAAGCGCGATCGGCCAAGCTAACGATCGGCGCCGGACCTTGTGCGCCGCACCCGCTGACCAGAACAACGATCGTCAGCGCCGCGAATAACCGTTCTGGGTTCCGCATCGGCTAGCGCAGCAGATTTGCCAGCGCTTCGGCAGATTTGGCCTCCGCCGTCTTGAGGCCGGCGATCGCAGCTGGTGGATTGGCCATCATCGTGTCGAAATCGACGAATTGTTCGGACGGGTCCGGCGCGATGGTGACGATGTTCTTCGGGGCACCCAGTGGGTTGTACATCACGGTGTCTTCCATCAGTACCGCCGAACTCTGACCGTCGACCAGACGAGCCCGCGTCCAGAAGGCGGGACGATAAGGATTCGAATGGCCGAGGCCCGCGGCGATGTAGCCAAATTGCATACGCGCGTCCAAATAGGCGTCGATCTTCTGATCCGAACCCGGATAGCTCGCGAGGAAATTATCGTCAGGGCGAGCCGCCGGTATAACGATGACGTTATAGCCCTCGGCCTTGAGATCGGCCGTCAAACAGCTCACAAAATAATCGTTGGCCTGAAAGTTCTGCGATTCCATCAAGCCGGTAAATGCGGTGTTGCGGTGCTCGGTCATGCCCGCGTCGATCAACGCGCCGATAAGGCCAAAGCTTTGGCCGACGGTGGTCGCGAGCACGATGGTTGGTCCCCGAGAATAGGGCGTTACCAAGCCGATCGTTTTGACCCCGGTTTCCGCACTGTGGTCGTATGGGATTTCAGGTTTCCCCGCGCATCCCGCGAGCGTCAACACAGCCGCCATACATACGGCCGCATGCCGCAGCCGAAACGCCCTGCGTTTCCCCACCATCCGTGCCGCCTCCCCGCGCCACGTCTCCCCGCAAAAACGATAGCAAAGCGGCCGGTGGGTACGCCACCGGCCGAGCGTGCAGAAATTAGGACGAATACCTACGCGTGCGGGTGCGGCGCGTGACCCTGCGGCCGGCCGTGGCCGCCACCGCGGCGCGAACGGCGCCGCCGGTTGGCGAATTCACCGCCACGGCCATTGCCGTTGCCGTTGCCGTTTCCATGATGGCCGCCGTTGCGATGGGCGTGACCGTTGTGCCCGCCGTTATGGCCGTTGCCGTTGTGGCTTTGCGGCTGACCGCCATGGCCGTTCGCGCCCTGCCCCGCCGGCGCGCGGAACGCGTGCTCGGCGACGGCGATCTTCTGCCGCGTCACCTTTTCGATGTCGCGCAGGAACCCCTTCTCGGAGTGATCGCAGAACGAGATGGCGATGCCGTCGGCGCCGGCGCGCGCGGTGCGGCCGATGCGATGGACGTAGCTTTCGGGCACGTTCGGCAGCTCGAAATTGATGACATGGGTAATGCCGTCGATGTCGATGCCGCGCGCGGCGATGTCGGTCGCCACTAGCACGCGGGTGCGGCCGTCGCGGAAGTTGCCGAGCGCCCGCTGGCGCGCGGATTGCGACTTGTTGCCATGGATCGCCTCGGCGCGGATGCCACTCTTGGCGAGACCCTCGGCGACGCGGTTGGCGCCGTGCTTGGTGCGGGTGAAGACCAGCGCGCGGGCGATGGCCTGGTCGCCGAGCAGCGCGGCGAGCAGCGCCCGCTTATTGCCGGTGTCGACGAACATGACGCGCTGATCGATGCGCTCGACCGTGGTAGCGGCGGGCGTTACCTCAACGCGCACCGGCTCCTTGAGCAGCGTGCCGATCAGTCGATTGATCTCGTCCGGCATCGTGGCCGAGAAGAGCAGCGATTGGCGCTGCTTCGGCAGCTGCGGCACGATGCGCCGGATATCGCGGATGAAGCCCATGTCGAGCATGCGGTCGGCTTCGTCGAGAACGAAGACCGAAACGCCGTCGTAGCGCACATGGCCCTGCTGGTAAAGGTCGAGGAGCCGACCGGGCGTGGCGACGAGGATGTCGATGCCGCGGCGCAGCGCATCGACCTGCGGACCTTGGCTGACGCCGCCGAAGATCACGGCGGTGCGCAGACCGAGATGGCGGCCATAGGCGCGGAAGCTTTCGGCGATCTGCAATGCCAGCTCGCGCGTCGGCGTCAGCACCAGCGCGCGCATGGATTGGCGCGGCGCCGGCACGCGGTTGGCCGAAAGGCGCTGGAGGATCGGCAGCGCGAAGGCCGCCGTCTTGCCGGTGCCGGTCTGGGCGATGCCGAGCAGATCACGCCCGGCGAGGAGATGCGGAATCGCCTGCGCCTGAATCGGCGTCGGATGTTCGTAATTCTCCGCGTGCAAAGCACGCTGGATCGGCTCGACCAGTTCGAGCTCGGAAAAGGAAAGAGTCACTGTGTTATTGCTTTCTATCGATACGGCCGGGCGCGCAGGCGCGGCGGCCTGTGTTTCTGGCTTGCCTCGCGCGAAACCGAGGTGCCGTCTTGTTGGTGATTTCTCGAAACTGGGGGCGCTGGGGATCGAAATCCGCCGCGCTTCGCGCGATCGCGAGAATGAAGTGGCGCTTACATGGGCCGGTTGGCGCGCGAAGTCAACCGAATACAGCGCCGCGTCCAAAAAATGCCGCAGGCGTTAACGAAACCTCACCGGTGCAATGAGTGCGTTATTTCGTCAGCGGCGCGGTCGGTGCCGCTGGCACTGCCGGCGCGGCCGGCTTGGCCGGCGTCGTCGAATTCGTCGGCGCCGGGACCGATGGCGTCGTCGCCGATTGATCCATGACCGAGCGCGGCGCGCGGCTGTGCGCGGCAAGGATCGCCAGCGCGATGCTGGTGGCGAAGAAACCGGCGGTGAGGATCGCGGTGGTGCGCGTGAGCAAGTTGGCGGTCGAACGGCCGGTCATGAAGCCGGACATGCCGCCACCGCCGCCGATGCCGAGCGCGCCGCCCTCGCTCTTCTGCAAGAGGATGACAACCACCAGCGCAACCGCGAGCAGCAGGTGAATGACGACGATAACCGTGGACATGGGTCGGGGTTTTAGCCCGTCCGGCAGCGGATTGCCAGCCTTACTGCAAGGCCTGCGACAGCGGCGCCACGTCGCGGTACGGGCGTTATCCGACACCAAGCAACGGCCATATTTCGTGTTTTGTCGAAATATCTCTTGACCGCTCATCCGGGCTGGTTCAAATTTCGACTATTATCGAAATATCGGGGTTGGCATGAAGGCGGAAAACGCGGTCGCGGCCCTAGGCGCGATCGCACACGACCATCGGCTGGCGGTCTATCGCATGCTGGTGAAACGCGGGCCGGCCGGCCTGCCGGCGGGCGAGATCGCTTCGCGGCTCGAATTGCCGCCGTCCTCCCTCACCTTCCATCTCCAACAGCTGCGGCGCACCGGACTGGTGACGCAGCGGCGGCTCGGACGCCAGCTCATTTACGCCGCCGACTACGCGGCAATGAACGGGCTCGTCGCCTATCTCACCGAGAATTGTTGCGGCGGCAACACCACTTGCGTGCCGGCCTGCCAGCCGACGACGGCGCTCAAACCGGTGCGCACGCGCAAATCCGCATGAGCCGCATCTACAACGTCCTCTTCCTGTGCACCGGCAATTCGGCGCGCAGCGTCATCGGCGAAGTCCTGCTCAATCATTGGGGCAAAGGCCGGTTTCACGCCTACAGCGCCGGTAGCCGGCCGAAGGGCGAAGTCCATCCACTGACGCTCGAATTGCTGCACGCAATGAAGCTGCCGACTGCGGGCTTGCGCTCCAAGGGCTGGGACGAATTCGCCCGGTCGGACGCACCACACCTGGATTTCGTTTTCACCGTCTGCGACCAGGCGGCGGCCGAAACCTGTCCGGTTTGGCCGGGCCAGCCGATCACCGCCCATTGGGGCGTGCCCGATCCAGCCGCGGCCGAGGGTACGCACGAAAAGAAAATGGCGGCCTTCCGCGACGCCTTCCACCGGCTCGACACGCGCATCAAGCTGTTCCTGGCGTTGCCGTTGGAAAAGCTCGATCGGCTAACCTTGCAGCACGAGGCGCGGCGGATCGGCGGCACAAACACGCCCAAAGACGCCGCATCGTGACCATCGAAGCCAAGGCAAGCGACGAGACCCTTGTCGTGCCAGGCACGCGCGCGTTGGCGCGTGCGCGCCTCGCCGCCATCGAATTCGTCGCCACCGGCTTTCTGCTCATGGCGGTGGTGGGTTCCGGCATCATGGCCGAGCGCCTCGCCGGCGGGAATGCCGCGCTCGCCCTCCTCGCCAACGCGATTGCGACGGGCGCGGTGCTGGTCGCGTTGATTCTCGCCTTCGAACCGGCGTCGGGCGCGCACATGAATCCATTCGTCACGCTGACAGCAGTCACGCTCGACGGCTTCGACCGGCGCCTTGCCGTGGTCTATATTGCAGCGCAGGCGGCGGGGGCAGTCGTCGGCGTCTGGCTCACGCATTTGATGTTCGCGCTGCCGGTGTTCGAACTTGGCACCAAAATCCGCACTGGCGGCGGCGAGTGGCTCGGCGAAGCGGTCGCCACCTTCGGCCTCCTGGCGACGATCTGGGGCTGTCGTGCCCGGCACACTCCAGTCACCGCCTTCGCCGTCGCCGCCTTTATCACCGGCGCCTATTGGTTCACCTCGTCGACGGCATTCGCCAATCCGGTGGTGACCCTGGCGCGAGCGCTGACCGACAGCTTCGCCGGTATCCGGCCGCAGGACGCGCCCGGATTCATGCTCGGACAGCTTGCGGGTTTCGCTGCGGCGCTGCCGCTATGCCGCGTGCTGGCGCGGCGCGATTAGCTACCGCGACGAAACCGCCAGCTGCTCGAAGCGGCGCTCGTTCATGTAATTGTCGAGGCCCCAGCGCGTCACCTGCGCGATGATCTCGTCGAACTCGCCGTCCGGCAGCTTCTCATAGACGAAACGCTCACCGCGGCCGAACGTGCTGAAATCCCATTGGCGGTCGGCGAACTCGGCCGGGATCGTGTGCTTCCACAGCGGCAGATACTTCGGCAGGTTGGCGTCGATCGCCTGCTCCGCCCGCGCCAACGCGCGCAGCACGGCGGCGAGCGTCGCCTGGTCGAGGTGTTCGGGCACCCACCAAATGGTGTGGAACGTGTTCTCCATAACCTTGCGCAACCCCAACTGCTCGGCCATGGCGATCTGCGGCGGCAGCAGGCTCGCCGCTTCGACTTCCTTGTTGAGCAGCGCGGTGAGGCGTGCGCCGAAACCGCCGACATTGACGACCTTGATATGCTCGAGCGGCATATAGGGCTCGAGCCGCCACGGCACGTTGAAGTGACTGCCGGCGCGCAGACCGACGGCGATCGGCACGTCGCGCAGATCCTCAGGCTTGCGGATCTTGGAGTCCGGCCGGACGTAGATCGCCCACGGCGAGATGCCGTAGCAGTCAGACACGAACCGGCCCATGCCAGCGCCGGCGTTGCACACGCTGCCCCATTGGCAGGCGCTCTGGATCACCCCGGCATCGCCCTGCTGATAGGGCTGATCCTGCGGCCGATTGAGATAGTCGAGACCTTTCCAACTCGATTGCGTGCCGCGGAAGGTCTTCCAGTCGAATTCGACGGCGAGGCCTTCGGCGGCGAAGAAGCCCTCTTCCTGGGCGACGAAATCGGCGAGGCCCATGCCCTTGGGCGCGATGCGGACCGGCTTGAGGGACTGCGCCATGTGCGTCTCTCCCTGTCGTTGCCGCCACTACCGAGACCTATTCTAGACCACGGCGCGATGCCTGTCGCGGCGGCCTATACCTCTTCCCACTTCGCGGCGCTGGCGCCGGCGAGCGCGCGGACGCGCTCCTCGTCCTTGGCGAATTCGGCCGCGGCGCCGGCATAGACCACCTTGCCGTCGTCGAGCACGTAGGCGCGGTCGGCGATCTCGACCGCAGCGCGCACGTTCTGCTCGACCAGCAGCACCGAGATGCCTTCTTTGCGCGCGGCGGCGACGACCTTGAACACTTCCTGCACGATCAACGGCGCCAAGCCCTGCGACGGCTCGTCGAGCATCATCAGCTTCGGATTGAGCAGCAGCGCGCGTGAGATCGACAGCATCTCCTGCTCGCCGCCCGAAAGTTGGCGGCCCTTGTTGCTTTTGCGCTGCGCCAGGCGTGGGAAAAGCTCGTAAATCCGCGGAATGGTCCAGGGACCCGGCCGCTCCATCGGCACCTTGAGATTCTCCTCGACCGTCAGGCTTGGAAAGATGCGGCGGCCTTCGGGCACGTAGCCGACGCCGAGCATGGCGATGCGGTACGGCGCCCAGTCGGTGGTGGCGTGACCGAAGATGCGCACTGCGCCGTCACGCGGATGGGTCAAGCCGACGAGGCTGCGCAGCGTCGTCGTCTTGCCTGCGCCGTTGCGACCCAAAAGCGTGACGATCTCGCCTTCGCGCACTTCGAGCCCGACGCCGTGCAGGATGTGGCTCTTGCCGTAATAGGTGTGCAGGTCTTCGGCCTGCAGCACGACCGCGCCGCTCATGCCGCCTTCCCCAGATAGGCGGCCTGCACCGCCTCGTTCTTGGCGATCTCGGCCGGCGTGCCTTCGGCCAGCAGCGTGCCTTCGGCCAGGACCATGATGCGGTCGGCGAGATGGAAGACGACGCGCATGTCGTGTTCGATCAGCACAATGGTCAGGTTCTGGCCTTTGTGCAGCTTGCGGATGAGCTGCGTGATGTCATAGGTTTCCTGGTCACCCATGCCGGCGGTCGGCTCGTCGAGCAGCAGCAGCCGCGGCTTCAGCGCCAGCGCCATCATGATCTCGGTCGCGCGCTGGTCGCCGTGCGACAGCTCGCCGACCAGGCGATCGGCCTTGCTCGCAAGCCCGCTCATCTCGAGCAGGTCGGTGACGCGGGCGCGGACCTCGCTGTCGGCGTCGCGCGAGAGCCAGGTCTTGAGCCGGTAACCGGAGGCGACCTCGACCGCAATGCGCAGGTTTTCGCGCGCCGTCAACTCGGGAAACACCTCGGTAATCTGGAACGTCCGCGCCATGCCGCGCCAGACGCGGTGCGCCGGCAACAGCTTGGTGACGTCCTTGTCATCGAAGATGATCCTGCCCGACGACGGCGTGAGGAAACCGCTGATCAGGTTGAAGAACGTGGTCTTGCCGGCGCCGTTCGGACCGATGACCGCACGCAATTCCCCCTGCTCCACCGTCATCGACACGCCGTTGACGGCGACCAGATCGCCGAAGCGCTTGGAGACGTTTTCGACCTGGAGCAGGCTCATTGCATGGTCTTCCGCCGGATCATGCCCAGGACACCGCGCGGGAAGAACAGCACGACGAGAACGAAAAAGAGTCCGATAAATGACTCCCAGTTCTCGGTGCGGCTCGAAATATAGTCCTCGAGCACGATGAAGATGGCTGCGCCGATCAACGGCCCCCAAAAGCTGCGCATGCCCCCGAGCACCGCCATGATCACAAAATCGCCGGATTGCTGCCAGTGCAGGTCGTGCGGGTCGGCGAAGTTGTTCAGCATCGCATAGAGCGTGCCGGCTAAGCTGGTGAAAGTGCACGAGATGAGCCAGGACAGCCAGATGTGCCGGTCGACCGGAATTCCGAGGAAGCGCGCGCGGCGCTCGTTCTCGCGGATCGCCAGCAGCGTGCGGCCGAACGGCGAGCGCAGCAGCAGCGCCATGATGCCAACCGACGCCGCGAAACAGAACAGCGCCGCGTAATAGAACGCCAAGTCGTTGTTAAGGATGTCGATCTGGGTAAAGCCAAGGTCGATCGGCAGCCGGTGCCAACCAGAGAGGCCGTCGTCGCCGCCGGTGACATTGTTCCAACGGTAGGCGATGAAATAGAACACCTGGCCGAAGGCAATGGTCACCATCGCGAAGTAGATGCCTCGGAGCCGTACGATCAACACGCCGATGATTGCCGCTGCGACGATCGCAGTGACGATGCCGACCGCCATGCCGACCAGCGTGTTTGGCACCAGATATTTGATGGTCAGCCCGAGACCGTAGCTGCCCAGGCCGAAATACGCCGCATGGCCGAACGACAGAACTCCGGTGTAACCGAGGAGGAAATTGAGCGCCATGGCCGCAAGCGCCAGAATCACCACGCGGGTGCCAAGCTGAGTGTAGCCGCCGATCCAATCGATCCAGAACGGCATGGTCAGCAGCAGCAGCCAGACGATGGCGTCGGCTGCGCGCTTGTCGATGCGAAAACCAGCGAGCGGAACGCTCGGTGCGCCGCTGCGCGCGGCATCCGTCGACTTATCGAGACGGACCATCAGAAACGACCCTCCTCACCCAGCAGGCCGCGCGGCCGCACCAACAACACAAGGCCCATCATCACGTAAATCACTGCCTCGCTCGCGTCCGGGAAGAACACGCTGGTGACGCCCGAGGCAACACCGATGAGCAACCCGCCCAGCAGCGTGCCCGGCAGACTGCCGAGACCGCCGATGATGATGGCAACGAAGCTCGGCATGATCAGTTCGCTGCCGGTCGTCGGCTGGAGGCCCAGCATGCCGGCGGCGAGCACGCCGGCGAGACCCGCCAAAAAGATTCCCAGTCCGAAGTTGACGGTGCGCAGGACGCGCACGTTGACACCGAGTACGGAGACGGTCTCGAGATCGAGCGTCCCGGCGCGAATGCGCATGCCGACACGCGTCCGGCTGAGGATCAGGAACAGCGCGATGACCGCGACCGTCGCCAGCACCACCATGAACACGCGGTAGCCGGTGAGGAAGAAGAACTGGGTGCTGAGCTGATTCTGCAGCCAGCCGGGCACCGAAAACGGCAGGGTCTGCGGACCCCATATGAAGCGCGTGCCGTC
>JAGXBG010000207.1 GCA_018971215.1 Alphaproteobacteria bacterium
ATGTCCAGGATGTCGTTGATGATCGTCAGCAGGTGCTCGCCGCTGCGCCGGATCAGCGTCGCGTACTCCCGGTACCGCGCCGGCTGCGGCCCGAACATCCCCTGCTCGATGATCTGCGAAAACCCAATCACCGCGTTCAACGGCGTGCGCAATTCGTGGCTCATCGTCGCCAGGAACGAGCTCTTGGTGCGATCGGCGCGCTCCGCGGTTTCGCGCGCCTGGCGTTCGAGGCGTTCGCTCCGTCGCAACGCCTCCTCTTGCTGCTTCAGGCGGGTGATGTCGGTGTAGAAACAGGCGGTGCCACCGTCGGCGGTGCGGCGCTCGCGCGTGAGCAGCCAGCGGCCGTCGCTCAGGCGCTGCACGAGCTCGGCATTGGCTTCGCGATGCGCTGCGATCCGCCGTGCGATCAGAGACGCTTGCGATTGCTCGTCGATGCCATCGGTCCAGCCGCCGGTTTCGGCGACCAGCCGGATGATGGTCTCGAAGCGTGCGCCGGGCACGACCAGCGGCTGCACCGCCGGCGTGTAATAACTGACATAGGTGCGATTGCACAGCACGAGGCGGTCGTCGACGTCGAACAAGGCGAAACCGCCGGGCGTGCTTTCGATCGCGTCGTGGAGCCGGATCTCGGCGGTGCTGCGCGCGCGCTCCTCGGCGGTCAAGCGCCAGGCGAGCCACAGCGCCACCACGGTCGCGAGCGCCATGATCCCGGAGTCGAAGACCATGAAATTGCGGAAGGCGGGCGACGCCCAGACCGGCGGCCCGGCAACGATCAGTTGCAACGGGAAGCCGTCGATCTCGCGTATGGCTAGGATGTCGTGCGCGTACCGCACCAAGGCCTGATTGACGGTGGTGTCGGTGCCGATGCCGTTGCCGGCGAGAATGGTGCCGTCGCTCTCGTGCACTAGAAGCGCCGTCGTGTCCGACAGTGCGCCGGGCATCGCGGCGAAAAACGACGGTTCGACGACGGCGATGACGGTGCCGATGCGCGCGCCGGCCGCGTCGGTGATCGCCCGGCCCATGCCGAAGTACGGCACCAAGCTCGATCCGGAAACGAGGTCGCCGATGAACAAGCCCGACAGGCTTGCCGTCGCGAATCCAGCTAGATACTGCCGTTCGGCGAGGACGCGCGCCGCCGGCGGATAGCCCGACGAGTCGAGCGCGACCGCGCCGTCGTGATCCAGCACCAGCAGTGCGCGCACCGACGGCGAACGCACGCCCTCTTCCGCGAGGATCGCCTGGTCGGTCGGCCCCGGCGCGCCGGTCGCCATGGTGGTCTTGAGCCTTGCCGCGACGGCGGTCAAAGCGGAATCGATCGCGGCAAAGGTCTGGCTAGACTGCTCGGCCAACATGGTCGCGGTGGCGTCGCGCGCCGCGACTTCACGCGCCGTGATCGTCGAATAGAAATGGTAGACGAAAAGGGCGTTGGCGGCGTGCAGTAGCGCGGTCAGCAGGATGGTGACGATCAGGATACGGCGTGGCGCAAGCCGTCGGCGCGCGCCGTCGGCCATGCCAACAGACACGCGGCTCGAATCAGCCCGCTTGATGAAGCGCCACACGGCCATCCTCGGTGCGAGAGGCAAGGACCCTCAACCTCTGAGTGTAGCGAGATTGGGCTTATCGCCGGGTTAACCCCCTTCGAACGCGACCACGATTATGATTAAAGAAATCTGAATCGGAGACCGCCGTGCCAGAACCTTCGTCGACAAGCCCGAATGCCGCGTTGCTCGGCCGTCCCGGCGGCCGCGCCGGGCTCGATACGCCAGCATTGGTGCTCGACCGCGCCGCGCTCGACCGCAACATCGCCGCGATGGCGGCGCACGCACGCGCCGCCGGCGTCGCGCTGCGGCCGCACGTCAAAACTCACAAATCCGTCGCCATCGCCCGCCGCCAAGTCGCCGCCGGCGCAATCGGCGTATCCTGCGTCACGCTCGGCGAGGCCGAGATCATGGTACGCGCCGGTATTCCGGGCGTGCACCTGACGTCGCCGCCGGTGACCGCGGTGAAGCTGGCGCGCGTTGCGGCGCTGGCGCGCACCCCGCATCACGGTCTCAGCGTCGTCGTCGATCACGCCGACACGGTCGCGGCTTTGAGCGTCGCGCTGCGCGACACGCCGACGCCGCTGGCGGTGCTGGTCGACGTCGACGCCGGGCAGGGCCGCACCGGTTGCACCGTTGAAGCGGCGCCGGCGCTGGCGCGTGCGGTGCGCAGCGCACCGGGCCTGCGCTTCGCCGGAATCCAGGCCTATGCCGGCCACCTGCAGCACGTTCCGATTCGCGCCGAGCGGCGCGAGCGCAGCTTGCGCCTTGCCGACCGGTTGCGCGGGCTGCTGCGCCAGCTGACGGCAGACGGCCTGACGGCACCGATCGTCAGCGGCGGTGGCACCGGCACCTTCGATCTTGATCCCGAGGCGCGCGTCTTCACGGAACTGCAGGTCGGCTCCTATGTTTTCATGGACGTTGAATACCTGCGCGCGCTGGCCGACGGCCGCAATGCGCCGCCGTTTGAAACGGCGCTTTTCGTCGCGACGGCGGTGGTGGGCGTCAACCAGCCGGCCTATCTGGTGACCGACGCCGGACTCAAGAGCTTCGCCACTGACGGCCCAAAGCCCGAGCCGGCGCGCGGCGCACCGCCGGGAAGCCGCTACGAGTTCTTCGGCGACGAGCACGGCAAGCTGTTCGTGCCGGCCGGCGTCACGCGGCCGGCCCTTGGCGCCGTGATCGAATGCGTCACGCCGCACTGCGATCCGACCGTCAACCTGCACGACTGGTATCACGTCGTCGACGGCGACACGCTGGTCGAGCTGTGGCCGGTCGACGCGCGCGGCAAACGCTAGCCTATTTCGCGGCGAACGCCTCGACCTCGACCAGCCATTCGGACTTCACCAGCGACTGCACCACCACCGTGGTCGAAACCGGCCGCGCTGCGCCCAGGATCTTCGCGCGCACTTCGCTGTAGCCGGCGATATTTTCCTGCTTGGTCAGATACGTATTGATCTTGACCAGGTTCTCGACGCCCATCCCGGCCGATTCAAGGACGTTGATGATGTTGCGCCAGACCTGCTCGGTCTGGGCTTTGATTCCCTGTGGCGTCGTGCCGTCCTTGGCGACCGGAATCTGGCCGGCAATGAACAGGACGCGCTGTCCGGCCGGAATTTCGACGCCCAGGCTGTAGGGGCCGTTGGGCGGCGGCGAGGCCGCCGGGTTGTGGATTTTCATGCTTTTTGCTCCCGTGGGTTGGGCGCGCGTGCCGCGCCGGAAATCGAAATCGCAGCCGTGACCGGCGATGCTCGTCTT
>JAGXBG010000044.1 GCA_018971215.1 Alphaproteobacteria bacterium
CGCATGGCGGCGAAATCCCGGCCGACGAAGGCGACGTGATCGAAATTGCCGGTATGCGCGCCGTCCGGACCGGCGCCGATCGCGCCGCTGTCGGGCACGAGATGAACCACCGGCTGCTCACCGCAATAGAGCAAGTAGCCGGGAAAGGTGAGGGGCGGGCGCCAGCCGGCGTGCAAGCCCAGCACGCTTTCGTAAAAATTCTTGGTGCCTTCCATGTCCCGGGTGCGCACGGTGACGTGGTTGAGCTGAGTCAACGGCATGGCTGTCTCCTGTTGCGCCGATTTTAGCGCAACGTCGGAGCCGTGCGCTATTGCGCCGCAGCCGGCGCGCCGTCGACCTTCAAGACGCCGAGCCGCAACGCGCCTAACTGGCACCGTGAGCAATGCCTTGGCCATTGCCCACAACGCGGCGGCGGGCGCAACGGTCTACGATTTTCTTGCGGGCGAGAATCAGCTTAAGGCGAGCTTTGCCACGGAGCGTTACGAATTGGCTTGGCAGATCGTGCGCCAGCCGCGGCTCAAGTACCGGCTGGAATCCGCGGCGCGCCGCGCCAAGCAGTGCCTGCGCGGTCGGACGCCGCCGTAAGTGCTGCGAGCGCAGCCCGCGCCGCTTCTTCGCCGGTCATGTAAGCGCCGTGCGCGGTGCCGAAATGCGCGATCGAGCACGCCTCGCCAGCGAAGAACAACCGCTCGCCGACCGGCGCTGCCAGCGTCGTGCGATCGTCGGCGTGACCGGGCAGCGCCATCGAATAGGAGCCGCGCGCGCAGGCGTCGAGGCCCCAGGACGACGCCGCGATCGGCGACAGATGCGCCTTGATGTTGGCGCCGAACAGACCGGCGAGCTCGTCCATCGCGAACGCCGCGAAGGCCTCGATACCGCCGCGTTCAAGCTCGGTCGACAGCGCACCGCCGTAGAATCCGGCGATCACCGGCCAGCCGTGCGGTCGGATCTGGTAGCTGCCGGTCTTGACGCGGTCGAGCGCACCGACCAAGTGGCGATCAGCCTCGCGTACGAGTTCGCTCGCGCCGGTTTCGTCGAGCCGCAGGAACAGCTTGTTGACGATGCCAAGCGGCAGGCCGCCGGCGGCCGCGACTTTCTCCGGCAAGGCCGGCGCAAATTTCACTTGTTCCTCGGCGATGATCGTCGTCGGCAGCGTGACGATCGCGGCGCGCGCGGACAGGATGCCGCGATCCGTTTCGACGCGCACGCGTGGACCGGCGTGGTCGATGCGCTCGACCCGCGTATTGAACTCGACCGGCAGCCCGTCGCCATAGCGCGCGATCAATGCACCGTAGCCTTCGAGCACGCGCCAATTGACGTAGGTCGAATCATAACGGCCGTAATCGCGCACCGAGACCTTGTCGATCTCGGCGCCGTTGGCCCAATTGCTGATCGCGCCGAGCAAGGCGTTCCACTTGCCATTGGGTTCGAGCAGGCTGGAAGCGGGTTGGTCGGCGGGCGCGTCGGCGGCACGGTCGAGCCGCGCATAGAACGCGTCCATCGCCGCTTGCCACTCGCGTTGCGCGGCGTCGCCTTCGAACCAGGCGACACGCCGGCCCCAGTCGGGCAACGTCTCGTCGACGGTGAAGCCGAGCTGGCGCGCGATCGGGACCCACGGGTTGATGTCGGCCGAATGCAGCCATTCGCACCCGAGGTCGACGGCGAAACCGAGCTCCGTCGGCACCGTGTGCGCACGTCCGCCCATGCGTGCGCGCGCCTCGACGATCTTGATCGCCAGCCCGGCTGAGGCCAAATGCCGGGCGGCGGACAGGCCCGCCGCGCCGGCGCCAATGATCACGACGTCGAATTCGCCGCCGCTTTCCGTCATAGTCAACCTTTCCACCACACCCGATTGTAAACCTGTCGCCGCCGATGCCCGATCCCGAAGCCGTCGCCCGGCTTATCCGCGAAACCGCGCAAAGCGTCATACTGCCGCGCTTCGGCACGCTCAAGCGCGAGGAGATGCGCGAGAAAGCACCGGGCGATTTGGTGACGATCGCCGACCTTGAGACCGAACGCCGGCTCACGGCTCGGCTGACGGAGATCGCGCCCGGTTCCGCGGTTTTGGGCGAGGAGGCCGTCGCCGCCGATCCGGGGCGGCTGAGCCTAGCCGCCACTTGTGACAGTTTGTGGATCGTCGATCCGGTCGACGGCACCGCCAATTTCGCGCGCGGCCATCCCGGTTTTTCCGTGATTGTCGCCTACCTCGAACACGGCCGGACGCGTGCCGGCTGGATCTTCGATCCGCTCGGCGACCGTTTGGTCTGGGCCGAAGCCGGCGCGGGCGCATGGTCGGACGGAAGGCGGCTCCGTGTCGCGCCGGCGCCGGCCGAGCCGGTCGGCGCCGCTTACGGTCGCACCGTGTCCGGCGTGCGTTCGGCCAAGGCTCTCGATCAGGCCGGCATGCGCACGCACAATGTCGGCTCGAGCGGCATCGAGTACATCAATCTGGCGCTTGGTTCGGCGCATTTTGCGCTGCATTCGCGCTCGCTGCCGTGGGACCACGCCGCCGGCATGTTCATCGCGATCGAAGCCGGCGGCCGCGCCGCGTTTCTCGACGGGACGCGGTATGATCCGGCCATTCACGATCGCCCGGTGCTGGCTGCGAGCGACACGGCGTGCTGGGCGCGCGTGCGTGACGCCGTGACGGCGCCGGTCCAGGGTACGACGGCGCCGTGAGCGCGATGCGCGGCAAGATCGTCGTCGTCACCGGCGCAACCGCCGGCATCGGTCGCGTTGCGTGCGAACGGTTGGCGGCGATGGGCGCGTCGCTGGTGTTGGTCGCGCGCGATCGGGCGCGCGCCGAGACGCTGGCGGCCGAATTGATGCGTGCCGGATCGCCGCATGTCGGCGTCCACGTCGCCGATCTGTCGCAGCTTGCCGAGGTGCGGCGCGTCGCCGTCGAACTTGCGGCGTTGCCCGCCATCGACGTGCTGCTCAACAACGCCGGCGCGATCTTCAATCGGCGCGCGCAGACCGCGGACGGTTTCGAGCGTACGTTCGCGCTCAATCATCTGGCGTACTTCGCCCTGACCAACCTATTGCGCGACCGGCTGAAGGCTTCGGCGTCGGCGCGGGTGGTCAATGTCGCGTCCGAAGCGCATCGAGGCGCTGCGTTGGCTTTCGACGATCTGCAGACAATGCGCGGTTACAGCGGTTGGCTCGCGTACAAACGGTCGAAGCTGTGCAACATCCTCTTCACGCGCGCACTGGCGCGCCGGCTCGCCGGATCGGGCATCACTGCCAACGCGCTGCATCCGGGATTCGTCGCCACCAACTTCGGCAACAACAACAGCGGCGTTTTCCGTTTCGGTCTCGGCGTCGCCAAACGGTTCATGGCGATCCCGCCGGCGGATGGCGCCAAGACACCGGTCTATCTCGTCTCCGCGCCGGAAGTCGCCGCGCTGTCTGGCCTCTATTTCGACAAATGCGCGGTGCGGGAGCCGTCCGCCGCGGCGCAAGACGACGAATCCGCGGAGCGTCTGTGGCACGAAAGCGCGCGCATGACGGGCGTCGGCTGATTCCGAAGCGACGGCCGTCAATCGAGCGGGAAGAAGTCGACGGCCTCGGTGACGAGGTTCTGCCGTTGCGCTTCATTCGGCGGTCCGGCCGGATTGGGGGCGTAGATCGTGGCGCCGAAGAGGCCGTCGCCGTGGATACCGTCGCTCGCCAGCGGCATGATGATGCGCTCGCCTTGGCCATAGCGGCCGGCATGGATGAACACCGGGCCGGTGCCATGCGCGAAGGCTGGCTCGCTGACGACCCGTTTGTGGCGTGCGAACAGCATTTCATATTGCCGGCCGCGGAAAAATTCTTTCATCGGCTTGCCGCGCAGGCTTTCACCGAAGGCCTCGGTGATGGAGTCTCCCGCCAGCCGTCCGGTGAACGTGTCGGTGGCGCTGTCGTACTTCCACGACCAGACAATCGGCAGAAACGGCGCGATCGCGGACGGATCGATGTCCTTCCAACCGGGCATGCGCCTGCCGTTGCGCGCTGTGTCCCAGTGCAGCGCGACGCGGCGAAGGTCTGGCGATTTGATCGCCGCGAAAAAATCCTGGAAGCTCATCGGCACCACCTGTCCGCGTTGACCGTCGTGCGATTGGGCTCCGATTTGCCGGCGTCCCTGTGATAGGGGCGCTGTAGCTGTCACAATACAATGACATACGATTTGCCGCGACCGACCATTTGTTCCCGATGACGCGTTCGGCGGCGTGCTCACACAGGGAGGCAACCATGCGGCGGATCGTAGTGCGGCTGGTGGTGCTGGCGTTGGTCCTGACGCCGGTGGCGAGCTGGGCGGCGGGTACCCTGCATTATGCCGGTCGGTTTTATGCCGGCGGCGGCGAGTTCGACATCGCCCATTATGCCGACGGCCGGGACAAGGTCGCGGTCGTCGGAATCAAGACCAACCAGCAAGCAACCTCCGTCGCCTTCGCGCCCGGTGAGTGGCATTCCTTCGCCGAACTTTGGGTCAAGGCGCGCGGCACCCGATCGGCGACTTGGCAATTCATCGGCACCTTCAAGGAGACTGGCAACGACGACGCGGCGCAGCTGTCGGTGGCGGCGGGTCCGGGCGTGCAGCTGACGATTACCGGCCGGAAGCGTCCGTTCATCTTCGTGCTGTCGCCGCGTGATTACGCCGCGTTCGACGCGACGGTACGACGGACGGCGACGTGGCTCGCGCACTAGCCGCACGGCGGGCAAGTCCCTATATGATGGGGCCATGGCGCGAAACCCCTATGAAGTGCTGGGCGTAGCACGCGACGCGAGCGAGGACGACATCCGCCGCGCTTATCGCCGGCTTGCCAAGCAGCACCACCCCGACCTCAATCCCGGCAACAAAGAGGCCGAGGCGCATTTCAAGGAAGTGAGCGCGGCCAACGATCTCTTGTCGGACGCGGCGAAACGCGCGCGCTACGATCGCGGCGAAATCGACGAAAGCGGTGCAGAGAAACCGCAATACCACGCCAATTATCGCGGCTTCGCCGAGGGTCCGGACGGCGCGAAATACTATACGACCGAAGGCGTCGCGCCGGAGGATCTCGACGATCTATTCGCGATCTTCGGCGGTCGCGGCGGCAATTTCGGAGGAACCGCCGGCGAAGGGCCGTTCACGCGACGCACCCACGTGCGTATGCGCGGCGCCGATCAGCATTACATGCTGACGATCGATTTTCTCGAAGCGATCAACGGCGCTAAGAAGCGGCTCCAGCTCGCGCCCGATAAGAGCCTCGACGTCACCATTCCGCCCGGCTTGCGCGACGGCCAGATCCTGCGTCTGAAGGAGCAGGGCGGCGACGGCGTTGGCGGCGGACCGAGAGGCGACGCGCTCATCGAAGTGCATGTCGCGCCGCACGCGCTCTTCCGCCGCGACGGCGACGACATTCACGTCGAGCTGCCGGTGACGATCGCCGAAGCGGCGCTCGGCGGCAAGATTTCCGTGCCGACACCGACCGGCGCGGTGACGATGACCGTGCCGGCCGGCTCGAACAGCGGCACGCGCCTGCGGCTGCGCGGCAAAGGCGCACCCAAGGCGGACGGCAGTCACGGCGACGAATACGTGACGCTCAAGGTCGTGCTGCCCGACGGCGGCGACAAGGCGCTCGCCGACTTCCTGCGCGACTGGGCACCGAAACATCCCTATGACCCGCGGCGGGCGATGGGGTCGTCATGATCAGCTTCGAAGCCGTGTGCCGGATCGTGCAGCTCGAGCCGATCGAACTCGAACGCTGGATCGCCGAACGCTGGGTTTTGCCTGAGAGCGAGGGATCGGGTTACGTCTTCAGTGAGCTTGACGTCGCGCGGGTGCGGCTGATCATCGAGTTGCGTCGCGATCTGGCCGTCGGCGAAGACGCTATGCCCATCGTGCTGCGCCTGCTCGATCAGCTTTATGCAACCCGCCGCCGAATGCGGTCGCTGCTGCGCGCGCTCGAGACGCTGCCCGAGGAACATCGTGCCGCCGTGCTGCGGCATTTCGGCGAGAACTAGCCGCGAGGCAGCAAAGGCGGGTTTCGCCGCCGCGCCGATGGCGTTAGACTGCCGGCCGCCATGATCTTCGCGCTCATCCTCCATATCCTCGGCGCCGTCATCTGGGTCGGCGGCATGTTCTTCGCCCATTTCATGCTGCGGCCGGCGGCCGCGCCACTCGAACCGGCGATCCGCTTGCCGCTGATGCGGCGCGCGTTGGCGCGGTTCTTTCCGTGGGTGTGGGTTTCGATCGCCCTGCTGCTGTTGTCGGGCGGCGGCATGATCAAGCTCGGCGCCGGCGGTCTCGCGGTCGAAATCATGATGGGGTTCGGCATCGTCATGATGCTGGCGTTCGGCCATCTCTATTTCGCGCCGTGGCGGCGCTTCCAGCGCGTGCTCGACAGCAGCGACCTGCCAGCGGCGGCGGCGCAGCTTAAGCAGATCCGCTATATCGTCACGGGCAATCTGTTTCTCGGGCTGGTGGTCGTTTGTATCGGCGCGACCGGACCGTATTGGTGACGCGGCGCGATGCTCAAGCTCTTTGATCTCGCGGGCGCCGACGACGAGCGCCGGTTCAGTCCGTATTGCTGGCGCGTCCGGCTCGCGCTCGCGCACAAGCATTTGCCAGTCGAAACCATTCCGTGGCGCTTTACGGAAAAGGACCGTATCGCGGCGTCGGGGCAGGAACGCGTGCCGGTCCTGGTCGACGGCGACAAGTGGATCGCCGATTCCTGGACCATCGCCAATTATCTCGAGGACGCTTATCCGGACCGGCCGTCGCTGTTTGGCGGCGGCGCCGGCCGCGCGCTGTCGCGCTTCTATGTCGGCTGGGCGGACACGGTTTTGCAGCCGGCGATGGCGCGCCTGATCGTGCGCGACGTCCTCGATCGGCTCCATGCCAAGGACCGCGCGTATTTCCGCCAATCACGCGAGGAACGCTTCGGCCGGACGCTGGAAGAAGTGGTGGCCGATCGCGACAAGAAGCTGCCAGCGTTCCGTGCCGCGCTGTCGCCGTTGCGGGTGGCGCTGCAAGGCCAGCCGTTCCTCGCCGGCGCGGCGCCGTTGCAGGCCGACTATATCGTCTTCGGTAGTTTCCAGTGGGCGCGCGCCACCAGTGCGTTCGAGCTGCTCGCCAAGGACGATTCCGTGCACGCATGGCGCGAACGCATGCTCGATCTCTACGATGGCTTGGCGCGCAAGGCGCCGGCGGAAGCCGCCTGAGTTCGATCATTCGCAGGTATCCCACGAGTCGAACGGCCGGTGTCGCCGAAGGGCTTGTGAATCGTCCAGCCCGACGCCAATAATAATAAGCACGTTCGACAGGCGACGGCGCAAGCCGTCGAGGAAGGGGGATTGGCCATGGAGAACCATCAACCGAAACGGGGCGGATGGAGCTGGTGGTATCTGATCTTCATCGGCGTGTTCCTGGTCTCGCTCTGGGTGCCGCTCTATAACCGTGTCGATCCGACGTTTATCGGTCTGCCGTTCTTTTATTGGTTCCAGCTGCTGCTGATTCTCGTCGGCGCGGTCTTGACCGCGGTCGTCTATTTCGCCACCGAAGCCTAGCGTTCCGCGCACGGAGGCAAGTCGGGTCTCGAACAGTTCAGGGGGAGAACGCCGTGAAAGACGTGAACTGGGTCGCGCTGATCGTCTTCGTACTGCTGTTCGGCTTCATTACTTGGCTCGGCTTCATGGCCGCGCGCTGGCGCAAGGGCGATCTCGACCTGCTGAACGAATGGGGTCTCGGCGGACGCCGCTTCGGCACGATCGTCACCTGGTTCCTGATCGGCGGCGATCTCTACACGGCCTACACCTTCATCGCCGTGCCGGCGCTGGCCTTCGGTGCCGGCGCGATCGCGTTCTTCGCGGTGCCCTACACGATCATCATCTATCCGCTGATGTTCCTCGCGTTCCCGCGCCTATGGCGCGTCGCAAACAAGCATCAATACATCACCGCCGGCGATTTCGTAAAAGGCCGCTACGGCAACCGCTGGCTGGCGCTCGCCATCACGGCGACCGGCATCGTCGCCACCATGCCGTACATTGCGCTGCAGCTCGTCGGCTTGCAGGTGGTGATCGGCGGCCTCGGGCTGTCGGGCGCCGGATTGGCCACCGACTTGCCGCTGATCATCGCGTTCGTGATTCTCGCCGCGTTCACCTATACCAGCGGCCTGCGCGCGCCGGCGGCTATCGCTATCGTCAAGGACACGCTGATTTATTTGACGGCGTTTGTGGCGGTTATCGTCGTGCCGATCCAGCTCGGCGGCTTCGGCCACATCTTTTCCGCGATACCGCCGGCGAAGGTGCTACTGGCGGCGCCGACGGGCAATTCCACCGGCGTCTACGGCGTCTACATCACCCTCGCGGTTGGCTCGGCGATGGCGCTGTTCCTCTATCCGCATTCGGTCACCGGCATGTTGAGCGCATCAAGCGCGCACGCCGTCCGTCGCAACGCGGCGCTGCTGCCGGCCTATTCTCTGATGCTCGGATTGCTGGCGCTGCTTGGATTCTTCGCGGTCGCGGCCGGCGTCGCGCAGATGCCGGAGTTCGCCGCCGGCTTCGCGCAATACAAAGCGAACTTCGCCGTGCCGGCGTTGCTGATACACAGTTTCCCGTCGTGGTTCGTCGGCGTCGCCTTCGCCGCGATCGGCATCGGCGCGTTGGTGCCGGCGGCGATCATGTCGATCGCGTCGGCCAATCTCTACACCCGCAACATCCACCGCGAATTCTTCAATCCCAATCCGACGGACAAGGAGGAAGCGCAGATCGCCAAGTGGGTGTCGCTGATCGTCAAGTTCGGCGCGCTGGTCTTCGTGCTGTTCGTGCCCGCACAGTACGCCATCAACTTCCAGCTGCTCGGCGGCATCTGGATCATCCAGACCTTCCCGGCGGTGATCCTCGGCCTCTATACCCGCTGGTTCAACGATTGGGCGCTGTTGATCGGTTGGGCGACGGGAACGATCGTCGGCACGGCGATGGCGGCGGCGGTCCAGTTCAAGCCGACTTGGCCGCTCATGCTCGGCGGCTGGACGCTGCCGGGCTACACCGCGTTCTATACAGTGATCCTGAACTTCGCGGTCGCGATCGTGCTGACCCTGGTATTCAACGCCATGGGCGCGGCGCGACGCGATCAAACCGCACCGGCCGACTACCGGGCGTAGCTGCCGGTTTTCGTCACCGAATTGTCACGCGGAATTCCGGGATAACACGAATAGCGCGGGCTGGAGCCCGCGTCGGCCGTAACGCTTAGGCCGAAAAGCCTAGGCGCGCAGGCTCATCACGACCAGGGAGGCGATGATGACGCCGGCGAATTCCGCGCCGGTCGCGATCTGTCCGACCAGAACGCCAAACAGCGTGCTGGCGAGGGTGACGCCTCCGATCAGGGTGCTCATGGGCCTTTTTGCTCCCGTTTAACGGCAGGACAACGGGGCATCGCGGCGCTTTATTCCGGTAACCGGCGGCTGCGGCATTTCGCCCGCCGGGATCCCGGCGGCGGCGCCAAAAAGCCTGATTCAGGCCTCGATTTTCGCGGTCGTCGCCAGCTTGGCGAGCGCCTGGGGTGTATCGATATCGGTCAGGACCCCGTCGCCCTCCATCTCGATCTCGGCAACCAGTTCGGGGTAGGCGCCGATCAGGTGGCGGGCGCCGACGTCGCCGGCGACGGCTCGCATTTCGGCAAAGAACTGTCGCGCCCAAAGCACGGGATTGCCGCGCTTGCCATGCCGGGTGGGGACGACAATGGCGCGGCCTTCGCGCGGATCGAAGGCGCCTGCCAGGCGCTTGAGTTCGGCGGCGCTGACCCGTGGCATGTCGGCGAGGCAGATCAGCGCCCCTTCGGCCTCAGGCGGCAAGATGCCGAGGCCGGCCTTAAGCGAGGTCGATAACCCTTCGACATAGTCGGGGTTATCCACCAGGCTGACCGGCAAACCGGCCAAGGCGGCGGTGACTTTTTCGCGTTCGTGTCCGGTCACCACGACGACCGGCGCTAGACCGGCAGCCAGCGCGGCATCCACGGCATGACGCACCATCGGCTTACCGTCGACGCCGATCAGTAGCTTGTTGAGGGTACCCATCCGGCGCGAACGCCCCGCCGCCAGCACCACCGCGGCAATCCGGCGCGTTGGCGGCGCACCCGGCGGCGCCGCGGCGCGCGCCACCTCCGCGCGCGGTAGCGGCCGCGACGGAATCTCGCCGAGCAGTCCGCCGACGCCCATGGCGCGCACGGCGGCGGCATCGATCGGCAAGCCGGCCATTAATCGGCGCAGCATCCAGTCGAAACCGTTGACCTGCGGCGAGCGCGCGCAGCCGGGCAGGCCAAGCACATCGGCCGCGCCGATCCGGCCGACGAGCAGCAAATTGCCGGGATCGACCGGCATGCCGAATTGCACGATCGTGCCGCCGGCCGCTTCGACCGCGGCCGGAATGACGTCACGGCGATCGAGAATGGCGGACGCGCCGGCCACCAGCACGAGTTCGGCTTGGTCGGCGAGCGCGGCCGTGATCGCCGGTACGAGCGCCGCTGCATCGTGCGCGACGCGGCGTTCGCCGATCAGGGTGCCGCCGAGCGCCGCGAGCCGGGCGCGCGTGACCTCGACCGTCTTGTCGAGGATGCTCGGCTTGAGGCCGGGCAGCTCGGTTTGGATCAGCACCGCGCGTTTGGCGGTGAACGGCGCGACGGCGACGAGGCGCGATCCGCCAGCGACCGCCCGCTCGCACGCCGCCAGGCGCTCGCCGGCGACGGCAAATGGAATGATCTTCACCGTCGCGACCATCTGCTTTGGCGCGACGACCGTGTCCGGCTCGAGCGTCGCTAGGGTGATCGCTTCGTCGATCGCGTTGAGTCGGTTGACGGCGGCGCGGTCGACGCGGCACAGGCCGGCGGCTTCGGCAAACAAATTGGCGCGGCCGGTGAACGCGGGCGCGGCGACGATGCCGTTACCGGCAAGGAAGCCGGCAATACGATTGGCGGCTTCATCCTCGCCGATGTCGCCGGGTTCGAGCCGCGCGGCGACGATGTTCCCTAAGCCGGCGGCGCGCAAGGCCGCAACGTCGTCCGCCGTCAGCACCCGGCCTTTGCGGAACACGCGGCCGCCGAGTTTGAGGTTGTGCGCGAAGATCGCGCCGACGGCTTGATCGAGCGGCGTGTCGCCGAATTTCATTTCAAGCCGCTTGCCGGCTCTTCAGCCGGTCGGCGCGCAACGTCGCGGTAATTTGCGCCAGGATCGAGACCGCGATCTCGGTCGGTGACACCGCGCCGATGTCGAGACCGACCGGCCCATGGATGCGCGCGAAATCGGTTTCCTTGAATCCAGCCTCGGCCAGGCGCTTGAGCCGGGCCGCATGGGTCTTCTTCGAACCGAGCGCGCCGACATAGAACGCCGGCGATTTGAGCGCCGCAATCAGCGCCGGATCGTCGACCTTGGGATCGTGGGTGAGGGTGACAATGGCGCTGCGGCGGTCGGGCTTGAGTCGCGCCATCGCCTCGTCCGGCCATTCGGTCGAGAGCTCGACTCCCGGAAACCGTTCGCTGCTGGCAAAGGCGCTACGTGGATCGATCACCGTGACGGCATAACCGGCCATTGCCGCCATCCGCGCCAGCGGTTGGGCGATGTGCACCGCACCGACGACCATAAGGCGCAGCGGCGGATTGAACACCTCAATGAAGACTTTGCCTTCGGGCGTTTCGATCAGTGTGCTGCGGTCGTCGACCAACGCTTGCCGGATGGCCGCTATCAGCGATTCGGATTGCCTTATGTTTCCTTTAAAATCAGCGCCTTGTATTAACTCTTGAAGGCCAGATTTTATGTCGGTAACGAGCGCCGCCGGTTGTCCGGCCGCTGCCGACTCGACCGCGCGCTTGAGCAGTTCCAGCTTCATTCGACGCGCTCGACAAAGACCTGGATTTTGCCGCCGCAAGCGAGTCCAACGTCCCAGGCCTGTTCGTTGGTAACGCCGAAATCCAGCAGTCGCGGTTTGCCGTCCTTGATCGCTGCGAGCCCTTCCTCGATCACCGCACCTTCGACGCAACCGCCCGACACGGAGCCGACAAAGGCGCCGCTGTCGTCGACCGCCAGCTTGGCGCCGACTTGCCGTGGCGACGAACCCCAGGTCGAGACCACGGTGGCCAGCGCCACGCCTTTGCCTTGGCCGCGCCATTTGGCCGCTTGTTCGAGAATGTCGCCGTTATCGCCGCTATTCGTCGCCATGATCAGCCTGCCTTTCGCATCTCCGGCCAAGCCGTCGCCGCGCTCAGCCGCCGCGGACCGGTTTCGGCCAGTGCTGCGACCACGGCCTTTAGGCTTTCGAGATTATGCACCGGCCGGAATTCGTCGACATGCGGCAAGATCGCCTTCATACCGAGGGATTTGGGAGCGAAGCCGGCATAGCGCAACAGCGGATTGAGCCAGATCAGCCGGCTGCACGATTTGTGCAGCCGTTCCATCTCGGCCGCCAGGCCGACACCGGCGTCGCGGTCGAGTCCGTCGGAAATGAACAGCACGACGGCCCCTTGGCCCAGCACGCGCCGCGACCAGCGGCGGTTGAACTCGGCTAGGCACTGGCCGATGCGCGTGCCGCCCGACCAGTCCTCGACCGCCGCGGCCACCTTGTCGAGCGCCTCGTCGACGTCGCGCGTGCGCAGCGGCCGCGTAATGTTGGTAAGCCGCGTGCCGAACAGGAAAGCGTGCACGCGGTCGCGGTCGTTGATCACGGCGTGCAGGAAATGCAGGAAAATGCGCGTGTAGCGGCTCATCGAGCCCGAGATGTCGCAAAGCACCACGAGGGGCGGCGGCCGCGTCACGCGGTGCTTGCGCTTCAGGGCGACGAGGCCGCCGGCGCGCAACTGGGCGCGCAGCGTCGCGCGCATGTCGATACGGACGCCGCGCGGATCGGCGGCGAAGCGCCGCATCGGCCGTTCGGCCAACGCGAGGGCGAGCCTCTTCACGGCGTCGCGCGCTGCATTCATCTCGGCAGTCGACATCGTCTCGAAATCCATCGTCTGCAGGACTTCGCGCGCCGAGAAGGTCATCGCGGCGTCGAGTTCGACCTTGTCCTCGCGCGGCCGTTCGGCGCCGTCGGCATGGCCGGCGCGTAGCGCCTCGACAAGCCGCCGGCTCATCTCGGCGCCGTCCTGGCTCGGCACCTGCAATTCGGGCAGCAGCAGGCCCAACATGCGTTCAAGCAGCTTCGGATTGCGCCAGAAAACGTGGAACGCTTGATCGAAGATCAGCCGCTGCTCGCGCCGGTTGACGAAGACCGCGTGCAGCGCCCAGTAGAAATCGGCGCGGTTTTCGAGGCCGACGGCACGCACCGCCTCGACCGCCTGCAAGACGCGGCCGGGGCCGACCGGCAATCCCGCGGCGCGCAGCGCGCGGGCGAAATACATGATGTTGGCGACCAGATTGCCGCCGTTGGGGGCGGGAACTGCGCCGTCCATCATTGCGCCGCGGCGAGTTCGGCCTTCACCTGCGCCAGCAGGCGCTCGGCCTCGCTGCCCTGAATCTTGGCGATATCGTCCTGGTACTTGAGCAGTACGCCGAGCGTGTCGTTGATCGCCTCCGGCGTTAATGCCAGCACGTCCAACTGCGACAACGCGTGCGCCCAGTCGATGGTCTCGGCGATGCCTGGCAGCTTGAACAAGTCGCCGGCAGCGCGCAGCTTCTGCACGAAGACGACGACCTGACGCGACAATTCGGCGGGCACGTTCGGCGCCTTGAGGCGCAGGATTTCGAGTTCGCGCGCAGCATCGGGATAATCGATCCAGTAGTAGAAGCAGCGGCGCTTCAACGCATCGTGGATTTCGCGCGTGCGATTGGAGGTGATCACGACGATGGGCGGCTCGGCGGCTTTGATCGTGCCGAGCTCGGGGATCGAGACCTGATAATCCGACAACACCTCGAGTAGGAAGGCTTCGAACGGCTCGTCGGTGCGATCGAGCTCGTCGATGAGCAGCACCGGCGGTCCGGCGAGTTCGGGTTCGAGCGCCTGCAGCAGCGGCCGCTTGACCAGGAACTTGTCGGAGAAAATCTCTTCCTCGACCGTGTCCTTGCTCTCATGGCTGGTCTCGGCGAGGCGGATCTCGATCATCTGCCGCGGATAGTTCCACTCATAGACCGCGCTGGCGACGTCGAGACCTTCGTAGCATTGCAGGCGGATCAGCTTGCGGCCCAGCCGTTCGGCCAGCACTTTCGCCACCTCGGTCTTGCCGGTTCCGGCTTCGCCTTCGAGGAATAGCGGCCGCTTCAGCGACAGCGAAAGGTACACCGCGGTCGCCAGGCTGCGGTCGGCGACGTAACGCCCCTTGGCGAGCAGCGCCAGCGCATCGGCGACGGAAGCGGGCAGGGAAGCCATCGAAACCACGTCCACGAAATGGGTACGAAGCGCTTATTTTTAAAGGAATTCGGCCGGCGGGTCCAACCCGCGGGACCCGCGGCATTGCTGCCATGCGTCAGGGCGTGAAGCGCTTGGCGGCGTAATTGGCCATCTCGCTCGCGGTGTGGCTTTCGCCCATGACGACACGCCCGACGCCATGGCGCTTGAGCCATTCGGCCTCGTCGCGGCTGTGGGTGCGCGCGACGATGTCGAGCTTGGGATTGATCGCGCGGGCTTCGGCGAGGATGCGCCGCACGGCGCCTTTGTCGGGAACCGCGATCACCAGCAACCGCGCGCGGTCCGGCCCGGCCGCCTCGAATACTTCCGGCCAGGCGGCATCGCCGTAGATCACCGGCACACCTTCCTGGCGCAGCTGCTCGGCGAAGCGCAAATTCTGCTCGATCACGATATAGGGCACGCCCTGTTCGCGCAGCGACGCGGCGATGACACTGCCGACGCGGCCGTGACCGATGATGATGGCGTGACCTTTAAGCTGCGGCAGCGTGTCGCGGCGTTTGATCTCGCGCCGGCCGGCGTGCCACTTGCGCAGGAAGCCGACTTTTTCGAGCGGCGTGCTGAGCGCCTCCGCAAGCCGCAGCATCAGCGGTTGCAGCAGGATCGAGATCAAGGCGGCGGCCAGCACTAGGCTGCGGCCGTCGCCCGGCAACAGGCCGCTGCGCGCCGCTGCGCCGCTGAGGATGAACGAGAATTCGCCGATCTGCGCCAGCAGCGCCGCGACTTCGAGCGCGCTGCGCGGCGCCGCGCTCATAACGAACAGCACGACCAACGTGATGAGCGCGTTGCCGACGATCACCATCGCGGTCACCGCCGCGACCTGCAGCGGTGCGCGCAGCAGCACGCCGGGATCGAACAACATGCCGACCGAGACGAAGAACAGCACGGTGAAGATCTGCTGCACCGGCACAGACTCGCCGGCGGCCTGATGGCTGACGTCGGACTCGGCGATGATGATGCCGGCGAAGAATGCACCCAAGGCCGGCGACACGCCGACCAGCGCGGCGGCGAGATAGGCGATGCCGAGCGCGGAAACGATCACCGCCAGGCGGAACAGCTCGCGCGAGCCGTCGCGCGCGGTCAGCGTCAAGAGCCAGGGAATGAACCGCCGGCCGAGCGGCAGCATGATGGCGGCGAATACCGCCGCTTCGACCACCTTGCTTGCGCCGACGGTAATCGGGTCATGTCCGAACGCGAACGGCGATTGTGTGCCACCCGGCAGGACGACCAACACCAGGACAACGGCCAGGTCCTGCATGACGAGCCAGCCGAGCGCGATGCGTCCGGTTTCGGTCATCAACCGGCCGCGTTCTTCGAGAGCGCGCGTCGCCACCACCGTGCTGGCCACGGCAAGGCACATCGCCAGCGCTGCCGCCGGCTCGGCACCGAAGCCGATCAGCCGTGCGACGCCGAAGCCGAGCGCGGCGGACAGCACGATTTGCAGGAGCGCGCCGGGCACGGCGACGCGCCACACGGCGCGCAGATCGGCGACCGAGAAATGCAGGCCAACGCCGAACAGCAGCAGTACGACGCCGATCTGGGCCAAATCCTCGACGATATGCGGATCGGCGGCAAGGCCCGGCGTCTCCGGCCCGACCACGACGCCGGCCAGCAAATAGCCGACGATCGGCGGCAAGCGCAGCGCCCGCGCGGCGAGGCCGCCGACATAGGCGACCGCTAAGGCGGCAAGCAGGGTGACGATGAGCGACGGCGCGCCTTCCATGCGAAAGAGAATGCATGGCCGCGCGCGCGGTGACTAGCGCGGCGGCTTGGGCTTCGCGAATCGGCTATGCCTGTGCGTCGAGCAGCGCGAGCAGGCCCCTGAGCAATTCCGCCGGCCGCGGCGGGCAACCGCGAATGTGGAGATCGACCGGGACCGCCGCGCCGATGCCGCCGGCAACGCAGGCCGCGCTGCCAGCGAACATGCCGCCGTCGGCGGCACAATCGCCGACAGCAACCACCCATTTCGGATCGGGCGTGGCGCGATAGGTGCGTTCGAGCGCCACGCGCATGTTGCGCGTCAGAGGTCCGGTCACCAGAAGAATATCGGCGTGACGCGGCGAGGCGACGAAACGCAAGCCGAAGCGCTCGAGATCGTAGAACGCGTTATTGAGCGCATGGATCTCGAGCTCGCAGCCGTTGCACGAGCCGGCGTCAACCGCGCGAATCGACAGGCTGCGCCCGAGGCGGC
>JAGXBG010000045.1 GCA_018971215.1 Alphaproteobacteria bacterium
GAAGGGCTATCTCAAAAATCCGAAGGCGACGGCCGAGGCCTTTGCCGGCGGCTGGTTCCACACCGGCGATTTGGGCGTCGCGCACGCCGACGGCTATATCGAGGTCAAGGATCGTTCGAAGGACATCATCATCTCGGGCGGCGAGAACATCTCGACCATCGAGGTCGAAAGTGTGCTCTATCGCCATCCGGCGGTGATGGAGGCGGCGGTGGTGGCGCGGCCGGACGAGAAATGGGGCGAGACGCCCTGCGCCTTCGTCACGCTCAAGGCCGAGGCGCAGGCGACGGCTGACGACATTATCGGCTTCTGCCGCGCCAACATGGCGGGCTACAAAGTGCCCAAGACCGTCGTCTTCGGCCCGCTGCCGAAAACCTCGACGGGCAAGATCCAGAAATTCGTGCTGCGTGAACAAGCCAGAGGCCTCAAATGATCCGTCCCGCTTCGCTTGCCGCCGCGTTGCTCGTTGCGGCCGTCGCGCCAGTTTGCGCGCAGCCGGCGCCGCCGCCATCGGGCACGGCCCTGACGCTGTCGACGCACGCGGATAAGACCCTGCCGCGCGACCAACTCGAAGCCGAGTTGCGGGTCGACGCGATGGACGCCAATGCGGCGCGCGTTCAAGCCGACGTCAATCGCCGCATGGCCGCGGCGCTTGCCCATGCCAAGACCGTGGCGGGAGTCACCGTCGAAACCACGGGTTATTCGGTCTATCAGGAGCGTGACGCTAAAGGAAACCCGACGCGCTGGCACGGCAGCCAGGCGCTCCGCGTGAAGTCGGGCGATTTCGCGGCATTGCTGAACCTGGTCGGCACCCTGCAAGGACAGGGCTTGGCGTTGTCGAGCCTGACGGCGGAACTTTCGCCGGCCGCGGCCAAAGCCGCGCAGGACGAGCTGACCGATACCGCGTTGAAGGATATCCGCGCCCGCGCCGACCGTATCGCCGCAACGCTCGGCACCCATGTCGAACGCTATGCCGAACTGCGCGTCGGTAACGCGTCGGTGCCGCCGATGCCGATCCGTTTCATGGCCGCGGCTGCACCCGCATCCAGCAGCATGCCGCCGCCGGTCGCGGCAACCGGCGACGCGACGGTCAGCGTCAATGTCGACGCCACCGTGCTGCTTGCGCCGGTGCGCTAAACCGCAGCCGTCAACAGCCGCGCGAAACTAGCGCGCGTGTTCGAGCTCGGTGAGTTCGTCTTTTATTCGGAGTTTTTGGCGCTTCAGGGTGGAGAGGGATTCGATTCTGGGGAACGGTCGATGGCTTTCGCGGTCGATCTGGTCTTCAAGCGTGCGGTGGCGACTGCGAAGCTCCTCGATACGATCTTCCAACGTCATGGCTCCTCCAGAAGCTGGGCGGAAATGACATCAAAGTGTTACGCAAGACTAACGCCGCGCGGCCGGCGCATCCAAGTGACATTTGGCGAAATTTTGTGTCGCCGCGGGGTCGTCCCGGCCGCGGGCGGTTTAGATGCATTTTAACGCGAGTCGCGGCGTCAGCCGTCGCCCAGACAGATGCCGAGACCGCGCGCAGTGCGGACGAGTGGACTATCGGGTTCGACGGTCTGTGGCCGATCGATGATTTCGGCCAGCGGCACGTCCACGACCCGCCGGTTCTGCCACGCCACCATACGGTCGTAACGTCCGGCGGCGATCAGGTCGACCGCATGCACGCCGAAGGCCTGCGCGATCAACCGGTCGTTCCAGGTCGGCGGGCTGCCGCGCTGCACGTGACCGAGCACAGTGACACGCGTCTCGGCGCCGGTGCGCGTGGCGATGGCGTGCGCGATGATCTCGCCGATGCCGCCATAGGTGAAGGCGCCACTCGCCTGCTGCTGGCGAACGCGCTCGCCGGTTTGGTCGGGAACCGCCTCGGCGACTACGACCAGCGCGAAATTGCGGCCGCGGCGCCGTAGCGCCTCGATATGCGCCGCGACGCTTTCGACGCGATAGCGGATTTCGGGAATCAAGATTACGTCGGCGCCGCCGGCGATGCCCGCGGCAAGCGCGATGTGGCCGGCGTCGCGTCCCATCACTTCGAGCACCATGACGCGGGCATGGCTTGCCGCCGTCGGCGTGAGTCTGTCGAGGGCTTCGGTTGCCACCATCACCGCGGTGTCGTAGCCGACCGAGCGTTCGGTCGCGCCGACGTCGTTGTCGATCGTCTTGGGAATACCAACCAAAGGTATGCCGCCCTGCTGCGCCAGCCGGCGCAAAATGGCAAAGCTGCCGTCGCCGCCGATGCCGATCATGGCGTCGAGCCCCATCAGCCGCACGCCTTCGATCACCTCGGCCGAACGGTCAACGGTGCTGCCGTCGGCCGCCGGAAAGGCGAACGGATTGCCGGTATTGGTGGTGCCGAGGATGGTGCCGCCGCGGTGCAGGATGTCGGCGCCGGCACGCGCGCCGTCGAGGGTGGTGAACGCGACGGGCCGCCGCATCAGGCCGAGCGTGCCCTGGTGAATGCCCTGGACGGTCCAGCCGTAACCCTGCGCACGGGTCACGACGGCGCGGATCACGGCATTGAGGCCGGCGCAATCGCCGCCGCTGGTCAGCAATCCGATCGTGCGTCGCGACGGCGGGGTGGCAGGGGTCGCTTGCATCACATGCTCTCCGTCGTGAAAACGGGATCGCGGCCGGCCGAATCGGGGCGGTTGAGCGCGGGATACGGGCTTCCGCCCGGCTCAACCCCGGCCGCGATTTTTGCTATACTAAATCATCCTTGCGTAGCAGGGTTTCCGACCTCCGATGGACCTCGAGATCGAAGCGATCAAGGCCAAGATCACGCAGCTCAAGGCCGAGCACCGGTCGCTCGACGAGGACATTCGCCGTCTCGAGGAAGGCGGCTCGTTCAATCCGATCGAGATGCAGCGGCTGAAGCGCCGCAAACTGGCGCTCAAGGATCTGCTGGCGCGCCTCGAAAGCAAGCTGCTGCCGGACATTATCGCGTAAGCCGCCGCGCTTGCCCGGAGGCTTCGCATTCCTATAATGCGCGCTTCCTGCATCGGGGGCGGGAAAAATGAAGCGCGCCAAGCCCGTCGGCATCATCATGGGCAGCCAATCAGACTGGAAGACCATGCGCCATGCGGCGCGCATGCTCGACCGGCTTGCCGTCGGCTACGAGGCGCATGTCGTCTCGGCACATCGCACGCCGCGGCGGCTCTATGATTACGCGCGCGGCGCGAAGGCGCGCGGCGTCCGGGTGATCATTGCCGGCGCCGGTGGCGCGGCGCACCTGCCGGGCATGACGGCGTCGATGACGGTTCTGCCCGTACTCGGCGTGCCGGTCGAGACCCGCGCCCTCAAAGGCGTCGATAGTTTCCTGTCGATCGCGCAGATGCCGGGCGGCGTTCCGGTTGGCACGCTGGCGATCGGCAAGGCCGGCGCCACCAATGCCGCCCTGTTGGCCGCGGCCATCCTGGCGCTCGGCGACGCCAAGGTGGCAATGCGGCTCGAACGCTTCCGTAAACTCCAGACGGCCTCCGTGCCGAAGCGTCCGCCGCGCGGATGATTCTTCCCGGTGCGACCATCGGCATTATCGGCGGCGGACAGCTCGGCCGCATGACCGCGCTTGCCGCAGCGCGGCTCGGTTATCGCAGCCATATCTTCTCGCCCGACGCCGACAGTCCGGCGAAGCAGGTGACGCCCTACGCGACGACGGCGGCCTATGACGATCATGCCGCGCTCAAGCGGTTCGCGTCGGCAATCGATATCGCGACCTACGAGTTCGAGAACGTGCCGCTCGACACCGCCAAGGCGCTCGGTGCGCTCAAACCGTTGCGGCCGGGCGCCGGCGCGCTCGAAATCGCCCAGGACCGCCTCAAGGAGAAATATTTCCTGCGCGGCGTCGGCGTCGGCACCACTGCGTTCCGGCCGGTCGAAAGCGCGGAGCAACTGGCCCGCGCGCTTGCCGAGATCGGCCCACGCGGCGTTCTGAAGACGGTGCGGCTTGGCTACGACGGCAAGGGCCAGGTCATGCTCGGGCCGGAGACCGACGCCGCGGCGGCGTGGAACAAGCTCGGTGCGTCGGTCGCGGTACTCGAAGGCTTTGTCGATTTCGCCTGCGAGCTTTCGTCCATCGTCGCGCGCGGCGAAAAGGGCGAGATCGCGGCCTATCCGGTGGTCGAGAACCGCCACGTCAATCACATCCTCGATACCACCGTGGCGCCGGCCGAGATTCCGGTCGCCGTCGCCGCCGAGGCCGAACGCATCGCCTGTCACGTCGCCGAACGGCTCGACCTGGTCGGCCTGCTGGCGGTCGAGATGTTTCTCACCAAATCGGGCGAGCTTCTGGTCAACGAGCTCGCGCCGCGGCCGCACAATTCGGGCCACTGGACGATCGACGCCTGCATGACCAGCCAGTTCGAACAACTGGTGCGGGCGATCTGCGGCCTGCCGCTTGGCTCGACCGAGCGCCATTCCAACGCGGTGATGAAGAACCTGATCGGTGACCAGGTCGAAACCTGGTGCGACGTGCTGACCGATCCGGCAGCGCATCTGCACCTCTACGGCAAGGGCAAGCCGTCGCCGGGCCGCAAAATGGGCCACGTCACGCGACTGTTGCCGAAGCGCTAGGCGCGGCGCAAACGGGCGAGGATGCCGAACGCGCGCAGCGGATTGGGCAGGCGGCCGAGCGCTGCCGTGGCGCGGCCCCGCAGCTTGGGGATTTGCATCACTTCGGCGATGCGCCGGTCGAGGAATTCCGCCGTCGCTTGATGGTTCGGCGATTTGTCGTCGAGCCAATAAAGGGTCGTGGTGGCATAGATGCCCGCGAGCAGGCCGCGCTTGGTGTAGAAGCTGAAATCGGTCGCACGGTCGCCGGCGGCGTGCCACAGCATGTCGACCGTGCGATAGAGCAGGCGGGGGCCGAGCGGCAGGTTGGCGGGCAGCGCAAGGTACGCCAGCATGCGCCGCACCGCCTCGCGGTGCGGCTCAAGCACGGCGAGCCGGGTGCGGACGCCAAGCGCGATGCGCTCGCGCAGCTTGAGCCGCGCCGGATGCTGCTTGGCGAGCGCTGCTTCGGTGGCGCGGTCGGCCCAATCGCTGAACGCCGCGACGACGTCGCGCACGCCGCGCGGAAACAGCGAGCTCAGCTCCGCCTCGGTCAAATCGACGCGCTTGGCCGCGTGCCTGAGCGCGCGCCGGCTCCAGCCCTCGAACGGCACGTCGGGCAGCATCGCCAACACGACTTTGTCTCTGAGCGCGCGGTCGTCCATGTCACTCCGCCGCGTCGGCATCGGCATTGGCGCCGCCGATATCGATCGGAAAGCGCATGCCTTCTTCGAGATACATCAGCAGCCGCAGATCGGTCATGCGCTGGGGATAGAGGATGCCGTCGAGATGGTCGCATTCATGCTGCAGGACGCGGGCGTGGAAGCCTTCGACGGTGCGGTCGATCGGCGCGCCGTCGAGGCCGACGCCGCGATAGCGGATGCGGGTGAAGCGCGGCACCGCGCCCTTAAGGCCGGGCACCGACAGGCAGCCTTCCCAGCCGAGCTCGGTTTCGGTCGTCAGCGGCTCGATCACCGGGTTGATCAGCACCGTAAGACTCTGCGGCCGGTCGAGCGGGTGGCCGGTCAGCCGCGTCTCGCCGACCTCGAAGACCACCACGCGCTTCGGCACGTGGACCTGGGGCGCGGCCAGGCCGGTGCCGCCGGCATCGTGCATGGTCTCGACCATGTCGGCGACCAGCGTGCGGATTTCGGGCGCGGCTGGGTCAGCGACTTCCGCCGCCTTTTCGCGCAGCACCGGGTGGCCCATGCGGGCGATCTTGAGGATGGCCATAGCTTCAATATAAGCCGATTCGGCGCGCCGGTGCGGCGCAAAAGCCACGACCGACGGGATTGGCGGTCGAGCCGCCGGCGCAGCCTTCACAACGGTCCGATTTGGTGATATTTAGCCGCCCCTTGAGCTGGTTCCAGGGGGCCGGCTCGGGATTTGGCCCACAACCTCGGTTTAGCGAAAGGCGCAACGCTCTCGTGCAGGTTCTCGTCCGCGACAACAACGTCGATCAGGCGCTTCGCGCGCTCAAAAAGAAGATGCAACGCGAAGGGCTTTTCCGGGAAATGAAGACCCGTCGCAGTTACGAGAAGCCGTCCGAGCGTCGCGCCCGCGAACGTGCCGAAGCGGTCCGCCGCTATCGCAAGCTCCTGCGCAAGCGCATGGAGCGCGAAGGGTATTAGCCGGTTTTGTAAAAATTGACGCTCAACAAAAAGCCGCCCACCGGGCGGCTTTTTAGTTTGCTTCACCCAACGCCGATGCGCGGATGTTACGCATCGGCTGTGCTACGCAAGCGCCTTGACGATCTGTTCGCACATCTTCTTGGCGTCGCCGAAGAGCATCATGGTGTTGTTGCGGAAGAACAGCTCGTTCTCGACGCCGGCGTAACCCGACGCCATCGAGCGTTTCACGAACAGCACGGTCTTCGCCTTTTCGACGTCGAGGATCGGCATGCCGTAAATCGGCGATTGCGGATCGGTCTTCGCCGCCGGGTTGGTGACGTCGTTGGCGCCGATGACGTAGGCGACGTCGGTCGAGGCGAAGTCGCGATTGATCTCGTCGAGCTCAAGCACTTCGTCGTACGGCACGTTGGCCTCGGCCAGGAGCACGTTCATGTGCCCCGGCATGCGGCCGGCCACCGGATGGATGGCGTAACGTACCGTGACGCCTTCCTTCTTGAGGATGTCGGCCATCTCCTTGAGCGCGTGCTGCGCCTGCGCCACCGCCATGCCGTAGCCCGGCACGATGATGACCGAGCTCGCATTCTTGAGGATGAACGCGGCGTCGTCGGCGCTGCCCGATTTGACCGCCTTGTCGCCGGCGCCCGCGCCGGCCGCCGCCGCGCCACCTTCGGTGCCGAAGCCGCCGAGGATGACGTTGAAGATCGAGCGATTCATCCCCTTGCACATGATGTAGGAGAGGATGGCGCCCGACGAGCCGACCAGCGCGCCGGTGACGATCAGCAGCGAGTTGGCGAGGGTGAAGCCGATGCCGCAGGCCGCCCAGCCGGAGTAGCTGTTCAGCATCGAAATGACGACGGGCATGTCGGCGCCGCCGATCGGCACGATCAGCAACAGGCCCAAGAGCAGCGACAGCGCGACGATCGCCCAGAACGTCACCGGCAGCTGGGCCATCACGAACCAGACGATCAGGCCGACGAGCACGACGCCGAGCAGCGCGTTGAGCACGTGCTGACCCGGAAACACCAGCGGCTTGCCGGTGATCAGGCCCTGCAGCTTGCCGAAGGCGATGATCGAGCCGGTGAAGGTAATCGCGCCGATCGCCGTGCCCAGGCTCATTTCAATCAGGCTGTGGCCTTCGATCGCGCCGAACTGGCCGATGCCGTAGTCAGCAGGCGCATAGAACGCGGCGGTGGCGACGCAGACCGCGGCCAAGCCGACCAAGCTGTGGAAGGCGGCAACCAGCTGCGGTAGCGCCGTCATCTGGATCCGGAGCGCGATGAAGGTGCCGATGGCGCCGCCGATGACGATGCCGGCGGCGATCACGCCGTAGCTCAAAACACCGGGTGAGGCGAGCGTCGTGCCGATGGCGATCACCATGCCGACGATGCCGTACATATTGCCGCCGCGCGCCGTCTCGGGCGACGACAGGCCGCGGAGCGCCATGATGAAGCAGATGCTGGCGAGCAGATAAAGCAGCGCCGCAAGATTCGCGGTCATTTGCCGGCCTTCTCCTTGGGCGCCTTCTTTTTGAACATCTGGAGCATGCGCTGGGTCACGATGAAGCCGCCGAAAATGTTGACCGACGCCAGCGTCACGGCCGCGAAGCCCATGACCTTGGAAAAGCTGAAGCCGGCCGGGCCGGCGGCGATGAGCGCGCCGACGATGATCACCGACGAAATGGCGTTGGTGACGCTCATCAGCGGCGAATGCAGGGCCGGCGTGACGCGCCAGACCACGTAATAGCCGACGAAGACCGCCAGCACGAAGACGGTCAGGAAGAATACGAAGACGTCGGCGTGGGCGCCGGTTTCCATCGTTCAGGCTCCCGCCAGTTGCGGATGGACGACCTTGCCGTCGCGCGTCAGCAGGCTCGCCTTCACGATCTCGTCGGCTTCGTCGATCTTGAGCGCCTTGTCCTTGCCCACGATCAGGCCGAGGAAGGCGAAGAGATTGCGGGCGTAGAGCGCGCTGGCGTCGACCGCGATGCGCGCCGGCATGTTGCTGTGGCCGATGATCGCCACGCCGTTGGCCGTGGTCACGGTCTCGTCGGGCTTGCTGCCTTCGACGTTGCCGCCCTGCTCGACGGCGAGGTCGACGATCACCGAGCCGGCGCGCATCACGCCGACCATCTCTTTGGTGATCAGGATCGGCGCCTTGCGGCCCGGAATGAGCGCGGTGCAGATGACGATGTCGATCTTCTTGAGCGCCTCGGTGACGTGCTCGCGCTGGCGACGAGTGAAATCCTCGCTCGCCTCCTTGGCGTAGCCGCCGGCGGTCTCCATCGCCTTCATCGCTTCGAGATCGACCGTGAGGAACGTCGCACCCAGGCTTTCGACCTGTTCCTTGGCGGCGAAACGCACGTCGGTGGCGCTGACCACGCCGCCGAGCCGGCGGGCAGTAGCGATCGCCTGCAAGCCCGCGACGCCGGCGCCCATGACCAGCACGCGTGCCGGCGCCACCGTGCCGGCGGCGGTCATCATCATCGGCATGGCGCGGCCGAAATAGTCGGCGGCGTCGAGCACCGCCTTGTAGCCGGCGAGGTTCGCCTGGCTCGACAGCACGTCCATCGTCTGGGCGCGGGTGATACGCGGCACCAGTTCCATCGCGAAGGCGGTCACGCCCGCCTTGGCATAGGCCTGAACTTCGTCCTTGTGCTGCAGCGGCGCCAGCATCGCGACCAGCACCGCGCCGGACTTCATCGCCTTGATCTCGTCGGCGGTCGGCCGCTGCACCTTGAGTACGATCTCCGCGCCGAGCGCGGCCGCGGTGTCTGCCAATTGCGCGCCCGACGCGGCATAGGCGTCATCTGTATAGGCAGCGCCGGCGCCGGCGCCACGCTCGACGACGACCGTGTGGCCTTGTCCGATCAGGCGCTTGGCCGTGTCGGGCGAAGCCGCAACGCGAAGCTCGCCAACCCGGCGCTCCTTGGGTATGCCGATAATCATCCGGTAACACGCTCCCCTGGCCGCCCTTCCCCCTTGAGCCGAGGCAGCGCGGCGACACAATGCCGCGCTCGGAATGCTTTCTCAAGGTTTTTGGGCCGCGACTATTTGACCAGTTGCTGCGCGCGCCGCAAATCGTCAGCACACAGATTCGTGCGGCCGGCGTCGTTGTCGTTCTGCGCCTTGGCGAGCAGCAATTCGAGTTCGCGCTGCTTGGCCGGGTCGTCGAGAGTGACAATGCGGCTGCGCAAGACCGCGATATCCTGGGCGCAGTCGGCATACGCAACGCCGCCGGCACCGAACAGCAGCGCGACGACCGTCAGAACCGGCAGCACCCTTCTCATGGCTTCCCCCTGAAACTAAGATAGCGCCAATCCGTCAACTGGAGTGTCGCCGCATCTGCGCCGGTCGATCCACCAAGGATTGTGGTGCCCGTTCCGGCACCCCCAAGGAATAATTCACATCCAAACCCGTTGTTATCATGTCAGGTTCAATCGGGCGACCCGGCCCTGCCAGGGGCGGGGACGATGAGCGCGTCGTTCAATGACCAGCTCGTCGCCGTTCTGCCTCGGTTGCGGCGGTTCGCCCGGGGCCTGACCGGTTCCGCCGTCGAAGCGGACGATCTCGTCCAGGCGGCGTGCGAACGGGCCTTGGCTCGGGCGCACCAGTTCCAGCCGGGAACGCGCTTCGACAGTTGGATGTTCCGCATCGTGCAGACGGTCTGGATCGACCAGTTGCGCGCGCGCGAAACCCGGCGGACCGAAAGCGAGGACGAGGCGTTGGGTACGGGCACCGATGAGCCGTCGCGGCGCGTCGAGGCCCGGATGGCGCTCAGGGAAGTGCAGGCGGCGATCGCCGTCCTGCCGGCCGAACAGCGTCTGGCCCTGCTCCTCGTGACGGTCGAAGGTTTGAGTTACAGGGAAGCGGCGGAGGTCGCCGCGGTGCCGGTGGGCACCATCATGAGTCGGTTGGCACGGGCGCGGATGGCGTTGCTCGCTAAACTTGGTGGCGACGCTCTCCGGGGGAGTACGGAAGATGCAAAGGCCGAGTGACGAGACCCTGATCGCCTATCTCGACGGCGAGCTGGACGAACAGGAAACCCTGGAAGTCATCAAGGCGCTGGCGCGCGACGAACGTCTTCAGGCTCATGCCGAGCGCCTCAACGCGAGCGCGCGGCTGATCCGCGCCGCCTACGACGAAGTCCTGCGTGAATCGGTGCCCGAGCGGCTGATCGCGGCGGCGCGCGGCGAGCGCGGTCTGAGCGCGATGCGGCGTGCGCTCGCGCGGCTGGCGCGCTGGCGGATGGTGCTGGGCGAGCGGCCGTGGTGGATCGGCGTGCCGGTGGCGGCGTCGCTCGTCGGCTTCGTAATCGGCGGCGGGCTCGGTTACGTCGCCGGCACCGAGCAGAGCGCGAGCCTGACGGCGCAGCAGGATCTGGTCACGGCCGGCGCCGGCGCCAACTGGCTCGACAGCATTACTGGCTATCACAAGCTGTTCGTGAAAGCCGGCGTCAACGACCGCGCGCTGATGGACGTGCCGGCCGACGCCACGGCCGACGCCGCGCACAAAGCCGGGCAGTTGCCGGCCGACTTTCGCCTGCCGAACTTGAAGCCGTGGAGCCTCGAGTTCCAGGGCGCCCGCCTGCTGATGATCGACGGCAGGCCGGCGTCGCAGCTGTTCTATACGACCGACAACAAGAGCCTCGGACCGTTGACCTTCGTCGAGGCGGAGTCGTCGAAATCGGATCTCGCGCCGACGTTCGATCGCCGCGAGGATCTCAACATCCTCTACTGGCGACATCACGGCCACGCCTATGCCCTCGTTGGCACGGCGGATATCGGCTATCTCTGGAACATCTACAACGACATTGCCTGGCAGCTCGACGCAATCTAGCCGCCAGCCGCTGGCCCGCCGCGTAAGGCCGGCCCGCGGGCCAAGCCTCGCCTTGCCGCGCGCTGGCCGGTAGAATCGCCGGCGTGGATGCGCATGCTCCCATGGCCGAAGTGGCGCCGGCGCCCGGGCGGGGCGAGGCAAGGGGCGAGCGCGACCTGCGTCTCGATTTCTTCCGCGGCCTGTCGCTGTTCTTCATCTTCATCGATCATGTGCCGGGCAATTTGCTCGCTTACGCGACGTTCCACGCGCTCGCGTTTTCCGACGCCGCAGAAGTCTTCATCTTCATCTCCGGTTTCACCGCGGCGTTGGTCTATGGCCGAAGCCTGCTGCGCAACGGCGCGCTCCTGGTCACGGCGCAAATCTATCGCCGCGTCTGGCAGCTTTATGTCGCGCACATCTTCCTGTTCGTGATCTTCGTCGCCGAAGTCTCGTACAGCGTCTTGGTGGTGCACAACCCGATGTATATCGAGGAAATGCGCGTCGCCAATTTCCTCGAGACGCCGCATCTGGCGGTGATCCGCGCGCTGTTGCTGCTGTTCCAGCCGGCGTTCCTCGACATCCTGCCGCTTTACATCGTCCTGTTGGCCGGCTTTCCGCTGGTGCTGGTGGGTTTGCGCGTCCATCGGCTGCTGCCGTTCGCGGTTTCCGCGTTGCTTTATGGCGCGACGCTGTTCTGGGGCTGGACGCCGCACACCTATCCGGCGGACGCACCCTGGTTCTTCAATCCGCTCGCGTGGCAGTTCCTGTTCGTCGTCGGCGCGACCGCGGGCTTCTCGCGCGTCACCGGCGTCTGGCCGTTCCCCGCGGGTACAGGGTTCCGCGTGCTGGCCATCGCCGTCGCCGGCGGTTGCGCGCTGGTCAGCCTCGATTGGACGATTCACTGGCTCTACGACCCGTTCCCGCTGTTTCTGGCGAAGCAGCTATGGACGCACACGCTCGACAAAACCAATCTGGCGCCGTTGCGGCTGATCGATTTCCTCGCCATCGCGACGACCACTATGGTCTTCGTCAGGCCGGACAGCCGGTTTCTCCATCGCGGCTGGGCGTGGCCGCTGATCGTCTGCGGCCAGCATTCGCTCTACGTGTTCTGTCTCGGCATCGTGCTGGCGGTGCTCGGCCACTTCGTCCTGTCCGAGTTCTATGACGGCGTCGCGATGCAAGTAGCCGTCAACGCCGTCGGCTTCGCTACGATGATCGGCCTCGCCTATCTGCTCGAGTGGTACAAGGTCGCGGTCCGCCGGGTGCCCGGCGCGCGCGCCGTTGCGGGCGCGTCGGAGTGACCGCCATGACCCGACCGATCGTCATGCTGGCCGCTGCACTCATCGTCGCAGCGCTCGTCGTTGGGCCAGTGGCCGCACAGGCGCCGGCAGCGCCGAAGCCGGGCCAGTGCGCGGTGCCGGCGGATCTTATCGCCAGCGATCCGACGTTGCCCGGCCTTGCCAAGCGCTTTCACGACCGGCAGCCGGTTGTCATCGTCGCCATCGGCGGCGCGTCGACGGCAGGCGTCGCTGCCGGCGGCCCGGCCAATGCCTATCCGCAGCGGCTGCAGGAAGCTCTGGCGCGGCTCCATCCTGGCGTCGCGATCACGGTCATCAACAAAGGGGTTCCGCGCCAAACGACGCGCGAGATGATCGCACGGTTCTCGGCCGACGTGCTCGCCGCCAAGCCCAACCTGGTGATCTGGGAAACCGGCACCGTCGATGCGGTTCGATCGGCGGAAATCGATGACTTCGCCACGGCGCTCGGGGACGGCATTTCGGCGCTGCGCGCCGGCGGAGCCGCGGTCATGCTGGTCAACATGCAGTACAACCCCAGCCTGGCCTCGGTCATCGACTTCGGTCCTTATCTCGATGCCCTGGACCGTGCCGCCGATCTGGACGATGTGTACCTGTTCGACCGTTATCAGATCATGCGCTACTGGAGCGACAGCGGCCGCTTCAACCTGGTCGACGTTCCCAAAGACAAACAAGCGGCCCTGGCGGGCGAGATCTATCGCTGCCTGGGCGAGACCATGGCAGGCGCGCTCGATCGCGCCGCCCGCTAGCGTCGGAACGCGATGCTGCGCGACAGCCTGAAATCGAAGCCACCATCGCCGGCGCTGCTCCGCCGCGAGCATTCGCTGATGGCGCTGACTGTGCTCGGTCTGATCGCAGGCAGCCTGCTGTTGGTTGCACCGATCGGACACCGCACGCAGGCCGTGATCGATCGCTGCGGCGTGAGCGCGGACCTGGCGTCGCTCGACATGAATTTGCCGCACGTGGCGCAGGCGCTCGCCGCCGGCGGTCCGGTCGTCATCGTCGCGTTCGGCTCGTCGTCGACCTATGGCACCGGCGCTTCCGCGCGCGACAAAACTTATCCGAGCCGCCTTGCCGCGCTGCTGGCGCGGCGTCTGCCGGGCGCCAACATCGAGGTTCTCAACCGCGGCATCGGCGGCGAAGCCGCCGCAGCCACGCTGGCGCGCATCGATACCGACGTCATCGCCAGCCATCCCGATCTCGTCATCTGGCAGGTCGGCACCAACGACATATTGCGCGATGTCGACCCGGTGGCGGCCGGTGCGGTGATCCGCGAAGGCGTCCTGCGCATGCAGCGCGCCGGCATCGACGTCGTGTTGATGGATGTGCAATTTGCGCCGCCGGTCATCCAGCATGCGACCTTCCGCGAGATGGAGCGCGTCATCGCCGCTGAGGGCAGCGCGCTGGGCGTGCCGGTGATCCGGCGCTTCGCGATGATGCGGGAGTGGGTCGAAGAAGGACAGATGCCGCTTTCGGTCATGCTCGCCCGCGATCATCTGCACATGACGGATGCGAGCTACGATTGCCTGGCGCGCAGCATCGGCCGCGGCATCGTCCTCGCCGCGCGATCGTCGGGTTCCTGACGCTTACGGCGTCAGCATCGCGCGGCCATAGATGCGGCCGGCGCGAAGATCCTCCAGCGTTTCGTTCACCCGCGCCAACGGCCGTTCGATCAACGGCATCGGCTCGACCTTGCCGGCCATCACCAAGTCCATGATTTCGCGGAATTCGGCCAAGTTGCCGACCAGCATGCCTTCAACGGTGACCGAGCGGATCGGCAGCAGCGGCAGCGACAGCGTGACGTCGCCGCCCATCAGGCCGACGACGACGTATTTGCCGCCGCGCGCGAGCGCGTCGATGCCGAGTTGCGCCGTCGCGCTCGCGCCGACGAGATCGATCGCGGCCGCGACCGGTCCGTTGGCCGCCGCCCGGATCGCGCGTCCTGGCTTGTCCGCCTTGGGGTCGATCGCCGCCAGCGCGCCAGCGGCAAGCGCCGCTTCGCGTTTCTTGGCGTCGAGCTCGACAACGATCGCGCCCTTGCCGCCGAGCGCCTTCAGCAGCTTGACGCACATCAGCCCCAATCCGCCAGCGCCGAGGATCAGGATCGGCTGCGTGGTATAGACCGCGGCGCCGACGCGTTTCAGCGCCGCATAGGTGGTGAGGCCGGAACAGGCATAAGGCGCCGCAGCTTGCGGCGGCAGGCCGCCCAAGGGATAGAGATAGCGCGGATGCGGCACCAGCACGTAATCGGCATAGCCGCCCGGTTTCCGGATGCCGAGGGTGCGCGCGTCGTTGCACAGTTGTTCGTTGCCGGCGCGGCAAACCGCGCAGGTGCCGCAGCCGATCCACGGATAGACGACATAGCCGTCGCCCGGACGGACGCCTTTCGCCTCCGGACCCGCGGCCACGACCGCGCCGGCGATCTCGTGCCCCATGGTGATCGGCGGGCTGATGCCGCGATCCGACAGGGTCAGACGCTTGCCGCCGCCCAGGTCGTAATAGCCGTCGTGCAGATGGAGGTCACTGTGACAGACGCCGGCCGCCAGCGTCTTCAACAGCACTTCGGAGCCCTGCGGCTGCGGCGTCGGCGTCTCGATCGCGGTCAGCGGCTTGCCGAATTCAGTCAAGACGTAGCTTTTCACGGGCCGACCTCGCGTGCTTTCGCCCGAGCTTAGTCCGGCGTCACGGCGCTGCAAGGAGTGATTTCCGCGCCCGGGCGCGCTATAGAGGCGCGTCGCATCCGGGGATTCGCATCATCGCATGACCGTGCTCGTCACCGGCGCCGCCGGCTTCATCGGTTACCACGTCTCGGCGGCGCTGCTGGCGCGCGGCGAGCGCGTCGTCGGCGTCGACAACCTCAATCCCTACTATTCGGTGCCGCTGAAACGCGCACGGTTGAAGCGGCTCCAGGCGCACCGCCATTTCACCTTCCATCGGCTCGACCTGGCGGCAACAGGCCGCATCGGAGCCTTGACCAAGCGCGTGCGCGGCATTGACCGCGTCGTGCATTTGGCGGCGCAAGCCGGCGTGCGCTATTCGCTCGATCATCCACGCGCCTACGTGGCCTCGAATCTGGTGGCGCAGCTCGAAGTGATGGAGGCGTGCCGCGCGCTCAAAGGCCTGAAGCATTTCGTCTATGCCAGCTCGTCATCGGTCTATGGCGGCAATACCAAGCTGCCGTTCGCCGAGGATGACCGGGTTGAAACGCCGCAATCGCTCTATGCCGCGACCAAGCGCGCCGACGAGCTGATGGCCTATTGCTACGCGCATCTCTACCGCATTCCAACCACCGGCTTGCGTTTCTTCACGGTCTACGGTCCCTGGGGGCGGCCCGACATGGCGGCGTGGCTGTTCGTCGAGGCGATCGAGCGCGGCAAGCCGATCAAGCTCTTCAACGACGGCCGCATGCGCCGCGACTTCACGTACATCGACGACATCGTGCCGGGCGTAATCGCCGCGCTCGACCGGCCGCCAGCCGATGGCGAGCCGGGCGCGCCGCCACATCGGATCTACAATCTCGGCAACAACCGTGCCGAGGATCTCGGCAACTTCGTCGCCGCGCTCGAAGCGGCTTTGGGCAAGACCGCCAAGCGCCAGAACCTGCCCATGCAGAAGGGCGACGTGCCGGCAACCTATGCCGACATTGCCGCCGCGCGTCGCGACCTGGGCTTCGCGCCGCGCACCACGATCGACGATGGCCTGCGCCGGTTTGTCGACTGGTATCGCGACTATCACAAGCGGCGCTAGCCGCGCCGACTGCCCGGCAGCTCAACCGCCGGCTTTTTCATAAAGCGCGGTCAGCGCCTCGCTGTAGGCCTGGCGAATGACGTGGCGCCGGATTTTGAGCGTCGGCGTCATCTGGTGATTGGCGGTGGTGAACGGTTCGTCGGCGACGACGAAGCGGCGGATACGCTCGAACGACGCCAGTGAGGCGTTCGCGCGCGTCACCGCGGCGGACAACGCTTCACGAATGTCGGGGCGTTCGGCAAACGGCATCTCGGTCGCAGCGCGATGCCGGCGCGCGCTCTCTTCGATCAGGCGCACGCTCGGCACGAGCACCGCGACGAGATAAGGCTGACGGTCGCCCGCTACCATCGCCTGGCCGATCTCGGGTTGCAGGGTCAGACAACCCTCGATGCGCGCCGGCGCGGCCATCTCGCCGCCTGACGTCTTGATGAAATCCTTCTTGCGGTCGGTAATCACCAGGAAGCCTTCGCCGTCGAGCCG
>JAGXBG010000046.1 GCA_018971215.1 Alphaproteobacteria bacterium
ATGCCGCCGCCGGCGTGATGTCGGGATCGAGACCGCTCGCCGAGTCGGTCACCAGATCGACCGGCACCGGCACGCCCGGATTTTCCTTGGCGAGCGCCGCCGAAGCGTCCTTCACCTGATCGACGAGAGCCTTGCTCGTCGGGCCGAGATTGGAGCCCGACGAATTGTCGGCGGCATAGGGCGCCGAAATCGTCTTGCTCGGATCCTTGGGATCGGGCTCGGTGGTCGCCGACAGGCGGCCGTGGAAATACTTGCCGGACGTGAAATTCTGTCCGATCAGCGCCGAGCCGACGACCTTGCCGTTCTGCACGATCAGGCTGCCGTTGGCCCGATGCGGAAAGACAAGCTGCGCGATGCCGGTCATGCCGAGCGGATAGATCAGGCCCGTGATGACCGTCATCACCACGATCATCAGGATAGCCGGACGGATTTCCTTCAACATGGCAGGCCTCCTCACGCCAAGCCGATGGCCGTGACGACGACGTCGATCAGCTTGATGCCGACGAACGGCACGATCACGCCACCGATGCCGTAGAGCCACAAGTTGCGACGCAGGATCGACGCGGCGCCGGCCGGACGATAACGCACGCCGCGCAGGCTCAACGGGATCAGCGCAATAATGATCAGCGCATTGAAGATGATCGCCGACAGGATCGCGCTTTCGGGATTGCGCAGCCCCATAATGTTTAGCACCGCAAGCTGCGGATAGAAGGCCGCGAACATCGCCGGAATGATGGCGAAATACTTGGCGACGTCGTTGGCAATCGAGAACGTCGTCAGCGCGCCGCGCGTCATCAGAAGCTGCTTGCCGATGGCGACGATCTCGATGAGCTTGGTTGGGTCGCTGTCGAGATCGACCATGTTGCCGGCCTCGCGCGCCGCCATCGTGCCGGTGTTCATGGCGACCCCAACGTCGGCCTGCGCCAGCGCCGGCGCGTCGTTGGTGCCGTCGCCGCACATCGCCACCAGCTTGCCCTTGGCCTGCTCGTCGCGGATTAGCCGCAGTTTTTCCTCGGGCTTGGCTTGCGCCAGGAAATCGTCGACGCCCGATTCCGCGGCGATCGCGGCGGCGGTCAGCGGATTGTCGCCGGTGATCATCACCGTGCGGATGCCCATCTGGCGAAGCTCGGCAAAGCGATCCCTGATCCCGCCCTTGATGATGTCCTTGAGGTGGATGACGCCGAGCACGCGATCACCCCGCGCAACGGCCAGAGGCGTGCCGCCCGACTTCGAAATCCGCTCGACCATCGCCTGAAGCTCGGCCGCGGCCGAGACGCCGACATGCTTGAGGATCGCGTCGACCGCGCCCTTGCGGATGGTCTGGCCGCCTTCGAGATCGACGCCGCTCATCCGGGTCTGTGCCGAGAACGGCACGAAGTGCGCATGCAACTGCGCCATGTCGCGGCCGCGCAGACCGTATTTCTCCTTGGCCAGCACAACAATCGAGCGGCCTTCGGGCGTTTCGTCCGACAATGAGGAGAGCTGCGCGGCATCGGCGAGTTCGCGGTCGTTGACGCCCGGCAGCGGCAGGAATTCGGTGGCTTGCCGATTGCCAAGAGTGATGGTGCCGGTTTTGTCGAGAAGCAACGTGTCGACGTCGCCGGCCGCCTCTACGGCACGGCCCGACATCGCCAGCACGTTGAAACGCACCAACCGATCCATGCCGGCGATACCGATGGCGGAGAGCAGCGCCCCGATGGTCGTCGGAATCAACGTGACGAAGAGCGCGATCAGCACGACCACCGAGACCTTGCCGCCGGCGTAGCTGGCGAAACTCGGGATGGTGACGGTGGCGAAGACGAAGATCAGCGTCATACCGGCCAGCAGGATGTTGAGCGCGATCTCGTTCGGTGTCTTCTGCCGCACCGCGCCTTCGACCAGCGCGATCATGCGATCGAGGAAGGTCGAGCCCTGCGCGGCGGTGATCTTGACCTTGAGCCAATCGGACGTCACGCGCGTGCCGCCGGTGACCGCCGAACGGTCGCCGCCGCTCTCGCGAATGACCGGCGCGGATTCGCCGGTAATCGCGGATTCGTCGACCGAGGCAACGCCGTCGATCACTTCGCCATCGCTCGGAATGTAGTCGCCGGTTTCGACCAGCACGGTATCGCCGGGCTTGAGTCGCGCCGCGTCAACCAGATCAAAACGGCGACCGACCGCGTCTGCCAGGCGCTTGGCCTTGGTGTCGGTGCGCATCCGCCGCAGCGTATCGGCCTGGGCCTTGCCGCGGCCTTCGGCCACCGCCTCGGCGAAATTGGCGAACAGCACGGTGAACCACAGCCACAACGTGATCTGGCCAGAGAACAGCGCATTGGTGCCAACGACCGTGCCGTTGCCGACGACCAGGTCGCGGACGAAGAAGATCGTCGTCAATACCGAGACGATCTCGACGCAGAACATCACCGGATTCTTGACCAGCGTGCGCGGATCGAGCTTGCGGAACGCCGCCCAGATCGCCGGCACGATCAGCTCGCTGTCGAGCAGCGGCAACGGCCGCACGCTGCGCTTGAACAACGAGTCCGGCCGCGTATCGGCGGTGATGGCGATGGCGTTTTTCGGCGACATGGAACGCAGTCCTTATGGCGAAGCGGCGTAAAGCGTGCCGTGATTCATCGCGACCTGCTCGACGACGGGGCCGAGCGAGACGGCCGGGAAATAGGTCAGGCCGCCGACGATCAGGATGACGCCGACCAGCAGGCCGACGAAGAGCGGGCCGGTGGTCGGGAACGTGCCCGCCGACGGCGCCAGCAGTTTTTTCTGCGCGAGGGAACCCGCCACGGCAAGAAGTGGAATGACGAAAACGAAACGGCCGATCAGCATCGCGAAGGCAAGCGTCACGTTGTAGAACAGCGTATTGGCGCTGAGCCCGGCGAAGGCCGAGCCGTTGTTGCCGGTGGCCGAGGTGAAGGCGTAGAGAATCTCGCTGAAGCCGTGCGGTCCGGCATTGGCGGTGCCGGCGAGACCCGCCGGCAGCACCGTCGCGAGCGCCGTCCAGCCGAGGATCGACAGCGGCAGACTCAAGAGCGCAAGGATGGTCATCTTGACCTCCTTCGCTTCGAGCTTCTTGCCGAGATATTCCGGCGTGCGGCCGACCATCAAGCCGGCCACGAACATCGCGACAATGGCGAACGCCAAAATCCCATAGAGACCGGAGCCGACGCCGCCGAAGATCACTTCGCCGAGCTGGATGTTGACCAGCGGCACCGCGCCGCCCAGCGGCGTCAGGCTATCGTGCATCGTGTTAACCGCACCGCACGAGGCGTCGGTGGTGACGGTGGTGAACAGCGCCGAGTTGGCGATGCCGAAGCGGACTTCCTTGCCTTCCATGTTGCCGCCAGCCTGGAGCGCGTTCGGCGCCTGGTCGACGTGATATTGGGCAAAGGCGGGATTGCCCTGCGCTTCGGACCAGTAGCAGACGGCGGCGCCGACGAGGAACAGCACGCCCATTGCCGCGAACAGCGCCCAGCCCTGCTTCTCGTTCTTGACCATGCGGCCGAGGACGTTGGTGAGGCCGGCGCCGAGCGAGAAGATCAGCACCATCTGCACGAAGTTGGTCAGCGCGTTCGGATTCTCGAACGGATGGGCCGAGTTGGCGTTGAAGAAGCCGCCGCCGTTGGTGCCCAGCATCTTGATGACTTCCTGCGAGGCGACCGGACCGACGGCGATGGTCTGCTTGGCGCCTTCGAGCGTGGCGGCGTCGACATAGGGACCGAGCGTCTGGGGCATGCCCTGCCAGACAAAGAACAGGCCGACGATCATCGAGATCGGCAGCAGGACGTAGAGCGTGCAGCGCGTCAGATCGACCCAGAAATTGCCGATGGTCTTGACCTCGCGCTGGGCGAAGCCGCGGATGACGGCGACGGCGAGTGCGATGCCCGTGGCAGCGGAGACAAAATTATGCACAGCGAGACCAGCCATCTGGGTCAGATAGCTCATCGTCGTCTCGGGCGTGTAGGACTGCCAATTGGTGTTAGTGATGAAACTGATCGCGGTGTTGAAGGCGAGGCTTTGTTCGACTGCGCTCTGCCCCGCTGGATTGAACGGCAGCATCGCCTGGAAGCGCTGTAAGGCGTAAAGCGAGAGGACGCCCGCGAGGCTAAACAACAGCATCGCAGCGGCATAGATCAGCCAATGCTGCTCGTGCTTCTCATCGACGCCGCAGCACCAGTAAATCAGGCGCTCGACCGGACGCAGCACCGGGTGGAGGAAGGTGCGCTCGCCGTTGAAGACGCGATTCATGTAGCCGCCGAGCGGCCGCGTGATGGCGATGACGACGACGCAGAACAGCGCGATTTGCAGCCAGCCGTTGGCGGTCATGGGAGAGCCTTCAGAATTTTTCGGGACGGACGAGCGCGACGATCAGGTAGACGGTGATGACCAGGCTCACGAGCCCGCCGAGAATGTTATCGAGCATGGCCGCCTCACATCTTTTCGCAGGCGATGACGTAGCCCAACGTCAGCACGAAGGACGCAACGACCGTGGCAAGCAGGATGACATCGAGCATGGGCGCTCCGCGGTGGATAGCACCCGGATATGAGGGCCGCGCCGTGTTAAGTTTCGAGAGCGATTCGACGACCGCCGTATAAAGACGGCATAAAGATCGGCGCAGACGCGCGCCGCGTTACGGCTTTTGCAGCGTGAACACCAGCACACCGCCGGCCTGCTCCTGACAATCGAGCAGATGCGCGCCGGTGGTCTTGCAGAAATGCTCGAAGTCCTTGACCGCGCCGGGATCGGTGGCGAGCACGCGCAACACGCCGCCGGCCTTCAGCTCCTTCATCACTTTGCGCGCCTTCAACACCGGCAGTGGGCATTTGAGGCCTTTGGTGTCGAGCGTGAGATCGGGTTCGGGTGCGGTCATAGTTCAACCGAATTTGTTGTCGGCGTTGAAGCCGCGGGCGATGCGGCCGGCGGCGGCGCGCGCGCCGAGCCACGCGCGCAAATCGGTCTCGGTGCGAACGCGGTCGCCCGATTTCCAGCTCAACCCGTCAGCGCGCTTGAAGGTTTTGGCGTCGGACAAGCCGCCGTCGTGGTAGCGCTGCATGATGACGCCACGGCCGGCGTTGAGCTCAGGCACGTCGCCGAGCGGGAAGATCAGAAGCTTGCGGTTCTCACCGATGACCGCGACATGATCGCCGGCGACCGGTACGGCGACGCGCGCCACTGCCCCCTTGCCCGGCCGCATCACCTGTTTGCCATTGCGCGTCTGCGCCAGGACTTCGTCGGCCGGCGCGATGAAGCCGCGACCGTCGCTGGCGGCCAACAGCAGTTTCTCGCCGGGCTTGTAAACGAGCACCGAGGTGACGTCGTACTCGTTGGGCAGGTCGACCATCATCCGCACCGGCTCGCCGTTGCCGCGGCCGCCGGGCAACTTGTCGATCGCTAGCGTGTAGAAGCGGCCGTTGGTGGCGAAGACCAACAATTTGTCCGTTGTGAGAGCTTCCAAGGCGAAGCGCGAACCGTCGCCTTCCTTGTAGCTGATGGTGTCGAGCTTGAGGCCGTGGCCTTTGGCGGCACGCACCCAGCCTTTTGCCGAAACGAGAACCGTCACCGGCTCGCGTTCGACCAGCGCCTCCAACGGCACCTCGACGACAGCCGGCGCGGCAGCGATCTCGGTGCGACGCTTGCCAAGCAGCGTGGTCGGACCGAATTCCTTGCGCAAGTCCGCGAGTTCTTCGCCGATGCGCTTCCATTGACGTTTTTCGTCGGCGAGCACGCCGGCGAGCTCCTTGTCCTCGGCGGTCAGCTCATCCAACTCAGTGCGGATGGCGATCTCCTCGACCTTGCGCAAGGCGCGCAGGCGCATGTCGAGGATCGCGTCGGCCTGCAACGAGGTCAGGTGCCATCGCTTCATCATCCGCTCTTTGGCGTCGTCGTAGTTGCGGATGAGGCGGATGACCTCGTCGATGTGCAGATAGACGATCATCAGGCCCTTGAGGACCTGGCTGCGGTGCGCGATCGCTTCGCGGCGGAAGCGCGAGCGGCGTTGCAGAACCTCGCGGCGATGGTCAAGGAACGCTTGCAGCGCCTCCTTCAGGTTCATCACCCGCGGCACGCCGTCTTTGTCGAGGACGTTGAGGTTGAGCCCGATGCGGGTTTCGAGCTCGGTGGCGCGGAACAGCGATTCCATCAACATCGCGGACTCGACATTGCGGCTCTTGGGTTCGAGCACCAGGCGCACGACGTCGGTGGACTCGTCGCGCACGTCCGCAAGTAGCGGCAGTTTGCGTTCTTCCAGTAGCTGCGCGATGCGCTCGATTAAACGCGACTTCTGCACCTGGTATGGGATTTCGGCGACCACGACCTGATAAGTGCCCTGGCCGAGCTTCTCGACGCTCCAGCGCGCACGCAGACGGAAGCTGCCGCGGCCGGTGGCGTAGGCCTGCTTGATGCTGGCGGCGTCTTCGACCAGCACGCCGCCGGTCGGGAAATCCGGACCGGGCATGAGCTCGACCAAATCGCCGATGCCGGCGCGCTTGTGCTTCACCAGGTGGATGAGCGCGTCGCACAGCTCGACGATGTTGTGCGGCGGGATGCTGGTCGCCATGCCGACGGCGATGCCCGACGCGCCGTTCGCCAGCAGATTGGGGAACCGCGCCGGCAGGACCAGCGGTTCGTCGTTCTCGCCGTCGTAGGTCGGCCGGAAGTCGACTGTGTTCTCGTCGATCCCGGCCAAGAGCGCCTCGGCCACTTCGGTCAGGCGGCTTTCGGTGTAGCGCATCGCCGCCGGATTATCGCCGTCGATGTTCCCGAAATTGCCTTGACCGTCGACTAGTGGATAACGCTGCGCGAAATCCTGCGCTAGACGCACCAGCGCGTCGTATACCGCGACGTCGCCGTGCGGATGGAACTTACCGATGACGTCGCCGACGACGCGTGCACATTTCTTGTAGCCCGATTTCGGATCGAGCCGCAGCTGCCGCATCGCGTAAAGCAGCCGCCGGTGCACTGGCTTCAATCCGTCGCGCACGTCGGGCAGCGACCGCGCCATGATCGTCGACAGCGCGTAGGAGAGATACCGCTCGCTCAGCGCGTCGGCGAGTGCGACGTCGCGTACCTCGCCGACGATAACGGGACCGGACTTCTTCATGCCGACTCGATTCGTTGCGCCGTTAGAGTACCGGTTCGGCGCAGCACGTCAACGAAGCGCGTGCGCGCCGCCGGCATCTTGCGACCGTGCGGGTGGAAGACACGGCGATCGAGAAAGAAGCCGGTCAGCTTCAAGCCGTCGAGGATCTGCATCTGGTCCGGCACCGCCGCTTCGTCGAGTATGAACGCCGGCAACGCCAAGAGTCGTTCGCGATAGGGTGCCGCGGCTTCTGTCGAAACGGCTTGGCCTGATCGCGGCGACACATAGGTTAAGCCTTCGCGCACGCCCGTGGCGGCACAGCGCGATAGATCGAGGCCATAGCCGAGTTCGGCCAAGAGGTCGAATTCGAGCCGTACGTAACGCGCCGCGTAGCTGTCGTCACGGCCGAGCTCGTCGAACAGACGGATGATGCCGGCATAGAAGCGCGGATGAGGTTCACGCTCCGGCAGCGTGGCAGCCGCTACCGCAGCGGCGGCGGCAAGGCACGCGAGGCGCGACCGGTCGTCGATAACCCGCGCGGCGCGACCGGTCAGCAACTCGCCCGCGTAAGTGCCGAGGTGATCGGCCAAACGTGCGGACCACGTCAGACTGACCTGATTGCCGATTTGATAGAGTACGCGGGCTTTCGGTCCCTGCCCGCCGCGCACCAGTCCGGCGTGCCGCCCATGCTCCTTGGTCAGCACATCGACGATCAACGCGCGTTCGCCGTGCCGTCGCGTTGCCAGAACAACGCCCTGATCGACCCAATGCATTATTCGTCGAAATCGAGGCGCATGGCAGCATAGCGCTCGCGATCTTCGGTCCAATTCTCGGTCACGCGCACTTGCAGGAAAAGATGGACACGACGCTGGAACGTCGCCTCCAGGTCAGCGCGCGCCGCGGCACCGATGCTCTTGATTTGGCGTCCGCCTTGACCAAGCACGATCGCCTTCTGTCCTTCGCGTGCGACATGCACGATCTGATCGATGCGTACGCTGCCGTCCGGACGCTCCTCCCATTTTTCGGTTTCGACCGTCGCCGAATACGGCAACTCCTGGTGCAGCTGCCGGAAAATCTGTTCGCGCGTCGCTTCAGCCGCCAAAAGCCGCAACGGCACATCGGTGATTTCGTCTTCCGGATAAAGCCACGGCCCGCGCGGCAACGCATTCGCGAGATAGAGTTTGAGATCCTCGACGCCGTCGCCCGTGAGGCCGGAGATCATGAAAACGCGATCGAAGACCTTTTCCTGGTCGAGCGCCTGCGCCAGCGGTAGCAGATCGCCACGCTTCACTTTGTCGACCTTGTTCAGCGCCAGTACGGCACGGCGTTTTGCCGCTCGCAACCCGTCGACGATGCGGCTGGTATCGGCATCAAGGCCGCGCGCCGCGTCGACCAGCACGACGATGATTTCCGACTCCTGCGCGCCGGTCCAGGCCGCTTTGACCATGGCGCGTTCGAGCCTGCGCCTAGGCTCGAAGATGCCGGGCGTATCGACGAAGATGATCTGCGCGTTGCCGTCGACGACGATGCCAAGCATCCGCGCGCGCGTGGTCTGCACTTTCGGCGTGACGATCGCCAGCTTCGAGCCGACGAGGCGATTGAGCAGCGTCGACTTGCCGGAATTGGGCGCGCCGATCAGCGCGACATGACCGCAACGCGTCGTGACGGGCTCCGCGTCCGCACTCATGCGGTTTCGCCCAAGGACGCGAGCAGCGCCGCCGCGGCCGCGGCCTCCGCCTCGCGCTTCGAGCCGCCCGACGCAGTTTCGGCCTTGGCACCGGCCACGCTCACCGTCACGGTGAAACGGCGACGATGTGGCGGCCCGCTGGTGTCGACGACCGTATAGTTCGGCAGGCTCAAGCCGCGCGCTTGAGCCCATTCCTGCAACGCGGTTTTGGGATCGCGCGGCGGTTGCGTGGTGCCGATATGCCGACCCCAATAGCGCTCGACGACGCGTTGCGTCGGCACGATCCCGCCATCGAGATACAGCGCCGCAATCAGCGCCTCGCAGACATCCGCCAGCACGCTCGTATTTTCGCGGACACCGGCGGCGTCCTCGCCGCTTGACACAATGACGAAGTCGCCGAGGCCAATTTCGCGCGCCACGATCACCAAAGTCTCGCGCCGAACCAAAGCCACCTGCCGGCGGGTTAAGGCGCCTTCATCGTCGTCGGGAAAGCGCTGCCATAGCAGCTGCGCGACGATCAGACCAAGCACGCGGTCGCCGAGGAACTCGAGCCGCTCGTAGCCGCGCCGCGCCGCCGCGTTGCGCTGCAGCGCGCTCGGATGGGTCAGCGCTTCGGCTAGCAGAGCCGGCTTCTCGAAACGATAGCCGAGTGCCGCCTCGAGGCGTTCGACGCCCGCGGTCGCTGCCGGTTTCATGGCAAAGCCGCAGCGCGGCGCGACGCGCTCAATGAATGGACGTGAACAGACGGTCGTAGCGGACGGTGAACGGCCAGTCCCAGATTTCCCACCAATGGGAGTAGCCGTTGGTCGAAAAGAACAGAAATACCGCACGGCCGAGGAGATTCTCGGCCGGAACGTAACCGACGCCGCCCGATGGATCGCGGCTGTCCGACGAGTTGTCGCGGTTGTCGCCCATCATGAAATAGTGGCCGGCCGGAACGGTGAAGACCGGCGTGTTGTCGAGCGGATAGTCCGTGCCCGGCAGTTGGAGAATGGGATGCTGATAACCGTTGGGCAGCGTTTCCATATACTCGGTATAGGTGGTGCCGGTGGCCGGATCCTGATAGACGCCGATGCGTTCGCGTTTCACCGGCTGGTCGTTGATGTAGAGGATGCCGTCCTTCATCTGGATGCGGTCGCCGGGCAGACCGATGATGCGTTTGATGAAATCGATCGATGAATCCTTGGGCCACTTGAACACCACCACGTCGCCGCGGTGCGGTGCCGTGAACATCACTCGGCCGGTGAAAAGCGGCAGGCCGAGCGGCAGAGAATATCGGCTGTAGCCGTAGGAAAATTTCGAAACGAACAGATAGTCGCCAACCAGGAGCGTCGGAATCATCGATCCGGACGGGATGCTGAACGGCTCGTAGAAGAAGGTGCGGATGACGAGCGCGATGACGATCGCATAAACAATCGTCTTGGCGGTCTCGGCGAGCCCGCTCGAGCCCCGGGCCGAAGTTCTGCTGCTCATCGAAGAAATCCACTAACACATTGACGGAACCGGCCTGGGGAAAGCTGCCGGCGACGCGGCCGCGACGATGAAGCCTTGCCGGGATTTGGAAGTCAAGGGCGCCGCTCCATGGCGGCGGCGGCTTCCGCCGTGATCACGACGAGAGCCTGCGCCAACGGCGGCTCGTCGGTCAGGGTGACGTCGATGCGCGGCGTCATCCCCTCCGGGGTTATCGCCTTGAGCCGCGCCAGGGCGCCGCCGGTCAGGATCAGAGTCGGCCGCCCGCCCGGGAGATTGACGACGCCGAGATCGCGCCAATAGACGCCTTTGCGGAATCCCGTCCCCAGCGCCTTGGAGCACGCCTCCTTGGCGGCGAAACGCTTAGCATAGCTGGCAGCCCGATCGCGGCGGCGTTCCGAGCGCTGACGCTCGGCCGGCGTAAAAACCCGATCGAGAAACCGGTCGCCAAACCGCGCGATCGTCCGTTCGATGCGGCGGATGTCGATCAAGTCGCTGCCGACGCCGAGAATCATCACGCGCTCTTTTCGCCGCGCGCGTCGCTGCGCGCCTGATCCATCAAGGCGCGCATGCGTTTGATTGCGCTATCGAGGCCACCGAAAATCGCTTCGCCGATCAGGAAGTGGCCGATGTTGAGCTCAACGATAGTCGGAATCGCCGCGACGGCGCCGACGGTCTCGAAGCTCAAGCCGTGGCCGGCATGGCATTCGAGACCCAGCTCGTCCGCCAGGGCCGCAGCGCGGCGCAGACGCTCGAGCTCGCGTGTGCGTGCGATGCCCGCCGCATCGCAATAGGCGCCGGTGTGCAGCTCGACAACTGGCGCGCCGATCGTCCGGGCCGCCCGAACCTGCTTCTCATCGGGATCGATGAACAGCGACGTTCGAATTCCCGCCTGCGCGAGCCGCGCAACGAAAGGCGCCAGCCGGTCGTGCGCTCCGGCCACGTCGAGGCCGCCCTCGGTGGTCAGCTCCTGGCGCCGCTCGGGTACGAGGCACGCCGCATGCGGCCGGTGGTGGAGCGCGATCGCCAGCATGGTTTCAGTTGCCGCCATTTCGAGGTTAAGCGGCAGAGCGATCTCGCGCGCGAGGGCGGCGATGTCGGCGTCGGAAATGTGTCGGCGATCCTCACGCAAATGCGCCGTGATGCCGTCGGCGCCGGCCGCCGCAGCCAGTTTCGCCGCGCGCACCGGATCGGGATGCGCGCCGCCCCGCGCATTGCGGATGGTGGCGACGTGGTCGATGTTCACGCCGAGGCGCAGCGGCCGCTTCTGAATCATGGCATTCAGCCGCGCGCGCGTTCGACCGAGTTGATCACCGGCGTCGCCCGCAAGGCGGCGATGATGTTGGTCAGGTGACGCACGTTCTGCACTTCGATGTCGACGAGGATTTCAAAGAAATCCTGCGACCGGTTGGTGATCTTGAGATTGGTGATATTGCCGCCGCTCTTGCCGATGACGGTTGTCAGGCTGCCCAGGCTGCCGGGCTCGTTGCCGATCGTGACGCTAATCCGGCCGACGTGAACGCGGCCGCCGTCGCCGTCGTCGCTCCAGGCGACGTCAAGCCAGCGTTCCGGCGTTTCGGCAAACGTATCGAGCGTCTCGCAATCGATGGTGTGGATCGTCACGCCTTTGCCGGTCGTGACGATGCCGACGATGCGATCGCCCGGCAGCGGATGGCAGCAGCCTGCGAAATGGACCGCCATGCCGGGAATCATGCCGCGGATCGGGACCGCGTTTTCCGACGCCTTTTTCGCCTTGCCGCGGGGCGTGAGGGTGACGACCTTGGCCGATCGCGCGTCCGTTTTCGGCGGAAAGATCGCATGCACGATCTCGCGCCCGGTATGCAGTCCCTCGCCCACCGCGACGAAGAGATCGTCGCGGGTTTTGCACTCGAACCGTTGCAGCAATTCGTCGAGTGCCTTTTCGGCGAAATCGTGGCCTTCTTGCCGGAACGCCTTCTGCAAGATCGCCTTGCCAAGGTCGAGATATTGCTGGCGCTGTTGCGTGCGGATGAAGCGCCGGATGCGAGCGCGCGCCTTGCCGGTGACGACAAACCGTTCCCACGTCGGCGACGGCGTCTGGGCCTTTGAGGTGACGATGTCGACTTGGTCGCCGTTGGCCAGCGTCGTGCGCAAGGGCACCAGGCGGCCGTTGATTTTCGCGCCGACGCAGGTATCGCCGATCTGCGAATGGACAGCGTAGGCGAAGTCGACGGCGGTGGCACCGCGCGGCAGTTCGATCAGGTCGCCTTTGGGCGTAAAGCAGAACACCTGATCCTGGAACATCTCGAGCTTGGTATGCTCGAGGAATTCCTGCGGATCGGGCGCATGTTCGATGATGTCGAGCAGTTCCCGCAGCCAGCGGTACTGGCGGCCTTCGGTTTTGGGTGCGCCCTGCTTATAGACCCAGTGCGCGGCGACGCCGAGTTCGGCGACCTCGTGCATTTCGGGCGTGCGGATCTGGATTTCGATGCGCTGGCGATGCGGACCGATCACGCCGGTGTGCAGCGAGCGATAGTTGTTCGGCTTCGGCGTCGAGATATAATCCTTGAACCGTCCAGGTACGACGGGGTACTGGCTGTGCAGAACGCCGAGCGCGTGATAGCACTGCTCGACATTCTCGACGACGACGCGGAACGCCATGATATCGGACAACTGCTCGAAGCCGACATTCTTTTTCTGCATCTTCTTCCAGACCGAATAGGACGTCTTTTCGCGGCCCGAAACCTGCGCTTCGACGCCAACGTCCTTCAGCGTCTGGTGCAGCTCGTCGATGATGCTACTGACCAGATCGCCGCCCTTCTCACGCAGAAAGTTGAGCCGCGTCTTGATGCTGTCGCGCGCCTCGGGGTTGAGCTCGGCGAACGCTAAGTCCTCGAGCTCGTCCTTCATCGCGTTCATGCCGATGCGTTCGGCGAGCGGCGCATAGATTTCCATGGTCTCGCGCGCGATGCGTTTGCGCTTGTCCGCATCCTTGATGAAGTGGAGCGTGCGCATGTTGTGCAGCCGGTCCGCTAGCTTCACCAGCAGGACGCGGATGTCCTCTGACATCGCCAGCACCAGCTTGCGGAAATTTTCCGCCTGCTTCGTCTGGTCCGATTGCAATTCGATCCGCGACAGCTTGGTCACGCCGTCGACCAGGCGCGCAATCTCCGGCCCGAAAACCTTCTCGATATCTTCGAGCGTCGCGAGCGTGTCCTCGACGGTGTCGTGCAGCAGGCCGGTGATGATAGACGCCGCGTCGAGTTTCATCTTCGCCAGGATGCCGGCGACTTCGACGGTGTGGGAAAAATAGGGATCGCCCGACGCGCGTTTCTGGGCGCCGTGCGCCTTCATCGAATAGACGTAGGCGCGGTTGATGGCGTCCTCGTCAGCCGACGGGTCGTAAGCCTTGACCCGTTCGACGAGCTCGAATTGACGCATCATAGACGGGTACTCCGCCGGTCAGCGCCGCCGGCGTACGGACAAACCGAGAGCGGCGCGACGGGTGAGCCGCCGCCGCTCCCGCCGATCAAGGCTGGCCGTCTTCCGCGGCGCCGTCGCTTTCGCCTTCAGCGATGTCCGGCAACGCCTCGTCGTTCAAGCCGACCGCTTCGTCCTCGGCGGCTTCGAGCACGTCTTTCTCGAGGTCTTCGTCGACCGCTACGTCGCCTTGCGCGTCGGCCAAGGCCGCGCCTTCGGTGCCCGGCACCTGGGTGATATCGGAGCCCAGACCGAGCTGCGTTCCGAGTTCGATCTCCTGATCTTCCACCGGCTCGTCGATTTCGACGTGCTTCTGGAGACCCTTCACGAGATTTTCCTCAAGCGTCTTGAGCGCGACGGTCTCCTCGGCGATCTCGCGCAACGCCACGACCGGGTTCTTGTCGTTGTCGCGATCGACGGTGAGCGGTGCGCCGCCCGCAACGTCGCGGGCACGTTGGGCCGAAATCAGAACCAACTCGAATCGGTTGGGAACCTTGAGGATGCAGTCTTCGACCGTAACCCGCGCCATGAACCTCGATCTCCGGAAAACGTGTTGATCTTACAATATATGTTGAGCGCTATTGCACTGCAACAGCAGCGTCGGGAATCCTCCGGTTATCCGGCCATCGCCACCGGCTCGGCCGGCGGTATGACGCCGACAGCGAGCGCCGCGCGCTTGCAAATATCCTCGAAGGTCCGGGCCACCCGCCGGGTCGAATAGCGTTTCAGGACGAAATCGTAGGCGTTTTCGGCCATTTCCGCGGCTTCTGCCGGCGTCGCCAGCAGTTGCAGGGTCGCTTCGGCGAAGGCCCCGGCCGTGCCGGCCCGGCTATAATGGTCGCCCGCCGCGATGGGCAATCTCGCGGCGTCGTGCCTTGTCGACGATCGCGGCCGACGATAGTGAGCCGCGCTTCGGGCCGCGACGCCGTAATCAACGGCCAGACCTCGTTCATGCAATAGGCATGGCGTCGATATTGGCCGGCCAGTCCATCGAGCCGGTAAAGACAAGATGGCCGCCGCCGGCGAAGCCACAGCGCTGAAATACTCGAAATCGACGCCCATCGGAATCACTTCGGCGCCGCGTACGCCAAAGGTCTCGAGAAAGAACACGTGATTGCGATCCAAAACCGCGATGACCTTGCTGAAGGCCGGGTCGACGGCATTGAACGGCGATTTTCTTAATTTCGCGTGAGGGCGGCGGACTTAGGTTAAGGAAGCGCTAAGCCGATGGGAGCTCCGACGCGCCGCCATGCGCGGCCGACCAGCTCACAGGATCGTTCAGAAACTTTTCCACCTCGCGCATCGTCGGCGCGTCGAACCGACCTTCAGCCTTGGCAACCTTGAGCACGTCCCACCAGTTGGCGAGCGAATGAAGCTTCACGCCGATTTCGGTCATCAGCTGCTCGCTCTGCGGAAAGATGCCGTAGTGGAAAATGACGAACGTGTGCTCGACGATCGCGCCCGCCTGGCGCAGCGCCTTGCAAAAATTGACTTTGCTACGGCCGTCAGTCGTCAAATCCTCGACCAGCAACGTACGCGCATTTTCGCGGACGTCACCTTCGATTTGCGCATTGCGGCCGAATCCCTTGGGTTTCTTGCGAACGTACTGCATGGGAAGCATCAGCCGGTCTGCGATCCAGGCCGCAAACGGAATGCCCGCGGTCTCGCCACCGGCAATCACGTCGATCGACTCGAAGCCGACCTCGCGCAGAATGGTCGAGGTGGCGAATTCGCACAGGGTCTCGCGAACGCGCGGATAGAAAATCAGCCGGCGACAATCGATGTAGACCGGGCTCGCCCATCCCGAGGTGAAAATGAACGGCGTGGACGAATTGAAATTGACCGCGCCGACCTCGAGCAGGATGCGCGAGGTCACCTGCTGAATGAGCTCGCGATCGGGAAACGTGGCGCCGAAATTCATGGCCTTCGATCCGTCCGGCTATTGGCGCGACTTTCTGCGGCGCGACGGTGCGCGAGTCAAGCGCATTTCCGCCGTCCCGCCGTTGGCAGATCGGGCAATGACCTCGGCCAGCCGCACCGCGGCGCGTGGCCCTTTGAGAGCGCGGTTCCAGAGATCGGCGGCAAGCTTCTCATAAAGTGCAACCGCCTCGGGGGCGGTGGTCACGGTCGCGACCCCGTGCCGGATATTCGGCATTTCGCTGATGCGGAACGGACTGACCGTGAGGACGGCCTCTTTCTTCGATTGGAAAAGCTGAAACGCCACATTGGGCAGCGTTTCGTCGACGAGGCCGACTTCGATGCCGGGCCGCGGATCGGCCAGAAAGTGCGAGATGTTCTCGATCTCGCGGCGCGCCGCGATGCGTCGGCGCGTCCATTCCTCGTAGGGCAGCCCGAACCGACCGATAACGCCGAGTTGCAGGAACCGTTCGACCTCCGGCACCGACATCAGCGCGACGACGCGCGGCTTGTGTGCCGATTTCCGTGTGCCGAGGATCGCCATGATCGTTTCGATTTCCGCCAAGGCCTCAGGCAGCAGCTCGTCGGGTGGCAAGGATTCGATCAGCATCTGGCGCAGATGCGTGCTGTATTCCACGGTCGTCAGTAGGAATGAGATCGGCATGAAGCGGGCGATGACCTGATCGGCAGCCGCTTCCAGCTGCCGCATGCGTTCGAAATACGCGCCGGCCTTCGGATAATACTCGACCCCGACGCCAAGCAACGACGCAAGCGACGTGTTGAGAACGTGTGCCAG
>JAGXBG010000047.1 GCA_018971215.1 Alphaproteobacteria bacterium
CGGCACGAAATTGAAGGCGACCGTGCCCTTGCGGATGCATTTGATGAGCGTCGCCTCGTCCGGCTCCTTGCCGCCGAGATAGGCTTCGAGCGCGGCGTCGTCCTGCTCGACCGCCATCTCGAGCAGCTTGTGACGGTATTCGTCGGCCTGGGCCTTGAGTTCCGGCGGAATGTCGATGACGTCGAACTTCGCGCCCAACGTCTCGTCGTGCCACTTGACCGCCTTCATGCGCACGAGATCGACGATGCCGGAGAATTCGCTTTCGATGCCCATCGGCAGCATGACGACCAGCGGCTTGGCGCCGAGACGATCGACGATCATATCGACGGTGCGGAAGAAGTTCGCGCCGATCCGGTCCATCTTGTTGACGAAGCAGATGCGCGGCACGCCGTACTTGTCGGCCTGGCGCCAGACGGTCTCGGATTGCGGCTCGACGCCAGCAACGGCGTCGAACACGGTCACCGCGCCGTCGAGGACGCGCAAGCTGCGCTCGACCTCGATGGTGAAGTCGACGTGGCCGGGCGTGTCGATGATGTTGATGCGATGGTCGCGCCAAAAACAGGTCGTCGCGGCCGACGTGATGGTGATGCCGCGCTCTTGTTCCTGTTCCATCCAGTCCATGGTGGCGGTGCCCTCATGGACTTCGCCGATCTTGTAGGAACGGCCGGTGTAATAAAGGATGCGCTCGGTCGTGGTCGTCTTGCCGGCATCGATGTGGGCCATGATGCCGATGTTGCGATAGCGATCGAGGGGAGTCGTGCGAGGCATGTGAAATCCGGATCCGCCGGCTTACCAGCGGTAATGGGAAAAGGCTTTGTTCGCGTCCGCCATGCGGTGCGTGTCTTCGCGCTTCTTGACCGCATTGCCGCGATTGTTGGCGGCGTCCATCAGCTCGCCCGAGAGCCGCTCTTCCATCGTGTGCTCGCTGCGATCGCGCGCCGAGCCGATGATCCAGCGGATGGCAAGCGCCTGGCCGCGCTCCGGCCGCACTTCGACCGGCACCTGATACGTGGCGCCGCCGACGCGGCGCGAACGGACTTCGACCGCCGGCTTCACGTTGCCGAGCGCGTCGTGGAAAATACGAATCGGATCCTGACCTGAGCGCTTGGCGACACGGTCGAGCGCGCCGTAGACGATGGTCTCGGCGACCGATTTCTTGCCCTGATACATCAGGCAGTTCATGAATTTGGTGACGACGACGTCGCCGAACTTGGCGTCCGGCAGGACTTCGCGTTTGACGGCGGCGCGGCGACGCGACATGGGCGGCTCCTACTTCGGACGCTTGGCGCCGTACTTCGAACGGCGCTGCTTGCGGTCCTTCACGCCCTGAGTGTCGAGCGTGCCGCGGATGATGTGATAGCGGACGCCGGGCAGATCCTTGACGCGGCCGCCACGGATCATCACCACCGAATGTTCCTGAAGATTGTGCCCCTCGCCGGGAATGTAACTGGTGACTTCGAAGCCGTTGGTGAGCCGCACGCGCGCGACTTTACGCAGCGCCGAGTTCGGCTTCTTCGGCGTCGTGGTGTAGACGCGGGTGCAGACGCCGCGCTTCTGCGGGCTGCGCTCCAGCGCCGGCACCTTGTTGCGCGCGGTCTGCGCGCGACGACGGTGGTTCACCAGCTGATTGATCGTCGGCATCTCTCTCGCATTCCCTACAAGCGCAACAGCCGCGCAAGCGTGCTGGCTGCACACCGTCACGGCCGAAAGTTAGTCCCCAGGAAAGGCGCACCGTCTTTCACGGTGCCGAGCCAGTCGAAATCACGCGACCGAGCTGCGTCTAGGACGGCTACCTACTGCCAGCCCCCTTGAGGGTGCGCGGATACTATTGATCCGACTCACCCCCGTCAAGCCGCATAAATCCTGGCTTTGGGGATATTTTCCGATTCGGCGACGGTTACGACAATCGACGTCGCGGCCATGAAAAAGGGGCCCAAAACCGGGGCCCCTTTTCCGTCGTATGACGCCGGTCTTAGGCGGTCTTGCGGCCCTCTTCGAGCGCCGGCGGCTCCTGCGTAGGCGCCCGGGCGGCCAGTTCGCGGTCGCGCTCAGTGGCGATTTGGCGCCACCGGGCCATGATGCTGCCGGTGCCGGCCGGGATCAGGCGGCCGACGATGACGTTCTCCTTCAGGCCCTGCAGGGAGTCGGTCCGGCCGGAGACCGCGGCCTCGGTGAGGACGCGCGTGGTCTCCTGGAACGACGCCGCCGAGATGAACGAGTTGGTCTGCAGGCTCGCCTTGGTGATGCCTTGCAGGACCGGCCGCGCCGTCGCCGGCTTGAGCTTTTCGGCCTTGGCCTTGGCGTTCTCGACGTCGAATTCGGCGCGATCCACCTGCTCGCCCGCGAGCAACGTGGTCTCGCCGGGATCCTCGATCTCGACCTTCTGCAGCATCTGGCGGACGATCACCTCGATGTGCTTGTCGTTGATGCGCACGCCCTGGAGCCGATAGACCTCCTGGATCTCGTTGACCAGGTAGCTGGCCAACGCCTCGACGCCGAGCACGCGCAGGATGTCGTGCGGCACCGGATTGCCATCCATCAACAGGTCGCCGCGTTGGACGAAATCGCCCTCCTGCACGCTGATGTGCTTGCCCTTGGGGATCATGTACTCGACTGGCTCTTTTTCACCGTCCTGCGGCACGACGAGGATGCGGCGCTTGGTCTTGTAGTCCTTGCCGAACTCGACGCGGCCGTCGATCTCGCTGATGATCGCGAAATCCTTCGGCTTGCGCGCCTCGAACAGCTCGGCGACGCGCGGCAGACCGCCGGTGATGTCGCGCGTCTTCGACGATTCACGCGGGATGCGCGCGAGCACGTCGCCGGCGTGGACCTCGGCGCCGTTCTCGATCGACAGAATTGAGTCGAGCGAGAGGAAGTAGACCGCCTCGCGCCCGTTGGCGAGCGTGAGCGTCTTGCCCTTGGCGTTCTTGATCAGGATGCGCGGCTTCAAGTCGCCGCCCTTGGCCTGCTGCTTCCAGTCGATGACGACCTTGGACGAGATGCCGGTTGCTTCGTCGAGCACCTCGCGCACGGAGACGCCTTCGGCGAGGTCCTGGTAATGGGCGAAACCGTCCTTCTCGGTGATCACCGGCAAGGTATACGGATCCCATTCGACCAAGCGGTCGCCTTTCTTCACGACCTTGCCTTCGTCGGCCAGCAGCTTGGCGCCGTACGGCACGCGATGCCGCGCCTTCTCACGGCCGGCCTCGTCGAGCAGCGCGAGCTCGCTGTTGCGACTCATCACCACCGGAATGCCGCTGGAGTTGACGACGACATTGCGATTCTTGATCCGCACCGTCGCGTCGAACGCCGCTTCGACCGACGATTGCTCGGCGCCGCGTTGCACCGCGCCGCCGATGTGGAACGTGCGCATGGTGAGCTGCGTGCCCGGCTCGCCGATCGATTGCGCCGCGATAACGCCAACCGCCTCGCCGATGTTCACCACCGTGCCGCGCGCCAGGTCGCGGCCGTAGCACTTGCCGCACAAGCCGCTCTGCGTTTCGCAGGTCAGCACCGAGCGGATCATCACCGATTCGAGGCCGGCGCGATCGATGCGATCGACCGCCTCTTCGTCGATGAGTTCGCCCGCGCGCACCACCTTCTCGCCCTTGATCGGATCGACGACGTCGACCGCCGCGGTGCGGCCGAGGATGCGGTCGGACAGTGCCGCGATCACCTCACCGCCTTCGACGACGGCGCGCATGGTCAGGCCCTTCTTGGTGCCGCAATCCACTTCGGTGATGATCGCGTCCTGCGCGACGTCGACCAGACGCCGCGTCAGGTAGCCCGAGTTCGCCGTCTTCAACGCCGTGTCGGCCAGACCCTTGCGGGCGCCGTGGGTCGAGTTGAAGTACTCGAGCACGGTGAGGCCTTCCTTGAAGTTCGAGATGATCGGCGTCTCGATGATCTCGCCCGATGGCTTGGCCATCAGGCCGCGCATGCCGGCGAGCTGTTTGATCTGAGCGACCGAGCCGCGCGCGCCGGAATCCGCCATCATCCAAACCGAGTTGATCGGACCGCCCGGATCGGCCGACTTGATGACGCGCATCATCTCGTCCGCGACCTTTTCGGTGCAGCTCGACCAGACGTCGACCACCTTGTTGTATTTCTCGCCCTGGGTGATCAGGCCGTCGAGATATTGCTGCTCGTATTCCTTGACCTTGGCCTGCGCCGCGGCGACGAGCTTCTCCTTCTCGGCCGGCACGACGAGGTCGTCCTTGCCGAACGAGATGCCGGCCTTGCACGCCTGGGTGAAGCCCAGCGCCATCAGCCGGTCGCAGAAGATCACGGTCTCCTTCTGGCCGCAGTGGCGATAGACCTGGTCGATGACGTTGGTGATCTCCTTCTTGGTCAGGAGCCGGTTCACCAGGTTGAAGCTGATGTTCAGATGATCGGGCAGGATCTCCGACAGCAGCATACGGCCCGGTGTGGTCACGACGGTCTGGAAGATCGTCTCGCCGTTGGCGTCCTTCACCGGCCGGCGCGCGCGGATGCGCGTGTGCAGCGAGATCGTCTTGGCCTCGAGGGCGCGTTCGATCTCGGCCGCGTCGGCGAAATACGGGATGCGGTGGAAAGTGACGCTACCCTTCTTCCGCAACTGCTCGAAATTCGCGACCTTGCCGGACTTCAACGGATCGGCATGGTCCTCGCGATCGAGCAGCACGACGTGATTCGCCTCGACTGCCTGTCGCAGCTCTTCGATGGTGCGGAGCTTGACCTCTTCGCCCATCCAGTCGGCGCGTTCGAGCGTGATGTAGTAGAGGCCGAGCACGATGTCCTGCGACGGCACGATGATCGGCTTGCCGTTCGCCGGCGACAGGATGTTGTTGGTCGACATCATCAACACGCGCGCTTCGAGCTGGGCTTCGAGCGACAGCGGCACGTGCACGGCCATCTGGTCGCCGTCGAAGTCGGCGTTGAACGCGGTGCAAACCAGCGGATGCAGCTGGATCGCCTTGCCTTCGATCAGGATCGGCTCGAACGCCTGGATGCCGAGGCGATGCAGCGTCGGCGCGCGATTCAAGAGCACCGGATGCTCGCGGATCACCTCTTCGAGAATGTCCCAAACTTCCGGCCGCTCTTTCTCGACCATGCGCTTCGCCGCCTTCACCGTGCTGGCGAGGCCGTAGAGCTCGAGCTTCGAATAGATGAACGGCTTGAAGAGCTCGAGCGCCATTTTCTTGGGCAGGCCGCATTGATGCAGCTTGAGCTCGGGACCGACGACGATCACCGAACGGCCGGAATAGTCGACGCGCTTGCCGAGCAGGTTCTGCCGGAAGCGGCCCTGCTTGCCCTTGAGCATGTCGGACAGCGACTTCAAGGGCCGCTTGTTGGCGCCGGTGATGACGCGGCCGCGGCGGCCGTTGTCGAACAGTGCGTCGACGGCCTCCTGCAGCATGCGCTTCTCGTTGCGCACGATGATGTCGGGCGCGCGCAGCTCGATAAGGCGCTTCAATCGGTTGTTGCGGTTGATGACGCGACGATAGAGATCGTTCAGGTCCGACGTCGCGAACCGGCCGCCGTCGAGCGGCACCAGCGGGCGCAGCTCGGGCGGAATCACCGGCACGACGTCCAGGATCATCCACTCCGGCCGGCTGTTCGACTGGATGAACGCCTCGATCAGCTTAAGCCGCTTGACCAGCTTCTTGCGCTTGGCCTCGGAGGAGGTCTCGCGCAGATCTTCGCGCAGCTTCACCTGGTCGGTCTCGAGGTTGATGGCCTCGAGCATCTTCTTGAGCGCCTCGGCACCGATCGACGCCTGGAAACCTTCCTCGCCGAACTCGTCCTGGGCCTTGATGAACTCGTCCTCGCTGAGCACCTGGTGGAGCTTCAACGGCGTCAGGCCGGGCTCGGTGACGACGTAGCTCTCGAAATAGAGCACGCGCTCCAGGTCCTTGAGCGTCATGTCGAGCAGCAGGCCGATGCGCGACGGCAGCGACTTGAGGAACCAGATGTGCGCAACCGGCGAGGCGAGCTCGATATGGCCCATGCGCTCGCGCCGCACCTTGGACAGCGTGACTTCGACGCCGCATTTCTCGCAGACGATGCCGCGATACTTCATGCGCTTGTACTTGCCGCACAGGCACTCGTAGTCCTTGATCGGCCCGAAAATGCGGGCGCAGAACAGCCCGTCGCGCTCCGGCTTGAAGGTGCGGTAGTTGATCGTCTCGGGCTTCTTGATCTCGCCAAACGACCAGGAGCGGATGCGCTCGGGGCTCGCGATCGAGATGCGAATCTGATCGAAGCTCTGCGGCGTCGTGACCTGGCCGAAGACGTTCATCAACTCGTTCATTGAACGATCCCTTCTCTCGAAACTTGCGTCAGGCGATCAATAGGTGCGCTGTTCGAGCTCGACGTTGAGCCCGAGCGAACGCAGCTCTTTGACCAGCACGTTGAAGGATTCGGGAATGCCCGCCTCGAAGTTGTCGTCGCCGCGGACGATCGCTTCGTAGACCTTGGTGCGGCCCGACACGTCGTCGGACTTCACCGTCAGCATTTCCTGCAGCGTATAGGCGGCGCCGTAGGCTTCGAGCGCCCAGACTTCCATTTCGCCGAAACGCTGGCCGCCGAACTGCGCCTTGCCGCCGAGCGGCTGCTGCGTCACCAGGCTGTAAGGCCCGATCGAACGCGCGTGGATCTTGTCGTCCACCAGGTGGTGCAACTTCAGCATGTAGATGTAGCCGACCGTGACGCGCTGATCGAACGGCTCGCCCGTGCGGCCGTCGACCAGCGTGACCTGGCCCGACGCCTCGAGGCCGGCGTCCTTCAGCATGGTGACGATGTCGTCCTCGCGTGCGCCGTCGAACACCGGGCTCGCCACCGGAATGCCGTGCCGGAGATTTTCGGCGAGCTCGAGAATCTGGCCGTCCTCCAGATCCTTGATGTCGTCGCGATCGGCCTTGTCGACGTAGACCTGATTCAGGACGCGGCGCACTTCGCGCGTCTGGTTGCCCTGCCGGCGCGCCTTGTCGACGATCTCGCCGATCTGGCGGCCAAGATTGGCGCAAGCCCAACCGAGATGGGTCTCGAGGATCTGGCCGACATTCATCCGGCTCGGCACGCCGAGCGGATTGAGCACGATGTCAGCTGGCGTGCCGTCCTGCAGGTACGGCATGTCCTCGACCGGCATAATGCGCGAGATCACGCCCTTGTTGCCGTGACGGCCGGCCATCTTGTCGCCAGGTTGCAGCTTGCGTTTCACCGCGACGAAGACCTTGACCATCTTCATCACGCCGGGCGGCAACTCGTCGCCGCGTTGCAGCTTTTCGACCTTGTTCTCGAAGCGGTGCTGCAGCACGCCGATGGAATCGTCCATCAGCTTCTTCAGGCCTTCGATCTCGGCCATGCGCTTGTCGCTTTTGACCGCGAACTGCTTCCACTGATGGGGCGAGAACTCCGACAGCACGGTCTCGTTGACGCGGCCGCCCTTGAAGCCCTTGGGGCCCGAGGTCGCTTCCTGTCCGACCAGCAGCTCCTTGAGGCGCGCATGGAAGCTGCGCTCGAGGATGGTGCGCTCGTCGTCGCGGTCCTTGGCGAGACGCTCGATCTCGGCGCGCTCGATCGCGAGCGCGCGCTCGTCCTTGTCGACGCCGCGGCGCGAGAAGACGCGGACTTCGACGATGGTGCCCGACACACCCGGCGGCAACCGCAGCGAGGTGTCGCGCACGTCCGACGCCTTTTCGCCGAAGATCGCGCGCAGCAGTTTCTCTTCCGGCGTCATCGGCGATTCGCCCTTCGGCGTGACCTTGCCGACGAGTATGTCGCCCGGCTTGACGTCGGCGCCGATGTAGACGATGCCCGCCTCGTCGAGATTCTTGAGCGCTTCCTCGCCGACGTTCGGGATGTCGCGGGTGATTTCCTCCTGGCCGAGCTTGGTGTCGCGCGCCATCACCTCGAATTCCTCGATGTGGATCGAGGTGAAGACGTCGTCCGACACGATGCGCTCGGAGATGAGGATCGAGTCCTCGAAGTTGTAGCCATTCCACGGCATGAAGGCGCAGAGCACATTGCGTCCCAAGGCCAATTCGCCAAGTTGCGTCGACGGGCCGTCGGCGATCACGTCGCCGGCCTTGACGATGTCGCCGACGCGGACCAGCGGCCGCTGCGTGATGCAGGTGTTCTGGTTCGAACGCTGGAACTTGAGCAGATTGTAGATGTCGACACCCGGCGATTCCGTCGACGTGTCTTCGGTCGCGCGGATGACGATGCGCATGCCGTCGACCTGGTCGACGATGCCGGCGCGGCGCGCGATGATGGTGACGCCGGAATCGCGCGCCACCGTCTCTTCCATGCCGGTGCCGACGAGCGGCGCCTCGGCGCGGATGAGCGGTACCGCCTGGCGCTGCATGTTCGAGCCCATGAGCGCACGGTTGGCGTCGTCGTTCTCGAGGAACGGGATCAACGCCGCGGCGACGGAAACAAGCTGCTTGGGAGAGACATCGACGAACTCGATGTCCTGCGGCCGCGCCATGACGAAATCGCCCGCCTTGCGGCAGTTGGTCAGATCGGCCTTGACGCGGCCGTGGCTGTCGACCTCGACGTTGGCCTGGGCGATAGCGTAACGGCCCTCTTCCATGGCGGAGAGATAGACCACCTCGTCGGTGACCTTGCCGTTGACCACGCGCCGGTACGGGCTCTCGATGAAGCCGTACTGGTTGACGCGGGCATAGGTCGCCAGGCTGTTGATCAGCCCGATGTTCGGGCCTTCGGGCGTCTCGATCGGGCAGATGCGGCCGTAATGCGTCGGATGCACGTCGCGCACCTCGAAGCCGGCGCGCTCGCGCGTCAGGCCGCCCGGCCCGAGGGCCGAGAGACGCCGCTTGTGCGTGATCTCGCTCAGCGGGTTGGTCTGATCCATGAACTGCGACAGCTGCGACGAGCCGAAGAACTCGCGCACCGCCGCCGCCGCCGGCTTGGCGTTGATCAGATCGTGCGGCATCACGGTGTCGATCTCGACCGAGCTCATGCGCTCGCGGATCGCGCGCTCCATGCGCAGCAGGCCGATGCGATACTGGTTCTCCATCAGCTCGCCGACCGAGCGCACGCGGCGGTTGCCGAGATGGTCGATGTCGTCGATCTCGCCGCGCCCGTCCTTGAGTTCGACCAGCACCTTGAGGATGGCGAGGATGTCGTCCTTGCGCAGCGTGCGGACCGTGTCCTCGGTTTTCTGGCTCAGCCGCGAGTTCATCTTGACGCGGCCGACCGCCGACAGGTCGTAGCGCTCGCCATCGAAGAACAGGCTGTTGAACAGCGCTTCGGCGGTCTCCAGCGTCGGCGGTTCGCCGGGACGCATGACGCGATAGATGTCGATGAGCGCTTCCTCGCGCGCCGAATTCTTGTCGATCAGCAGCGTGTTGCGGATGTACGGGCCGCCACTGGCGTGGTCGACGCCGACCGCCGGCACCTCGGCGATGTTGGCGCCTTCGATCGTCTGCAGCAGCTGTTCGGTGATCTCGTCGCCGGCCTCGGCATAAATCTCGCCGGTTTCCTCGTTGATGAGGTCGACGGCGATGAAGCGGCCGATCAGGTCTTCGGACCCGGCCTGGATTTCCTTCAGCCCGTCGTCGAACAGCTTCTTCGCCAGCCGCGGCGGCAGCTTCTCGCCGGCCTCGAGCTTGACCTTGCCGGTGCGTGCGTCGATCAGGTCGTGCGTCAGTTTGTGGCCGCGATAGCGGGTGGGGTCAAAGGGCGCCTTCCAGCCGCCTTTGGTGTTCTTACCCGGCTTGATGCGCGAGAACACGGTCGGCGTATAGAAATAGGCCAGGATCTCTTCCTTCGGCATGCCGTGCGCCTCGGTCGGCAGCAGCGGCTTGCCTTCGGCGACGCGCTCGCGGCGCAGCTTCTCGGTCGCGGCGCCGTCGAGCGCCAGCAGCAGCGTCGTCACCGGCAGCTTGCGGCGGCGGTCGATGCGGACATAGAGGTGGTCCTTGGCGTCGAACTCGAAATCGAGCCACGAGCCGCGATACGGAATCACGCGCGCGGCGAACAGGTACTTGCCCGATGAATGGGTCTTGCCCTTGTCGTGGTCGAAGAACACGCCGGGCGAACGGTGCATCTGGGAAACGATGACACGCTCGGTGCCGTTGATGATGAAGGTGCCGTTCTTCGTCATCAGGGGCATGTCGCCCATGTAGACGTCTTGTTCCTTGATGTCGCGGATGGAGCGCGCCTTGGTCTCCTCGTCAATGTCCCAGACCACCAGGCGCAAGGTGACGCGCAACGGCGCGGCATAGGTGATGCCGCGCTGCTGGCATTCCTCGACGTCGTATTTCGGCTCTTCGAGGTCGTAGCGCACGAACTCGAGGCGGGCGCGGTCGGAGAAGTCGCGCACCGGGAAGACCGACCGGAAGACCTCTTGCAGGCCGACGCTAGCCCGGTTTTCCGCCGTCACGCCCATCTGCAGGAAGTGATCGTAGGAGCTCTTCTGCACCTCGATCAGATTGGGCATCGGCGCAACCTCGGGGATGCGTCCGAAACTCCTGCGAATGCGTTTGCGGCCGGTGAACGACTTAGCCATGGATGCTCCTCGTCAACGCGTCGGACAAGGCGGGCTTCCGACGCGGCAGTTCTTTCGACCAGACGTTAGGTCCGACGTCCCAACACCCGATTCCCTTTGGCGGGGCATTGCGAAATAACATTTCGCAAAAGGACAAGCGCCGACGAGCGCGAGCTTTCCCGCGCTCCGGCACTGCTACCGGCAGGAAGATTGGGCATGTGTCGTATATATCGCCCTATCTTCCGCGCCGGTCAAGCCCTACCGGGCTTATTTCACCTCGACGGTGGCGCCGGCGTCCTCAAGCTGCTTCTTGATCTTCGCCGCCTCGTCCTTGCTGACGCCATCCTTCACCGGCTTCGGCGCGCCTTCGACCAGGTCCTTGGCTTCCTTGAGGCCGAGGCTGGTGATCGCACGCACTTCTTTGATCACGTTGATCTTTTTCTCGCCGGCATTGGTCAGAACGACGGTGAATTCCGTCTTCTCGGCCGCGGCGGCAGCGCCCGGCGCACCGCCGGCAGCGCCCGCGACGGCGGCGACGGCGACCGGCGCGGCTGCCGAGACGCCCCACTTCTCTTCGAGCTTCTTGGCGAGCTCGGCCGCTTCCAGAACCGAGAGCTTCGAGAGCTCGTCGACGATCGTATCGAGATTAGCCATGGGTCCTTACTCCTCGGGTGAACGGGTTGATGGATGGGTTTGCGGAATTCAGGCGGCCTTGCCGCTCTTGGCGTACGCCGCGACGACGCGCGCCAGCTGACCGGCCGGGGCTTGCAGCACGCCGGCGATCTTGGTCGCAGGCGCCTGCAACAAGCCGACGATCTTGCCGCGTAGCTGGTCGAGCGACGGCAGCGACGCCAGTGCCTTGACGCCGGCGATGTCGAGCGGACGGTCGCCAAGCGCACCAGCGATCACCGTCAGCTTGTCGTTCTTCTCGGCGTAGGCGACGGCGACCTTGGCGGCCGCGACCGGGTCGCGCGAGAAGGCGATCGCTGACGGCCCTTTGAACAGCGGCTTCAACGCCTCGAACTTGGTGCCCTCGAGCGAGCGTTGCGCCAACTTGTTCTTGGTGACGCGGAAATTGGCGCCGGCGGCGCGCATCTGGCGGCGCAGATCGGTCACTTCCTCGACCGTCATGCCGGTCTGGTGGGTGACGACCACGACCGTCGTCTCGGCGAGCGCGGTGTGCAGCGAATCGATCAGCTGCTTCTTCTTGGCCCGGTCCACGGGACATCTCCGACCGTTTGATCCGCCAAAGCCAACGGCTCCGACGGATCGGTTGCACAAAGGCGCGCGGGACCCCGCGAGGGATCCTTCGCACCCGGTTGGACCTGTCCCAGAAGTACGGCCGGCGGCAGCGCCGCGGCCCGACTCCCGTCTCATGCCGGCGGGCTCGATTGAGCCCCTTAAGCCCGAAGGCACCCGCAATCTCGGACAGGAAGAACGGCCTTTTGAGCCATTCCCGCCGGGGACAAGCCCCGGCAAAGCGTTACAGCGCGACCTTTTACCCGGTCAGCGCAGAAATCTCCAGCTTTACGCCAGGCCCCATGGTCGAGCTCAGGGAGACCTTCTTGATGAACGCACCCTTGATGCCTTGCGGCTTGGCGCGATTGACCGCCGTGACGAAGGCCTTGAGGTTCGCGAGCAGCGCCTCTTCCGAGAAGCTCGCCTTGCCGACGCCGGCCTGGATCAAGCTGGCCTTGGCAGTGTTGAACTCGACCTGGCCGCCTTTCACCGCCTTCACCGCCTCGGCGACGTTGGCGCTCACCGTGCCGACCTTCGGGTTCGGCATCAGGCCGCGCGGGCCCAGCACCTTACCCAGGCGACCGACGATGCCCATCATGTCGGGCGTCGCGATGCAGCGATCGAAGTCGATCTTGCCGGCTTGGATCTGTTCGGCGAGGTCCTCGGCGCCGACAATGTCGGCACCCGCGGCCTTGGCTTGCGTCGCCTTGTCGCCCTTGGCGAAGACGGCGACGCGCAGGCTCTTGCCAGTGCCGTGCGGCAGCACGACGGTGCCGCGGACGTTCTGCTCGGCCTTGCGCGGATCGACGTTGAGGTTCATCGCCACTTCGACCGTCTCGTCGAACTTGGCGCTGGCGCGCGACTTGACCAGCTTCACCGCCTCGGTCGGATTGTAGACCTTGGCGCGGTCGACGCCGTCGTAGGCCTTCTTCAGGCGCTTGCCCATGTGCGATGCGCGAGTCATGCGTTACTCCACCACCTCGAGGCCCATGGACCGCGCCGAGCCGACCAGCATGCTGCAGGCGCCCTCGAGGTCCTTGGCGTTCATGTCCTTCATCTTCTTCGCGGCGATTTCGCGGATCTGCTTCATCGTCACCTTGCCGGCGGTGCCCTTGCCGGTCGTGCCCGAGCCCTTCTCGATGCCCGCGGCCTTGAGCAGGAAATAGGAATTGGGCGGCGACTTGGTGATGAACGTGAAGCTGCGATCCTGGTACGCGGTGATGATCACCGGCACCGGCATGCCCGGCTCGAGACCCTGGGTCTGGGCGTTGAACGCCTTGCAGAACTCCATGATGTTGAGGCCGCGCTGGCCCAAGGCCGGGCCGATCGGCGGCGACGGGTTCGCCTTGCCCGCCGGCACTTGCAGCTTGATGAAACCGACAACCTTCTTCGCCATGCGCGTCTCTTTTCGATCCGGTTAGATTTTTTCGACCTGGGAATATTCGAGCTCGACCGGCGTGGCGCGACCGAAGATCGACACCGCGACCTTGAGCCTCGCCTTTTCCTCGTCGACCTCTTCGACCAGGCCGTTGAACGACGTGAACGGCCCGTCGCAGACGCGGACCTGTTCGCCGACCTCGTAGGTGATCGACGGCTTCGGCCGCTCGATGCCTTCCTGCACCTGTTTCATGATGCGGGTGGCTTCGGCCTCGGTGATCGGGCTCGGCCGGCCTTTGCCGCCGAGGAAGCCCGTGACCTTGGGCGTGTTCTTGACCAGGTGCCAGCTTTCATCGGTCAAATCCATCTTCACCAGCACGTAGCCGGGGAAGAACTTGCGCTCGGCGCTCACCTTGGCGCCGCGCTTGACCTCGACCACTTCCTCGGTCGGCACCAGGACCTCTTCGAACTTCTCGCCGAGGCCCTTCTGCTTCGCCTGTTCCTTGATCGATTCCGCGACCTTCTTTTCGAAGCCGGAATAGACATGGATTACGTACCAGCGCGACGTCATTGTCTCAGCTCCCGAGCCCCAGCACGAAGCGCACGCCCAGCGCCATGACCTGGTCGACGATGAAGAAGAACAGCGCCGCCGCGATCACCATGGCGAAAACCATGGCGGTCGTGACGGCGGTCTCCTTGCGCGTCGGCCAGGTGACGCGGCTCACTTCCTGGCGGACCTGCCGCAGAAATTCCAGCGGGGTGATGCTTGCCATAATAGATGCCGTTGGGAGGTGCCTTATATAACGTCGGGTCCGGGGATTTGCCAGCCTTATTGCCCGGCCTGGGCGCGGTTTTCAGCGGCTGGCAGGAGCGGAGGGGCTCGAACCCCCAACCCCCGGTTTTGGAGACCGGTGCTCTACCAATTGAGCTACGCTCCTAATGAACCCGCAGATCGCCAGCCGCCACGCCAACCCTGCCGATCCGCGTAAGGATTACCGTTCATCTGCAGATCGCGAGCCGCCACGCCAGCCCTCGGCGATCTGCGTAAAGATACCCCTTCCCGGCTCCTTACTTAATGATTTTGGCGACGACGCCGGCGCCGACGGTGTGGCCGCCCTCGCGGATGGCGAAGCGCAGGCCCTCGTCCATGGCGATGGGGGCGATGAGCTCGACCTCCATCCGGATGTTGTCCCCCGGCATCACCATCTCGGTGCCTTCGGGCAGCTTCACCGTCCCGGTCACGTCCGTCGTCCGGAAGTAGAACTGCGGCCGGTAGTTCGAGAAGAACGGCGTGTGCCGGCCGCCCTCCTCCTTGGTCAGAATATAGGCCTCGGCCTGGAAGTTGGTGTGCGGCGTGATCGACCCCGGCGCCGCCAGAACCTGGCCGCGCTCAACCTCCTCCCGCTTGGTGCCCCTGAGCAACGCGCCGATGTTGTCTCCCGCCTCGCCCTGGTCCAAGAGCTTGCGGAACATCTCGACGCCCGTCACCACCGTCTTGGTCGTCGGCTTCAGGCCGACGATCTCGACCTCGTCGCCCACCTTGATGATCCCGCGCTCCACCCGCCCCGTCACCACCGTGCCGCGGCCCGAGATCGAGAACACATCCTCAATCGGCATCAGGAACGGCCGGTCGCGGTCGCGCTTGGGCTGCGGGATGTAGCTGTCCACCGCCTCCATCAACTTCAGGATCGCGTCGTGCCCCAGCTCCTTGTTCTTGTCCTCCAACGCCGCCAGCGCCGAGCCCCGCACGATCGGGATCTTGTCCCCCGGGAACTGGTAGGACGAGAGCAGCTCCCGCACCTCCAGCTCCACCAGGTCCAACAGCTCCGGGTCGTCCACCATGTCCACCTTGTTCAGGAACACCACGATGGCCGGAACCCCGACCTGCCGCGCCAGCAGGATGTGCTCCCGCGTCTGCGGCATCGGACCGTCCGCCGCCGAGACAACCAAAATCGCCCCGTCCATCTGCGCCGCGCCCGTGATCATGTTCTTCACGTAGTCCGCATGACCCGGGCAGTCGACATGCGCGTAATGCCGCTTCTTCGTCTCGTACTCAACATGCGCCGTCGAAATCGTGATCCCGCGCGCACGCTCCTCCGGCGCCTTGTCGATCTGGTCGTATGCCGTGTAGACCGCGCCACCCGTCTCCGCCAAGACCTTCGTGATCGCCGCCGTCAGCGTCGTCTTCCCGTGGTCAACGTGCCCAATCGTCCCAACGTTGCAATGCGGCTTCGTCCGTTCAAATTTCGCTTTCGACATGTCCGGCTTCCTATGGCTTGAGGACAATCCCAGTCGGCGTTGGAGCGGGTGATGGGAATCGAACCCACGTAGCCAGCTTGGAAGGCTGGAGCTCTACCATTGAGCTACACCCGCCCAACAGGCCGATGCCGCGCCTTGCCGGTTCACCTCGTCCCACCGCTCCGAGGAATGGTGGAGGGGGGTGGATTCGAACCACCGAACTCCGAAGAGGGCAGATTTACAGTCTGCTGCGTTTGACCGCTCCGCAACCCCTCCAAAATTCCGCGGTACGGCGGCAAGTGATTGCGGGTCTTAGAGATTTGGGCTGTTCCTGTCAATCGGCAAGAGCCCGGCGACTTGCGACTTGGCGGCGGCTGGCTATGCTCGCCGCTAAACAGGAGTGGATATGCGCGAACGGCCGGTCGAGGAGAAGGCGGCGGCGTGGCTTTATGGCCGTCACGCCGTCGAAGCGGCACTCGCGAACCCGGCGCGACGCTGCCGGCGGCTCGTGACGCTGCGCGAAACCGCGGCCGAGGCCGAGGCGCTGCTGCGCGGCGCGCGTGCCAAGCCGCCGCGCGCGGGTGTCGAAGTGATCGAGCGCCGGGCGCTGGAAAAAATGCTGCCGCACGGCGCGGTGCATCAGGGCTTCGCGCTCGCAGCCGAGCCGCTGCCGGCGGGCGATCTGGACGCCATCCTCGCGACCGAAGCGTCGCCCGGCGTGCCGCAGACCGTCGTCGCGCTCGACCAGGTGACCGACCCGCACAACGTGGGTGCCATCCTGCGCTCGGCCGCCGCGTTCGGTGCACTCGCGGTGATCGTGCCGGAGCACGGTGCGCCCAGCATCACCGGCGCGCTTGCCAAGGCCGCGTCCGGCGCGCTCGAGGAGGTGCCGCTGCTGCGCGTCGCCAACCTGTCGCGCGCGCT
>JAGXBG010000208.1 GCA_018971215.1 Alphaproteobacteria bacterium
GCCGCCTTGATGTAATAGTGCAGCAGCTGGTCGGGATTGAGGCGCGCCACCTGCTCGACCTGCGGGATCACCTTGTACGAACGGCCTTGCAAATCGAAGTAGTTGACGTAGCCGCCGCCCAACATCGATGACATCGCCGCGCCGACGTCGCTCATCTTCAAGCCGAGCTGGGCGGTCTTGTCGCGGTCGATGACGATGGTCGCCTGCGGCTGGTCGACCCGGAGGTCGGTGTCGAGGAACATGAACAGGCCGGTCTTGAGCGCGTCCTGGAGGAAGGCCAGCGACACGGTATTGAGCCGGCCGAACGGCTCGGTCGTCCCGATGACGAACTGGATCGGCAAGCCGAAGCTGCCCGGCAGCGGCGGCGGCTGGAAGGCGACGGCGTTGATGCCGGCGATCCCGCTGAGCTGCTGCTGCACCAACGGCTGGAGCTGGTTCGAGGTGCGTGAGCGCTGATCCCACGGCGTCAGCACCATGCCGGCGATCGACTGGCCCGGCGTGTCGAGCTGGAAGACGTGCGCGGTTTCGGGATAGGCGGCAAACGTCGTGTAGACTTGGCGCGAATAGAGCAGCTTCTGCTGCAGGGTCGCGTCGGGCGCCGGCCGCGAGGATTGGATGATGACGCCCTGGTCTTCGATCGGCGCCAATTCGGTTTTCGAGCCGGTGTAGAGGAAATAGATGCTGCCGAGAACGATGATCGCGAGCGTCGCCGTCACCGGCAGGAAGTCGAGGCTGCCGTGCAGCCGGCGCTCGTAGGCGCCGCGCAGGCGGTTGAAATTGCGGTCGACGAAATCGGTGAAACGCTCCTGCCAGCCATGGCCAAGCTCGGCGTGAGGCTTCAACAGACGCGACGTCATCATCGGCGACAGCGTCAGCGCGACAATCGCCGACACCGTCACCGCACCCACCAGGGTGAAGGCGAATTCGGTGAACAGCGCGCCGGTGAGGCCGCCCTGGAAGCCGATCGGGATATAGACCGCAACCAGCACCACGGTCATGGCGATGATCGGACCGCCGAGCTCGCGCGCGGCGCGGATCGCCGCCGCCAACGGTTTCATGCCCTCTTCGAGGTGGCGGTTGACGTTTTCGACCACGATGATGGCGTCGTCGACGACGAGTCCGATGGCGAGCACCAGCGCCAGCAGCGTCAGCAAATTGATCGAGAAGCCGAACGCCTGCATCATCGTGAAGGTGCCGATCAGCGACAGCGGGATGGCGATGGTCGGAATCACCACCGAACGCACCGAGCCGAGGAACAGGAACACCACGGCGGTGACGATCAACAACGCTTCGACCAGCGTGTGAACCACCTCGCTGATCGCGCTGTTCACGAACTTGGTCGAGTCGTAAACGATTGTACCTTGCAGGCCTTGCGGCAACTGGCTCTGGATGCCGGGGAGGACATCACGCACGCCTTTGGTGACGTCGAGCAGATTGGCCGCGGGCGCCACCTGGATGCCGATATAGACCGCGCGCTGGCCGTCGAAGCCGACCTGTGAATCGTAGTCGTCGGCGCCAAGCGTGACGTTGGCGACATCCTTGAGCCGGACAATGGAGCCGCCAGATTGCTTGATGACCAGATTCTTGAATTCGTCGACGCTGTGCAGATTGGTCGAGGCACTGAGATTGATCTGGACCATCTGGCCCTTGGTGTTGCCGATGCCCGAGATGTAGTCGTTCTGCGACAGCGCCTGCGACACGTCGGCGCCGGTGAGGCCGTAGGCCGCCAGCTTCGCCGGATCGAGCCAGGCGCGCAGTGCGAAGGTGCGGCCGCCCAAAATCTCGGCGGTCTGCACGCCGGGCACTGCCTGCAGCTTGGGCTGCACGACGCGCACCAGGTAATCGGTGATCTGGTTCGGCGCCAGCACCTCGCTCTTGAATCCCAGATACATCGCGTCGAAGGTCTGGCCGATCTTGATCGTCACCACCGGCTGCTGCGCGCTGGGCGGCAGCTGGTTCAGCACCGAGGTGATCTTGGCGTTGATCTCGGTCATCGCCTTGTCGGCGTCGTAATTGAGCCGCAGATTGGCGGTGATCGTGCTCGTCGACATCTGGCTGATCGACGTCAGGTAGTCGATACCGTTGGCCTGGGCGATGGCGTTCTCGAGCGGCGTGGTGATGAAGCCGGCGATCACCGAAGGATCGGCGCCGTAATAGGTCGTGGTGACCGTCACCACCGCGTTCTCGGTGCGCGGATATTGCAGGACCGGCAGGGTGCCGACTGAACGCAGGCCGAGCACCAGGATCAGCAGGCTCACCACCATGGCGAGCACCGGCCGGCGGATGAAGATGTCGGTGAACTTCATCGCGGCTACTCTTCCTGCGGCTGCGGATTAGGATTGTCGGTCGGCACCACCGAGTTGTTGATGATCAGGCGCGAACCGTTGCGCAGCTTCATCTGGCCGGCCGAGACGACCGCGGTGCCGGCGTCGATGCCCTTGAGGATCGCAACCTGATCGCCGCGCGTCGGACCGGTGGTAATGAAAGCCTGATGCGCCTCGAGCTGCGGATGGCCCTGCGCGTCCTTACCCTTGTCCTGCACGACGTAAACCGTGTTGCCGTACGGGTTATAGATGATCGCGGTCTGCGGCAGCGTGACGTAGCGTTGCTCGGCGCCGATGTCGATCGTCACCTTGGCGTACATGCCGGACAACAGCAGATGGTCGGGATTGGCGAGCGTCGCGCGCACCTGGACGTTGCGTGTCGCCACGTCGACCGCGGGATTGATTGCCGTGATCTTGCCGACGAAGCTTTGGTCCGCGTAGGTGTCGACCGTCGCGGTCACCAGCTGGCCTTCGCGGATTTCGGCCAGAGCCTGCTGCGGCAAGGTGAAATCGACGTAGATCGGGTCGAGCGCCTGCAGCGTGACGATGTTCGTGCCCGCCGCCAGATATTGGCCGACGTCGACGGCGCGAATGCCGAGATGACCGGCAAAGGGCGCGCGCAGCATCTTTTTGTCGACGATTGCCTGCTGCTCGGCGACCTGGGCCTGGGCGTTGCGCAGCGTCGCGGAATCGGTATCGACCTGCGCCTTGCTGACGGCGTTGATCTTGAGCTGCTTTTCGTCGCGCGCCAGGTTGATGGCGCTGAGATCGGCGGTCGCCTGAAGCGCGTGCAGCTTCGCCACGTCGTCGTCCGAACGCAGCGTCATCAGCACCGTTCCGGCGGAAACGTCGTTGCCGGAATCGAAGTAGATCTTGTCGACGAC
>JAGXBG010000048.1 GCA_018971215.1 Alphaproteobacteria bacterium
CCAAGGCGGGCACATGCGCCGGATCGAGCGCCAGTGCGGCGTCGAAGCAGGCCACCGCATCGGTGAACCGACCTTGCTGCGCGCGCAGCATGCCGAGCGCGCTGCGGCAGACCGGCGCCGTCGGCCGGAGCAACGCCGCCTTTTCGAGGCAGGCCTCGGCTTCGGCAAAGCGCCGGAGATGGCCGCTCAGGATGCCGAGTTGCAGCAGGGCGTCGGCGTTGTCGGGCGCCGCCGCAATAACCTGACGATAAACGCGTTCGGCATCCGCGAGCGCGCCGCGGCGATAGAAATCGAGCGCGGTCGCCAGCAGGGCGCGCGTATTGCCTCCCGCGACGTTGCGCCCGACCGGCGCGGTGCGCTCTTCGTCTTTCGCCGCCATGACAGGAACCGCTCTCGCACAAAATTTGTAAGCGAGTTCCATGTGCATTACCCGCGGAATCGCGACCCGGCCGGCGACGGGGCGAGTCGTCGGGCACGCCGAATCAAGCGGCCGAATTGATCAAGCGATATCCGCGCTCGATCATGCACGGCTTACACGAACAACACTGGAACAAAATGCGTCGGTGGTACACCAAAGAATCGCGGATTTGTAACGTTTTTCAGTCGTCTAGCGCCAAGCTCTGTTGCACATCGGACACAGGCCGGCGCAATCGCCCCCACAGCCGGCGCCCACGCTTGCTACCCAAGCGCGCAACATCGGAGATTAGCGTCAGCGAGGGGTGAGCGCTCCCCGCTGTGGGGGTTGCTCCCCCCGCATCCGCGGATTCATTCATGTGGGGGTATAATGAAACGGAACCTGAATTACACCGCTGCGCTGGCGACGACCGCTGCGGTCGCGCTGCTCGCGGGAGCGGCTCACGCCCAGATGGGTGGAACGCCGCAAGTCTGCACGACCACGCAAAACAGTCCGGCGCATAACGACTGCGTCATGCCGACAGCATCGGCGCCGGGTGGCGGTTCGTTCCCCGGCTCGTTCCTGGTGCCGGGCACCAACACCTCGTTCGCGGTCCACGGCTACATCCAGTTCGAGCTCACGCGGGACTTGGGCCCGCATGCAGGCGACGACAGCATCGGCATCGACTCGGTGCCGCTCGAAGGCTCGGGCGTAACCTCAACCGTAGCGCATTCGGCCAATGGCGGCATCACCATGGGTATCAAGCCGACGCGGCCCAACATCGAAACGCGGACGCCGACCGCTTATGGCGAGTTGAAGACCTACATCGAATTCGACTTCAACCAGACCAGCGGCTCGCAGCTCGGCGGCAACGCCGACCTGCTCCGGTTGCGTCAGGCCTATGGCACGTTGGGTCCGTGGCTCATCGGTCAGGCCGATACGTTGTGGGAGGATGCGCAGACCTGGGCCGACATCGCCCAAGGCGGTCAGGACGTCGGCATCATGAACAGCGGCATTCGGCGCCGTCCGCAGATTCGCTACACTTGGCTCGCGGGCAAGGGCCTTTCGGTCGCCGGCTCGGCCGAATTGCCAACCTACAACGCCGCTCTCGGCAACCAGATCGGGTTTGCGAAAGACGGCTCGGCTCTTGGAACTGCCTCGGCGAACGAGACAACCTCCTATAGCAACACGCCGCACTTCGTCGGCGCGGTGCAATGGGACCAGCCCTGGGGCCATATCCGGTTCGCGGCCATGGGCGGCATCAGCGACTATCGCGCGACGACGGCGGTTGCTGGCGCACCGGCGGACCTGGCGGCCAACACTCAGAACGCGCAATGGGGCCTGCGTATCGGCGGTCACCTCAACACCTGGGGCAAGGACGCGTTGCGCGGCGGCTTCTGGTACAACCACGGCGGCGCGGACTACTCCGCCGAAATGGTGCAGGGCGGCGAGCTCTTCAACCAAACGACGGGAGCGCGCGCGGCCACGAAGGAGTGGGCGGCATACGCCACCTACGAGCACTTCTTCAACGGTCAGTGGCGGGCCAACGAGTCGTTCGGCTATGGCCACTTGGAGGGCAATCCGGGCTGGACCAGCGCCGTGACCCTGTCCAGTTTGAATTCGAACCTGTTCACCAACGAAGTCAACGTCATCTACTCGCCGGTGCCGCAGACCGACTTCATCATGGAATGGCAGCACTTCTCTCGCCATGTCCAGTCGGGCGCCAACGGCGTGCAGGACCGCATCGACTTCCAGTCGAAGTTCTACTTCTAATCTAACGAACGACTCCGGAACCCGCCGGCCCCAAAGGCCGGCGGGTTTTTCTTTGCGCCGGATTTTTCGTTTGCGCGCCGCCGACGCGGCAAAGGATGTTGCTTCTATGGACGCCCCATCGGCGATCGTCATCCGGCCGCTGCGCGAAGCCGATCTCGCGGAAGCCGACCGCGTCTATCGCCTGGCCTTTGGGACCCAGTTCGGGCTCGCCGATCCGATGGAGTTTCGCGGCGACACAGCGATCATCCGTACGCGCTGGACGACGGATTCGCGTCCCTGTTTCGTCGCTGCAATCGGCGAGCGCGTCGTCGGCAGCGTCATAGGCATGGACTGGGGCAGCGCCTTCATCTTGGGTCCGCTGACGGTCGAGCCCGCCTATGCCAACCGAGGCGTCGGCCGCCGGCTGATGGAAGCGGCGATGGCGTTCGTTGCTGACCGGCGGTTTTCGCTCGCGGCGCTCTACACCCTGCCCAACAGCGCCAAACATCTTCACCTCTATGAAAGCTATGGCTTCGACGCGCAGAAGCTGACGCCGGTGATGGCCAAGACGCCGACGGCAGGCGCAGCGGCGCCGCTTTTATGGTCGGCGCTGGTGCCAGACGACCAGGGCAACGCCGTCGCCGCGTGCCGGGCGGTTGCAGATTCGGTCTTTCCCGGCCTCGACCTTACGCGCGAGATCGCGGCGTTGGCCGCGCAAGGCTTGGGCGAGACCGTACTGCTCGAGCGCGACGGCGGCATCGCCGGCTTTGCCCTGTGCCATCTCGGCAAGGACAGCGAAGCGGGCAGCGGCACGCTGTTTGTCAAGTTCGCCTGCGTCCGGCCGGGCGCGGGCGGCGATTTCGTGGCTTTGCTCGAAACTTGCGAAACTCTCGCGGCCCGGCGCGGCGCCCAGCGCATCATCGCCGGCACCAACATGGCCCGCGAACCGGCTTACCGCATCATGCTCGCACGCGGCTACCGCGCCGAGATCGTCGGCGTCGCGATGCTGCGGCCGGCGCAACCAGGATGGAACCGGCCCGAAATCTTTGCCCTCGACGATTGGCGTTGATCAGTGGGCGCGCGACACGCCCATGAACCGCGCCAGGCGATCCGGATCGTCGATCAGCGGGCGGCTGGGTCCGGAATAGACCACGACGCCGCGATCGAGGACCAGCGCGTCGGCCGCGAACTCGAGCGCGATGCGCGCATGCTGCTCGACCAGGACGAGGGCCAGATCGTCCTCGCGCTTCAACCGATCGAGGCCGCGCAGCACGGTCTCGACGATGACGGGCGCCAGTCCTTCGAGCGGCTCGTCCATCAACAGGAGCGACGGATTGCCCATGAGGGCGCGGCCGATCGCCAGCATCTGCTGTTCGCCGCCGGACAGCTGGTTGCCGTGATTGCGTCGGCGCTCGCCCAGCGACGGAAAGAAATCGTAGACCCGCTCGCGCGTCCAGCGGCCCGGCCGGGCCGCAACGTCGAGATTCTCCTCGACCGTGAGCGAACGGAAGATTTCGCGTTCCTGCGGCACGCAGCCGATGCCGAGGCGCACGCGACGATAGGTCGGAAGTGCTGACACCTCGCGGCCGTCGAGCTTGATCGAGCCGCCGCGCAACGTGGTCTGTCCCATGATGGTCGCGAGCAGCGTCGTCTTGCCGACGCCGTTGCGGCCCAGCACCGCGAGGGTTCCGGCCGCCGCCAGCCCCAGCGACACGCCCTCGAGCACCACGGTGTCGCCGTAACCGGCGCGGACGCCGTCGAGCGTCAGGCTGTGCCCGGTGATGCTCATGCGTGCGCCCGCTCGCCGAGATAGACCTGCCGCACCCGTGCATCGGCGGCGATTGCCTGCGGCGCGCCTTCGACCAGAATTTGGCCGGCGACCAGCACCGTGATCCATCGCGCCAGGCGAAATACCAGGTCCATGTCGTGCTCGATGATGAGCAGCGCGATGTCGGTCGGCAGCCGCTCGATGGTGTCGACGATGGTGCCCGATTCCGACGACGGCACGCCGGCCGCCGGCTCGTCCAGCAGCAGCACCTTGGGCGAAAGGCCCAGCGCCACGGCGATCTCAACCAATCGCTGCCGGCCGTAGGCGAGCTCCTTGACCGGCCGCAGCGCGTCGTCGTGCAGGCCGAGCCGCTCGAGCAACGCATAGGCCTCGTCGATGATGTGGCGGCGGCTACCGGCCGGACGATGGATGTCGCCGCCGCTGCCGAGCCGTTCAGACACCGCCAACGTGACGTTCTCGAGCACGGTGAGCCCGCGAAACAGCGTCGTGATCTGGAAAGTGCGGACGATGCCGCGCTTCACGCGTTGCGCTTGTGACAGCGGCGTGATGTCGGCACCGTCGAGCAGGATGCGCCCGTCATTGGGTTGGAGGGCGCCGGTGACCAGATTGACGAAGCTCGTCTTGCCGGCGCCGTTGGGACCGATGAGCGCATGCCGGGCGCCGCGCGCCAGGCGGAAGTCAATGCTGTTGGCGACGGCCAATGCGCCGAAGCTCTTGCACAGACCGCGGGTTTCGAGCGCCGCAGACGCCGCGGCCTCGGTCATCGCCGCCGCCTGAGCACCGCGCCGACGCGATCGACGATGCCGAGTACGCCGCCGCGAGCGAACGTCACCATCAACACCAGCAGCAGGCCGATCCAGAAATACCAATAGACCGGATCGATGGCGGCGAAGCGGTCCTGCGCGATCATGTAAAGCGGCACGCCGATGAACGCACCATAGAGCCGGCCAATGCCACCGAGCAGCAGCATGATGAGGACATTGCCGGAGCGCTCGAATCCGAGCGCATCGGTGGCGACGAACTGCGTCGTCTGCGCGACCAGCGCGCCGGAAACCCCAGCCATCGCAGCGGAAATCGTATAGGCGACCAGGCGGCGCCTGAACACCGGCGAACCGATCGCGTGCATGCGCGCTTCGTTTTCGCGGATGCCGGTGAGCGACCGGCCGAACGGCGAATGGACGATGCGGCGCATGACGAACCAGCAGATAAAGAGCGCGGCCAGGCAATAGAAATAAGCCGTGTTGCCGTAAAGATCGAAGTGGAAAAGGCCGAAGACCGGGCCAACCTCCATGCCCTGCAGCCCGTCGGCGCCGCCGGTGACGGTGTTCGCTTTGTTGGCGGCTTCATGCAGCATGACGGCGACCATCAACGTCATCATCAACTGCGTCAGGCCGTGGGTGCGCAGCACCACGACGCCGGAAATCAAACCGACCAGCGCCGCTGCAACAGCGGCGATCAGCAGGCCGATCACCGGCGCGCCCATGCCGTGAGCGGCCAGCAGGCCCGCGGTGTAGGCACCGGCACCGAAGAAGGCGGCCTGGCCGAGCGTGATAATTCCGCCATAGCCGAGCACGAGATCGACCGATAGCGCGAACAGGATGGTGGCGAGGATCTGCGAGCCGAGCGCGAGGTAATCCGGAAACGCGAAATAGCCGGCGACCGCCACTAGCCACGGCAGCGCCTCGTACCAGCGGAAACGGTGCCGGCGGGCGAAGGTTTCGGCGGCGCTGGCGACGACGCGTTCGGCGACCGCTGTCATCACGATGGCCCGATCAGGCCGCGCGGCCGCCACATCAGCAGCACCAGCGTCAGTGCGTAGATGAAGAACGAGCCGATCTCGGGCAGCAGATACTTGAACGCCGTGTCGGCGATGCCGAGCAGCAGCGCCGCGAGAAACGGCCCGCGGATCGATCCGAGACCGCCGACCGAGACGACGATCAGGAAATACACCAGATAGTCGGTGGCGTAGCCGGGATAGATCGGCAGCAACTCGGCGCCGAGACCGCCGCCCAAGGCGGCGAGTCCGCTGCCGAGCGCAAACGTGACGGTGAACAGGCCGGACGTATTGATGCCGACGGCCTGCGCCATGCGCAGATTATCGACCGCGGCGCGGATTTTCGCGCCGAAGCGCGTGCGGTCGAGCGCCAGCCAAAGGCCAGTGACCAGCACCGCACCGCAAATGATGAGGAAGCTGCGATAGGCGGGAAATTCGCGGAAACCGAGATCGACCTGGCCGCGCAGTTCCGACGGCGGCTGGAAGAGCTGCGCCAGCGGCCCCCAGAAATACTTGGCGACGGCCACCGACATGAAAACGAGACCGATGGTGAGCAGCACCTGGTCGAGCTCGTCGCCGCCGTAGAGACGGCGGTAGAGAACGCGCTCGAACGCGACGCTGAGCATAGCGACGATCACAACGGCGCAGATCAGCGACGCCCAGAACGGCATGCCGTAGCTGTTCATCAGCGTCGTCACCGCGTAACCGCCGAACATGGCGAAGACGCCGTGCGCCAGATTGACGAACCCCATCAGCCCCATCGTCACCGACAGGCCGACCGAGATCAGATACAGGACCATCGCGAAAGCCAGGCCGAAGAACCCGATACTGACGGCGGCCGAGAGAATTTCGCTCATTCTGTCAATGATTTAAGACATGGTCCCGGAACGCCACTATAGGGCGAACCGCGCCGGTCCGGCAACGCAAGGCCCGAGACGCGATCGCCGGCGCATCGATTGGCGCCGGCGACCACCATTCCGGACCGTACGCGCGCTACTTCGCCGCCGCGTGCATTTGCTTCCACGGGTCCTTGACCATCGGGAAGGTTTCGAACTCGACGTTGGCGAGCTTGCCGTCGATCTTCTCGACGCGGCGGATGTAAATGTTCTGAACGATGTCGCCGGTCAGCGGATCGATCATGAACGGGCCGCGCGGGCTTTCCGTGGTCTTGTAGTTCTTGAGGATCTTCATGGCCTCGTCGCCGGTGAACTTGCCGCCGGTCTTCTTGATGAGGTCATAGATCATCGCCATGCCGTCCCAACCCTGGATGGCGACGAAGTCCGGAACGTCGTTGGCGCCGTATTCCTTGTGCCACGCGGTGACGAACGCTTTGTTGGCCGGCCGCGTGGCCGCCGCCGAATAACTGCCCGAGCTGACCACGCCGAGCGGGATGTCGGCCATCTTCGGCAGTTCGCTGTCGATGAGCAGGTCCTGCGTCGTCACCAACGTGATGCCGGCCTTTTTCAGGTTGAGCTCGTTATAGGTCTTCATCATCTGCGTCGATTGCGGACCGCCCGGCACGAAGATGAACAGGCTCTTCGGTTTGAGGTCCTTGACGCGCTGGAGGAATGGCGTGAAATCCGGATTTTGCACCGGCACGCGCACCGAGCCGACGACCTTGCCGCCGTCGTGCTCGATGCCGATCTTGAAACCGTCTTCGGCGTCCCAGCCCGGTGCATAATCGCTCACCACCGTATAGGCCTGGTTGAAACCGTGCTTCGCGGCCCATTCGCCCATCGGCATCGAGATTTGCTGCAAGGTGAAGGAGTCGCGCACGATATAAGGCGACTTGGTGGTCAACACCGCGGCCGCCGCGTTCATGTCGACGAACGGCATCTTGGCCTCGGTCATGACCGGCGCCATCGCCAAGGCGTTGGGCGAGTAGACCACGCCGCCGATGATGTTGACGTGGTCGCGGGTGATCAACTCCTGCGCCAGCCGCTTGGCGACGTCCGGTGCGATGCCGGTATCGTCGCGGCGGATGATCTCGACCGTCACGCCCTTGGGCAGGTCCTTGCTGTGAAGCTTGGCGTAAAGGGTGAGGCCCTTGTCCATCGAGATGCCCGGCGGCGCCAAGGGCCCGGAATAGGTGGTGATGATGCCGATCTTGACGGTCTCGGCTGCGGCCGGAAACGCCAGCACCGCGCCCAGCGCCGCCACCGCGACGCCGTAGAACCACGTGCGTTGTACGTGCATGTCTCGCCCTCCCCGTTGATCCGCGCTCAGGACGCAGATTTCAATTGTTCTATAGAATATATCCTATGGCAGGGGCGCCGCGCAGGCAATCCGCGCCGCTCCCCTGCCCACGTGTTCTGCCCACCCGAATGCCGTCGCGCCGACGCTATTGCGCCGGATGCATTTCCTTCCACGGGTCTTTGACGTTCGCGATCGTTTCGAACTCGACGTTCGCCAGCTTGCCGTTCACCCCCTCCACGCGGCGGATATAGACGTTCTGGACGATGTCGCGCGTGTCGGGATCGATGCTGATCGGCCCGCGCGGGCTGTTCGGATCTTTCCAGTGCTTGATGATCGCCATCGCCTGGTCGGCGGTGAACTTGCCCTTGGTCTGCTTGATGACGTCGAACAGCATATTCATGCCGTCCCAGCTATCCACCGCCATGAAATCGGGAACCAGCGTGTTGCCGTATTCCTTGTTCCACGCGGCGAGGAAGGCCTTGTTGGCCGGACGCGTGGCCGCGGTCGAATAGGTGCCCGAGGTGATCAGGCCGAGCGGCGTATTACCCATCAGCGGCAACTGTTCGTCCGGCACCAGATCCTGCGTGCTGACGACTGTGACCTTGGCGTTCTTGAGACCGAGATCGTTATAGGCCTTCATCGCCTGCGTCGCTTGCGGCCCGGCCGGCACCCAGAGGAAGAGCACGTCGGGCTTGGCGTCCTTGACGCGCTGGAGGAACGGGACGAAATCGGGATTCTGCAACGGGAAGGCCACCGAGCCGATGATCGTGCCGCCGCCGTCGGTGAAGCCCTTGGTGAAGGCGTCGCCGGCTTCGTGCCCAGGCGCGAAATCGCTGACCGCGACATAGGCGCGCTTGTAACCGTGCTGCGCCGCCCATTTGCCCATCGGCAGGCCGACCTGCCACAGCGTGAACGACGTGCGCGCGAAATAGGGCGTCAGGCGCGGCATGGTGACGCCGGCGGCATTGGTGCTAACGAACGGCACCTTGGCCTCGTTGGCGATCGGACAGATCGCCAGGCCGCACGGCGTCCAAACCACGCCGATGAGGAACTGAACCTTGTCGCGCGTCACCAGCTCTTGCGCCAGGCGCTTGGCGACGTCGGGAACCGGCCCGGTGTCGTCGCGCTTGACGAGCTCAACCTTGACGCCCGGCGGCAGATCCTTCTCGTGGGTTTTGACGTAGAGACTCAGGCCGTGATCGATCTCCTCGCCCAGCGTCGCCATCGGTCCCGAATAAGTGGAGATCACGCCGATCTTGATGGTCTCGGCCGACGCTGGCGAAGGGCCTGCGAACAACAGAGCGGCAACGCCTGCGGCGGCCGCAAAATTCAACACACTGGTATGCTGAGTCATCGCCTCTCCCCACGCTGCGTTTCGTTGATGGACGCGACCGAACGGCCGCTGCCGAGTCGATTGGCGCCGACTCTAACGCGCACACTGGGGCTCGGCAACCGGCCGGGGCCCTGGTTTTGAGCGGCGATTTCTGCTAGATTTCCAACGCTTGGTGCCCTGCCAGGAGAGATCGGGTTGTGACCCGGCGCCGAAGGAGCAACCGCCCCGGAAACTCTCAGGCAAAAGGACTGGCGGGGAACGGCACTCTGGAAAGCAGGCGCGGCGTTAGATAGCGACGCGCCTCACCGAAGGGGTAAACGGCGCAGATAATCGGGCGCGCCGACCAATCTTTCAGGTCATCCGACAGAGGGGGCTTCCGTGGCCGTTATGGCCGACGGAGGACCTTTTGACGCGGAGCGACCATGGACAATCGAGTCATTGTTGCCGGAACGCCGCCTCGCGGAATCGAGATTCGCGCGCCGCTTCATCCCGGCAGCGAAAAAATTCTGACGCCAGAGGCGATCGAGTTCGTCGCCTCCCTCGAACGCGGTTTTGGCGCCGAGCGCCGGCGGCTGCTCGGGTTGCGCGCCGCAACGCAGACAAAACTCGACGCCGGCTGGCGTCCGGATTTTCCGGCCGAGACGCGCGCGATCCGCGCCGGAGACTGGACCGTCGCGCCGCTGCCTGCGGATTTGCTCGACCGCCGCGTCGAAATCACCGGTCCGACCGACCGCAAGATGGTGATCAATGCGCTCAACTCCGGCGCCAACGTGTTCATGGCCGATTTCGAGGATGCCAACACGCCGAGCTGGGACAATCTGATCGAGGGACAGCTCAACCTCATCGACGCCGTCCGCCGCACCATCACCTACGACGATCCGCAGTCGAAAAAGCATTACGCACTCAATCCGAAAACGGCGGTGCTGATCGTCCGGCCGCGCGGCTGGCATCTGCCGGAAGGACACGTGCTGCTCGACGGTGCGCCGATTACCGGCGCGTTCTTCGACTTCGGCCTCTATTTCTTCCACAACGCCAAGGAACTGTTGAAGCGCGGCAGCGGTCCTTATTTCTACCTGCCCAAACTCGAAAGCCGGTTCGAAGCCAAGCTATGGAACGACGTATTCGTCTACAGCGAAGAAGCGCTGGGCATTCCGAAAGGTACGATCAAGGCGACCGTGTTGATCGAGACGATCATGGCGGCGTTCGAGATGGACGAGATCCTCTACGAGCTGCGCGACCATTCGTCGGGCCTCAATTGCGGCCGTTGGGACTACATCTACAGCTTCATCAAGAAATTCGCCGAAGACTCGTACGCCGTCGTGCCTGACCGCGCACAGGTGACGATGACGACGCACTTCCTGCGTTCCTACAGCCAACTGCTGATCCAGGTCTGCCATCGCCGCAACGTCCACGCGATGGGCGGCATGGCGGCGCAGATCCCGATTCGCGACGACGCAGCGGCCAACGCGGCGGCGATGGACAAAGTGCGTGCGGACAAGCTGCGCGAAGCTACCGACGGCCATGACGGCACCTGGGTGGCGCATCCCGGCCTGGTCGGCCTCGCCAAGACGATCTTCGACCAGCAAATGCCGCAAGCGAACCAAATCGCACGCAAGCGTCAGGACGTCCATGTTACGGCGGCAAACCTGCTGGCGTTGCCGCAGGGCACCATTACCGAGGCCGGCCTGCGCCAGAACCTCAACGTCGGCATCGGCTATCTCGAGGCGTGGCTGCGCGGCAACGGCTGCGTACCGCTCTATCACCTGATGGAGGACGCGGCCACCGCCGAGATCAGCCGGGCGCAGGTTTGGCAGTGGATCCGGCACAAGGCCAGGCTGGCGGACGGACGCACGATCGACAAAGCGCTCTACCGCCGGTTGCTCGACGAAGAGCTCGCCAAGCTCAAAGCACTGGTCGGCGATGCCGCCTATAACGGCGGCCGCTACCAAGACGCCGCGCGGATTTTTGCCGCTCTGATCGAAGCGCCGCGCTTTCCGGAATGGCTCACCGTTCCGGCCTATGAGCAGCTCCTCCGCGACGGCGCCTGACGCCGTCCGGCGGCATTCGTCATTTCATCCGGACGTCGCGCAGCGCGAACGTGTCATCGCCGCGCTGGACGACCGCGACATTGTTGCGCACCGCCCACACCACGTCGAGCTGGTGCAGCGGAATATAGGCGACGTCGTCTTTCACGATCGCCAGCGCGGCGCGCAGCAGCGCGGCGCGGCCTTTGCCGAGGCTTTCGCGCCGGGCGTGGGCGATGAGCGCATCGAGCGCCGGGTTCGAATAGCCGCCGAAATTGAAGGCGCCGGTATGCAGGCTGTCGCTGCGCGTCGCCGCGAGGTTGATCAGTGCGTCCAAGGCGTCATCGTTCGCTGGCCGCCACCCGATCAGGTAGAAGTCAGAGCCGCGAACCGGATCGAGCAACTTGGTGAAAAACTGGCTGCGCGGCTGCGCCAGCAGCGTGACGCGGACGCCGATCTTGGCAAGGTTAGCGGCGACCGCCACGCAGATCGCCGCGTCGTTCCGGTAGCGATCGTTCGGGCAGTCCATGATCAATGCGAAGCCGTTGGGATAGCCCGCCGCCGCCAGCAGCCGGCGCGCCGCGGCGGGATCGTATTCTGGCCGCTGATTGAGCGCCGGATCGAAGCCCCGCACGCCCGGACCGACGATTAGCCCCGCCGGCGTCGCCAGGCCGCGCATCACCGCGGTGGCGATCGTGTTCTCGTCGATCGCCTGCGCAAACGCCGCACGCACGCGACGATCCGCAAGCGGATTGGTTCGCGCTGGGTGATACGGGCTTTTCACCACGCGGACGTGCCTGAAGCCGAGGAGGATCGTTCGCGTGCTGGCGGTTTGGACGACGTGCACACCCGGCGTCTGCATCAGCGAGCCAATATCCTCAGGCGGTACGCTGACGATCATGTCGACGGTGCTGGCCGTTAGCGCGGCAAGCCGCGCCGCATTGTCGGCGATCGGCTGGAATATCGCGCGATCGACGTTGCCAGCGGACTTACCCCACCAGCTCGGATTGCTGACGAAGACCGTCTCCTTGCCGGCCACGCGCGATTCGACAGCGAACGGACCCGTGCCGTTGGCGTGATCGGCCGCGTAGCCGTCGGCGGTCGCCGCGTCGGTGACCTGTTCGACGCCGTGCGCCTGGCACCAGGCCGCGCTCATGATGTTCCACCGCACGATCTCTTCAGGCAGTAACGGATCGGGCGTCGCGGTGACGATGTCGACCGTCTGCGCATCCACCGCCCGCACGTCGCGGATGGCCGACAGCGCCAAGTGGATCTTCGATCCGTCGCCAATCGCGCGCCGATACGAGAACACGACGTCGGCCGCGGTGAACGCCGTTCCATCCTGAAACCGCACGTTGGGGCGCAGCTCGAATCGCCAAACCAGTGGCGCCACCTGGCGCCAGCCGGTCGCCAGTGCGGGTTCGAGCCGGAGATCGCGGCCGCGGCGAATCAGCGGCTCGTAGACATTGCCGAGCAACGAAAGCTGCAGCGTTTCATCGCGCGAATAGGGATCGAGCGATGCGACGTCGCTGGCGCTCGCCCATCGGAACGTTGCGGCTGCGGCCGGCAGTGCGCCCACCGTCAGCAGGGCGCCCAAGAGACCGAGGATCAGCCGCCGCGTCATCCGCGATGGGTTACGGAAGCGGCGGCGTCGCGGCAAGCAGATTCGATTGACCGGCTGTTGCCGCCGGCGTTAGCTCCCGCCGGCACCAAGGCTGGAGAAACCCGATGGCCGCGATCTACGTGGCGCGCAGCGTCAAGCTCGGCAAATGGGCGTCGGACGTCGGCCTCAGCAAGCACATCTACAAGTTCGGCTGCAGCGACGAGAATGTGAAGGCGTTGGTCGCGCGCGGCTGGGCTGGCGAGGACGATTGGCAGCTGCTGAAAGCGGTTGCCGTCGACAACAGCGACGAAGCCCAGCTCATCGAACGCGTCGCGCGCCGGGAGAAGGCGATCGATCCGCGCTACTACCCGCGCATCCGCGACACGGCTGGTCTGTTCAAGGTCGATCCCGCCCATGTCGAGAATCACATGCTGGTCGCCCGCGCGCTCGCCGGCGAAGCCGAGCGCGTCGCCATCAAGCTGAAGCCTGCCGATTTCGCGGCCTATCTCATCGACATCGCCCGGCGCTGAGCCGCAAAAACGTCGAGGTCTTCGACCTGATCGACGGCGCGCATTCAAACGCCGCCAACAGCGTCACGTTCACCCCGGACGACGTCTTCAATCTGGCGCAACATGAAACGACCGCGATCCAAAACGCCGGGCACGTCGCTCACCACTGAGCCCTACGACGGCCGCCGCGCCGGTCAGCGATATGCGGTCCTCATTCCGGCAGGCGTTCGAGCGCCGCCGCCAGCGCGCAATCGCGCTCATACGCCGCCTCGATCAGGCCTTGCAGACGGCCGACCGACGCCTCGATCAAGGCCAGCGCACGACGGGCCCGCGCATCGTCCGACGGCACCGCGCGCCGCAACGGCTCGATCGACGATTGGATCGTCGCCAGCGGCCCTTTGAAGGCGTGAACGGTCTCGGCGGCGGCAGCGCGGATATCGCGCGATCGGCCGCCGGAATTGGCCGCGTGGGACAGGCCGCCGTCAGACGGACTGGACCGACGCCGTCCGCCAGCGGTAGCCGAACGCGGGGAAGTTCTCGACTTCGGAAAACGTTGCATCGAGCGCCCGGAACTTGTTGCGGATGCGCTTGATCGACGATCGGACGTTGGTGCGATAGCCCTCGTCGCCATTGCCGGCAACGAAGCCGGCATGATGGACGCAATCGTAGATCGCGCGATAGGTAACGTGCTCGCCGGCGTGTGACACGATCAGATGAACGATGTTGAACTCCGTCACCGTGAGGTTGACGTCCTGACCGTCCCAGAACGCCCGGCGGAGGTCCGGCCGCAAGACCAACTTGCCGCAGCTCAACGCGGCCTTGGCCGGCGTCTCGCGCGCCCGTCGATGCGAATCCAGGATAAGGCGGATGCGTTTCGCCAGGATGGGAACGCCGCGCGCCTTGTCGACGAAATCGAGTGCGCCGCGATCGAGCGCGGCGCTTTCATAGGCCGTCGCCGGCATGCCTGTCAGAAACACGACCGGCAACCTTATGCCGCGATCGTGCAGTTTGGGCAGCAGATCGATGCCGAGTCCGCCAGGCAGCTTCCAATCGAGCACGATCATGTCGGCGTCGTTGTTCTGCGCGAAGTATTCGAGCATTTCGTCGCCAGTCGCGAAGGCCTGGACCTCGAAACCGAGCTCGGCCAATTCGGCCGATGCGGCTTCGCGATAGTCCGGATCATCCTCGACGAGCACCAACTTGACGCGGGCGCCGGCAGACGACCCAACCTGGTCCGATTGATGGGTTGCGCTCGCCGTTATCGTGGCGTCTGCGCTCGGCCAAACCATTTCCTTTTCAAGCGTCGGCATCGCTGGTCACCTCAAACAAATTGGACCCGATCCGCACGTCAGCCATTTTCGACGCGCAGACATTCAAAGCGAGATCGACCGTTGTATCCCCGCCTCGGTCGTTGGCGGCAGGCATCGCTCAAGACGCGATGCTCGGTAACGCACGTTCAACACGCGGCCCGCGACGGCCGAACAACCGGATCTAAACCTGCAAATAGGGCACAAATTTGGCACAAACAGACACCAAACTGCGTGTCGGTTTGCGCCTGCACGGCGACATCAGTGGCGCGGTGCGCAGGCAGCGTACCAATATCTGACATTTCACGGCCGCGCGCTACCGCCCGCACCTCGTATCATGGGGTAACGGCACGGGTAACAACACGCGTCCGAATTACGCCACAATCGCCCGCTCGGATCGCAGGTTACGGCGTCCGTCGAGCCTCTATCAATAAATTACCACAAAATAGCGCGTCATGCACCAACCACCCCCCAGACTGTCGCGCAGCGACGCCCTGTTCATCGATTTCGACGGGACGCTGGTCGAGATCGCCGCCACGCCCGACCGCATCGTCGTCGCGACCGGTTTGCCCAATCTGCTGCAACGCGCCGCCGCGCAGTTGGGTGGGGCGCTCGCAGTGATCAGCGGCCGGCCGCTCGCCGAGCTTGCGCGCATTCTTGATGGCTATACCGGCGCCGCCGCCGGCAATCACGGCCTGGAACGACGTAGCGCCTCCGGCATCATCCACCGACCTCGCCCCGATCCCGCCCTCGATTCGATCTGGCCCGCCGTGCATCAATTTGCGGCGATGACACCCGGCGTGACCGTCGAGGACAAGGGTCTGACGATCGCCATCCATTATCGCGACCGCCCCGAGCTTGCGGACGCCTGCCACAGGATTGCCGAGCAGGCGGTTCAGCTGTCGGACAACCGGCTGACGATGTTGGTCGGCAAGATGGTGGTCGAGCTTCGTCCACGCATGGCGGGCAAAGGCCGCGCCACACAGGCCTTTCTTGCTGAACCCGAATTTCGCGGACGGCGGCCCGTCTTCGTCGGCGACGATCAAACCGACGAGGAGGGCTTCGCGGCCGTCAACCGCCTCGGCGGATTTGCGATCCACGTCGGCGACGGAAACAGCATCGCGCGTTATCGGCTCGACGGAGTCGCCGCCGTGATCCGATGGCTGGAAGACGGACTCGCGTCGACTTAGGCGGCGCCGGCGATGAATTGCCGCAACGACGTGGTCTCGAACTCCATTTCCTCGAGCCGGTTCTTCACCACGTCGCCGATGCTGACGAGTCCAACCAGACGGCCGCGATCGACGACCGGCAGGTGACGGATGCGGCGGCGGGTCATTTCGCCCATCAGCTCCGCGATCGTGTCGGTGGGTGTGCAACTGACGACGCGGCGCGTCATCAATTCGTCGACCCGCAGATCGAGCACCGCGGTACCGCGATCGGCCAGCGCATGCACGATATCGCGCTCCGACAGGATGCCGTCGAGACGATGGCCGTCGGCGCTGACCACGAGCGC
>JAGXBG010000209.1 GCA_018971215.1 Alphaproteobacteria bacterium
CCATCGTCCGCTCCCGACGCTCGACGCGCTGTCCCCAAACCGGGACGGCGGGCCACGGATGCGCAACTGTGCGCCTTCGCTTTCGGCGGCGCAACCGCACCCGGTGCAGGGCTGCTCCACGAAACAAGGAAAGCCTCGGGTTTTGCCGCACTTTTTTGGCCCGATTCGTACGCTGTTTGGCCGTATTTGATGCCTCAGCAGCGGGTTTCTGCTGCCCGTCAAGCAAATGCCGGTTAACACCGCCCCGGCGGCTGCCGCTATTTCGCCGTCACCGCGACTCGATCAACTCAATTCGGCTGCGAGCCGCAGCGTGCCGGCTCTTTTGGCAGCGGTTCAGCCGGCCTACTGAGTCGAATACGGTGCCTATCGCGAGTCGTTCTATACCCAGAAGCTGCTCGAACGGCTCCGCACGGTGGGCCTCAAGGCCGAGATCAAACGAGTCCGAGGCGCCGGCGGCGGGCTCTACTTCAGCGTCCGCTCGAACGCCAGCGGCCCGACGTCAACCACGGCTTTGAAATTTCGGAGGTTTGGGTGTAGGTCGAGCGTCGGCACGCCGCCGCCAAACACGTCCGATGATCCTGACACCTCTGGCCGAAGACCGGCTTCCCATCACGCTCGCCCGGTTCGCCGGATCGCTGCCGTCTGGCCCTGTGCGGACGGTGTTCGGGCGCTTGACCGATGGTGCCCAAGCGGCCCGCGCACACGCCGAATTGGCTGCTAAGAATCACGCAGATAGCGTTGATCTTATAATAAAATTTTGCATCGGCTTTAAGCCGGGTGCGCCACAGCTCGACGTCTCGTGGGACGGCGCTGCGCTGCGCTGCGATACCGAAGCTTACATCTTGCTGCACGAGGTGGCGCATTACCAGTTGGCGGCGCCGGCGCGCCGCCGTCAGGTGGATTTCGGCCTCGGTCCCGGACCCGAAACTGGCGACCGGGTGCGCGCTATGCAGGCCCAAACCGTGTTCGGCCTGGCGCGCGAACGCGAGGAAGCGATGGCGTCGCTCCTCGGCATCCTGTGGGAGGCCGAGTTCGGCCACCCCGCCCTCGCCTCGCTACTCGATCAGAACTGGCTTGAAGGTGCCGGCCGCCCCGGCGCGGCGGCGCATTTCGTCGACATCTTCGCGGCGCTCGCGGCCGGTGGCTTTGTCGACAGTGCCGGTCGACCGCAAATGCGGCTACGCGATCACCCCGACGCCTAGTCGCCATTCAGGCGGCGTCGGTCGCTAGCGCGGCGTCGTTGGCCGACTCGGTGGTGTTGAGGATGTGAATGGCAAGGCAGCGCTGGAACGCTGTCGGCCGCCGCCACGCTGTCCAGCGCTCGATCAGGCTGCGGCTTGTCCGCGTCTGTGCCTGCGCGGCGCGCTTGGCCACACGCGGCACCGACCACGGCTTCCAAGCCGGATCCAACCGCGCCAACATCGTATCGTGCATCGGGATTCTCCCCTGCCAATCGCCGACCGTTCTGGCCGGCGGCGGGAGACTCGGTTTGGAATGGTTAGTTTTTGGTTAAAGCCCGCGCAATTGGCCCTCGCTATCCACAGCAGGTATCACGGGATAATCGCTTGATGGAGAAGCATAAAATGAATCAATCCATCGGTCGGGTCGCTTTTCTCGGCATAGGCTTGATGGGCAGTCGCATGGCGCGCAACCTGCTCGCCGCCGATCGTTCCCTGACCGCCTGGAACCGCGACAAAACCAAAGCCGACTCGCTCCTCGCCCACGGCGCCACCGTGGCCAATACTGCGGCCGAAGCCGTCGCCAATGCCGGCACGGTGATCACCATGCTGGCCAACGGTCCCGCGGTCGAATCCGTGCTTTTTGGCCAGCAAGGCGCGGCGGCCAGCATCGCCACCGGCGCGCTGGTCATCGATATGAGCTCGACGCCGCCCGACCTCGCCCGCGAGCACGCCAAGCGCTTTGCTGCCTGCGGCATCGATTATCTCGACGCGCCGGTTTCCGGCGGCACCGTCGGCGCCGAGGAAGGCAATCTCGCGATCATGGCCGGCGGCACGCCGCCGGCGTTCGAGCGTGCGGCACCGATTTTTGCGGCGCTCGGCCACGCGATGCGGGTCGGCCCTGCCGGCTCGGGTCAGTTGGCCAAGCTGGCCAACCAAGCGATCGTCGCCGTGACCATCGGCGCGGTCGCCGAGGCGCTGCTGCTCGCGGCCGCAGGCGGCGCCGACCCGGCGGCGGTGCGGCAGGCGATCATGGGCGGATTTGCCGAGTCTAGAGTCTTAATGTTACACGGCAATCGTATGATCTTACGGGATTTTATTCCAGGTGGCCCGGTCGACCATCAGGTCAAGGATTGCGCCACGATCGTCGCCACCGCCAAGGCTGCTGGTTTGAGCCTCCCCTTTGCCGAAACCGCCTTGGCGCTGTTCCGCGACCTCGTCGCCCATGGCGGCGCGCGCTATGACCACAGCGCGCTGTTGCTCGAACTCGAGCGGCGCAATACGCCAGCGCGCGTCGGCACCGCGCCCGATCTGCTACCGATCGGCTAGAGGGCTGGCGTCAGAAGCGGCTTGCCACCGAAGTAGGCCGCTAGGTTGTCGAGCATGAGCCGGTCCATCGCCAGACGAGTCGCATGCGTCGCGCTGCCGACATGTGGCGTCAGCACCACTGAGTCGAGCCGCGCCAACGCTTCGGGTACGCTGGGCTCGTCCTCGAACACGTCGAGACCGGCACCGGCGAGCTTGCGGTCGGTCAAAGCGGCGATCAGCGCCGCCTGATCGACCACCGACCCGCGGGCGATGTTGATGATCGAGCCATTGGGCCCTAACGCCGCGATGATTCGCGCGTCGACCAGATGGCGAGTCGCCGGGCCGCCGGGAACCGCGACAACCAAATATTCGACGTCGGCCGCCATTGCCGCGAGATCCGGATAGAAGCGATAAGGCAGCTCGGGCTTCGGCCGTGGAGTGTGGTAGGCGATTGTCATGCCCATGGCGACGGCACGTTTGGCGATCGCCTGGCCGATGCGGCCCATGCCCAAGACGCCCAGCATCGCACCGCCGAGCTTGCTCTGCAGCGGCATGGGTCCCTTGAGCCAGCTGCCGTCGCGCGCATAGCGGTCGGCAACCACCAGCCGTCGGGCCACCGCCACCATCAAGCCGATCGCAAGGTCGGCGACGTCGTCGGTCAGCACGTCGGGCGTGTTGGTGACGCGGATACC
>JAGXBG010000049.1 GCA_018971215.1 Alphaproteobacteria bacterium
CAAAAAGCGTCGGCCGGGCCGGTGACGGCACGCCGCGCCGCTCGATTGCGATGCCGAGAATGCGGCACACCAGGCGGTGGTAGAACGCCGGCAGCCGCACGGCCAGCTTGCTGCGCGCCAGCAGCAACGCCGCTTGGACCGGCATCAGCGAAAACGTCAGCGCGCAATAGGCGACGACGCGCACCAGGCGCAGCGCGGAACCCTGCGGTGGCATCAGGCGGCGGCGACCGCGCGCACGCGGCGTTCGTAATGGCGATAGTATTTTTCGGTCACGAGATCGGTTTTGACCACGATGCAGACATCGGTGGTGTTGAACTGCTGGTCAATCACCGCGCCGTCGCCGACGAAACCGCCGAGACGCAGATAACCTTTGAGCAGCGGCGGCAGCTGATTCAGCGCTTCGGCCGGATCGAAGGCATCGGCCGGCAGGCGGTTCATGTCCAAGTAACGGTCGCTGAGCGCGCGTGGCCGCAACGCCGGCGGCGCCAGATGATGGTGATAGAGGTAGGACAGCGGCACGGCCAGCGCGTTGGGATCGGTGCCGGGCAGGCTGGCGCAGCCGAACATCAATTCGATGCCGAAGTCGAAGACGTAGGCGGCGATGCCGCGCCACAGGAGCTGCATGGTGGGCCGGGTGCGCCATTGCGGGTCGATGCACGAGCGGCCGAGCTCGAGCACCGCGCCCGGATATTCGGCGACGCAACGCAAATCGTATTCGGCGGCGCTGTAGAAACGGCCGACGCGCGCCGCCGCCTCGCGGCGGATCAGCCGGTAGGTTCCGACCACCGCGTCGTTGCCGGCGCCGCGCGCGTGATCGAATACCAAGAGATGATCGCAGAACGCATCGAAATCGTCGAAATCGCGCTGCACCAGCGCCGTTTCCACGGTCGGATGCGCGCCCATCTCCTGATAGAAGACGCGGTAGCGCAGCGCCTGGGCCGCGGCAATCTCGCCTTCATTGCGCGCCAAGCGCACTTCGAGTGTGCCCGCGCGGACGGCCTGCGAGCCCGCTTGCGGCGGGGGTGTGGCGGACGCCGAAGACGGCGATTGCGCGGTCACTTCTTGGCGGATGCCGCCGTGCCCTCGAGCGGCACGGCAAAGAGTTCGAGCCGATGATCGACCAGCTTGTAGCCGAGGCGCGAGGCGACTTCGCGTTGCAGCTTTTCGATCGCCTCGTTGCGGAACTCGATGACCTTGCCGCTTTGCAAATCGATCAGATGATCGTGATGCTCGGTCGGCGCCTCTTCGTACCGCGCGCGGCCGTCGCCGAAATCGTGGCGTTCGAGGATGCTCGCCTCCTGGAACAGGCGCACGGTGCGGTAGACGGTGGCGATCGAGATTTTCGGATCGATCGCCGCGGCGCGCTGATGAACCGCTTCGACGTCCGGATGATCGGCGGATTCGGACAGCACGCGCGCGATGACGCGCCGCTGCTCGGTCATCTTGAGACCCTTGTCGATGCACAGTTGTTCGATACGGGACGGCATTCGCGACGGTGTCCGCGCCTATTACCCGGAGCGAAAATTATAGCCCAAAGCCGGCAGCGAGCCTATAGCGCGCGGCCGGGCGGATCGCTCGGCGATCAGCTGGCCTTGGCCTGACGGCCGCGCGTGCCGAGACCGATGTCCTTGGCGAGCTTGGAACGCTGTCGCGCGTAGTTCGGCGCGACCATCGGATAATCGGCCGGCAGGCCCCAGCGTTCGCGATACGCCTCGGGCGTCATGTTGTACGCCGTCTTGAGATGGCGCTTGAGCATCTTCAGTTTTTTGCCGTCTTCGAGGCAGATGACGTAGTCGGGATGGACCGAGCGCTTGATGTTGACCGCCGGCTTCGGCCGATCGCCGGCGCCGGCCGGGCCTTTGCCGATATTGGCCAGCGACTGATAGACCTGATCGATGAGCTGCGGCAGGTCCGTCGGCGCCACGCTGTTGTTGGAGACGTGCGCAGCGACGATTTCGGTCGTGAGGTCGAGCAAGCTGTTGGGTTGTGATTTATCAGTCATCCGACAAAGTTCCCACCGGTTCCGTGCCGAAGCATATAAGTAAATTGCGTGAACTGCGCAATAAGGATTGCGCATTTGTAAGATTTTTGTTGGTGCTCGATAACAGTTTTACGGGCTGTCACGCCGCGAATACACGGCTTTACGGCAGCGGCCGCGCAAGAATCAACGCATCGGCCGCCGCCGCCGCGGGCCGCCGGTAATAGAAAGGGCGACGGCCAACCGCGGCGAAACCTTCGGCCGCGTAGAGCAACCGCGCGGTTTCGTTGTCGGCGGCGACTTCGAGCACCACCCGCGACGCGCGGGCCGTGCGCGCGGCTGTGTAGAGATCGGCGAGCAGCGCCCGGGCGACGCCGCGCCGGCGCACCGCCGGATCGACGCACAGTGTCAGAATCTCGGCTTCGCCGCCGACCACCAGCGCGAGAAGAAAGCCGATTGGCTTGCGGTCGGATAACAAAAGCCGGGCGTGCATCCGGGGCAAAGCGACGAGCCGCGACAGCGCCCGGCTTTCCCACGGATCGTCGGGAAAGGCGCGGGCATGCAGCCGCGCCAGGATCTCGGCATCGGCCTCGACCGCCGTCCGTAGCTGCGGCGCGTTCACGGTGCCGCCCGGCGTGGTGTGGTCGTATCGGGTGCGCGCAGATAAAACGGTCGCGGCGGCGCGGCGGCGGCGCCATCTTCCTGCGCGCGGCCGAGACGCGCGACCCACACCGCATCGACGGATTGCGCGCCGGGCGCCGTGACAAAATCGTGGCCGGTGAGCTCGGCCTGCAATCGCGCCGCCGCGTCGCCCGCCAGCAGCAACGGACCCGGCGGCAGCCAGGACGCGAGATCGCGCGGATGGATTTGCGCCGGGGTGCTCAGCGCCGCGCCCGCCGCCTTGAACGCCTGGAGATAGAATTCGTCGCGCTTCGATTCGACGGCGACGACGAGCGTTCGCCCTTGCCGCGCCGCCGCCGGCACCGCAGCCGCATAGGCATCGAGCACGCCGACGCCGACCGCCTTCCGGCCGGTCGCCAGCGCCAGACCGCGCGCGGCGGCGAGGCCGATGCGAATGCCGGTGAAGCTGCCCGGGCCGGTGGTCACCGCGATCAGATCGAGCGCGGCGGGCGCGATGGATGCCGCCGCCAGTGTTTCGGCGATGAGGGGCATCAGCCGTTCGGCCTGCCCGCGCAGCATCGCTTCGGCGCGCGCGGATGCCACACGCTCGCCGTCGAGCACGGCGATTGCGCATTGGCTGCCGGCGCTATCGAGGCCCAGGACCTTCATGCGGCCGATGATACCGTGCTAGGAGAATTGGGTCATGACGCTGCAAACCATCGCCGAAGCGAGCCACGGCGTCGTCCTCGACATCGCCTACGCGACGGCGGCGAATTTCACCGGCAAGCCGGTCTATAGCCGTCCCGGCTGCTATCTCCACGCCGACGCCGCGGCGGCGCTCGGCCGCGCGGTCGATCTGGCCAAGCCGCTGGGGCTACGGCTCAAGATTTTCGACGCCTTCCGGCCGAGCGAAGCGCAATGGGCGCTGTGGAATTTCCGGCCCGATCCCGAATTCCTCGCCGATCCGCGCAAGGGCTCGCCGCATTCGCGCGGCGTCGCGGTCGACCTGACGTTGATCGACGCGCGCGGCCAAGCGCTCGACATGGGCACCGCGTTCGACGCCTTCACGCCGCTGTCGCATCACGGCAGCACGGCGGTGTCCGAGACGGCACAGCGCAACCGCTTCCTGCTGCTCGGCTTGATGAGCGCGGCGGACTGGGATTTCTACAAGAACGAGTGGTGGCACTATCAGCTGTTCGACAGCAAAAAATATCCGCTGCTGTCGGACGCCGATCTGCCGGAACCGATGATGGCGAAGGTGCCGGCTTAGACCGGCCGGACTTCGGTCACTTCTGGAATGTAGTGGCGCAGCATGTTCTCGATGCCGGCCTTCAAGGTCGCGGTCGACGACGGACAGCCCGAGCACGAGCCCTGCATGTGCAGATAAACGACGCCGTCGGCATAGTGGTCGAAAATGATGTCGCCGCCGTCGCCGGCCACGGCCGGACGCACGCGGGTCTCGATGAGCTCCTTGATTTGGGCGACGACCTCGTCGCTTTCCTCTTCGGCGGCGGCCTTGGGCGCATCGAGCACGATCGGTTCGTTGGTGGTGAAGTGCTGCATGATCGCGCCCAGCACCTGCGACTTGAGCGCCAGCCAATCGACGGCGTCGGCCTTGGCGACGGTGATGAAATCGGAACCGAAGAAGACGCCGGTCACGCCCGGCAGACCGAACAGGCGCGTCGCCAAGGGCGAGCGCTGCGCGCTGGCCGCGTCGGGAAAATTGGCGGTGCCGTCGCCCATGACGGCGCGGCCCGGCAGGAACTTGAGGGTCGCGGGATTGGGCGTGGTTTCGGTCTGGATGAACATCGGGCGATCTCCAACGGACGCGGGCTAAACTTGGGCTTTGACGGCGCCAAGTCAACCCCTTGTCGCGTAAGGCTAATGCGCGTCAGCGCCGGCGGCGTTTGGCGGCCCGGCGCGGCCGGCGCGGCCGGGCCGGTGTGCGGCGCCGGCGCACGACGGTCATAGCGACGCCGCTGGCGGCGACCGTCGCCGCCAAGACGCCCAGTCCCGCATAGAGCAACGGGCTCGGCCCGGGCGGATCGGCAACGGCGTCGCCGCCGGGCGACACCACCAGCAGCGACATGGTCTGGCCGCCCGCCAGCGCCTTGTCGCGAAACAGCAGGGCCTCGATGAAATAGGTGCCGGCCGGCGCGTTCGTCGGAAAGGCGAGCGTGGCGCGGAACAGATGCGGATTGACGAATCCGACCGTGCCGATCGTGCTGGCATAGACGCCCGCGGTCTGCTTTTGCGCAATGAGCGCCAGGCGCGCGGCTTCGACCAAGGTCGCATCGGGCGGCGGCGGCTGCACCTGGAAGTGCAGGTTGTCGAGACCGATCTGGTGCAGCGCCTGGATCTCGGGCGGCATGATCGTGTCGAGCGCCGCCGAGGCGTAGACCGCGTAATAATCCGGTACGCCGGCAAAAACGATGCGACGGGCCGGGAAATTGCCGACGGGACCGTGTTGCGCCACGACCGCGGTCTCGGGACCGCGCACCACGATGACGATGTCGCCGGGCGCGTCGATGGTGCCGAATAGCGTGACCGCGCGGCCGGCTGCGTTGGCGCCGAGCGTCACGTAATGGGCGGAGAGATCGGCCGACAGCGACGGTTCGGCCCGTGCCGCCGGCACAAGGCCGACAACGACCGCCAACGCGGCCAACAACCGCCGCGTCACAGCCGATGTGCAGCACCCCCCGGCGCGCATCGGCGCAATTCTACAAGCGCGGCCCACCCGCGACAACGCGGTTGGCGGGCGGCCGCAAACCTCTCGCGTCCGGCTCCGCGCCGGTTATGATCGCGGTCCCTTCGCAACGGAGAGCCCCGCATGGCCGCCCTCGCCGACAAGAAAGCGCTGACCCTCACCGCCGCCCGCGCCGTCGTTGCGGCGGCTGAGGCCGAGGCGCGCAAGCACAACCTCGCGGTCACGATGTCGGTGGTCGACGACGGCGGGCATCTGCTGCATCTGGCGCGGATGGACGACACCGGTCTCGCCAGTATCGAGGTCTCGATCGCCAAGGCGCGTGCCGCCGCGATGTTCAAACGCCCGACCAAGTTCTGGGAAGACGCCCATGCCAGCGGCAAGACGCATCTCGCCAATCTGCCGGGCGTGCTGCCGATCGAAGGCGGCGTGCCGCTGATGGCCGCCGGCAAGGTGATCGGCGCTTTCGGTGTTTCGGGCGCCTCGTCGGCGCAGGACGGTCAGGTCGCGGCGGCCGGTGCCGCGGCGCTCGGCTGAACGCCGAACGAAAAGCGCGCTTAGCGCCGGCGGGTCGGCGGCATATGGAGCCAGGCGTACGTCGCCAGGCCGAGCCCGAAGACCCAGATCGCGCCGAGAACCGCGCCCAGCGTGCCGCTGTGGCCGGTGATTCCGTAAAGTGCATTCGCCATGACTGCCGCTCCTTCCGGCCCTTGCGGCCGGTTCTGATGCCCGGAATTTCGTCCGGGCTTCGATCGGGATTAGGACAAAAAATCCCTTTCCCTTCATTGATTTAGGTCACTTCTGCGTGCGTTGCGCGCAAACCTGACCTGCATTGGTATACCACTGGTATGCCAGCGTGTCAAATCCGTGGCCGCGCGCTGAAGGCCCTGAAACGCAAGGGCCTCAGAGGCTAGGGCCGCAGCAAACCCATGATGTCGAAGATTTCGCCCAGGATCGGCGATGCGATGGCGTTGGCGCGCGCGGCGCCGCGGTGCAGGACGCCGTCGATATAGCCGGGGTCGGCCAGCAGCCGTTTCATCTCGGCGCCGATTTTGCCCAGCACGTCGCCCGCCACACCGGCGAGCTCGTCCTTGAAGGCGGAGAAATTCTTGCCGGCGAAGCGCGCGATCGCCGCCGGCTTGTCGAGGCCCGCCAGCGACGCATAGATGCCGAGCAGATTGTCGGCTTCCGGCCGCGCCTCGGCCTCTTTCTCGGTCGCCGGCAGCGGCTGCGGATCGGTCTTGGCCTTCTTGATCTTGAGCGCGATGGTTTCGGCGTCGTCGGTCATGTTGAGGCGCGAATAGTCCGAAATGTCCGACTTGGACATTTTCTTGGTGCCGTCGCGCAGGCTCATCACCCGCGTCCCGGCGCCGAAGATTTGGGGTTCCGGTAAGGGAAAAAACTCGACGCCGTAGCGGCGGTTGAAGGCGCCGGCGATGTCGCGCGCAAGCTCGAGGTGCTGTTTCTGGTCCTCGCCGACGGGTACGTGCGTCGCCTTATAGAGCAGGATGTCGGCCGCCATCAGCACCGGATAGGAATACAGGCCGAGGCCGGCTTCCTCGCGGTGCTTGCCCGCCTTCTCCTTGAACTGGGTCATGCGGTTGAGCCAGCCGAGCGGCGTCAGGCATCCCAACAGCCACGCCAGCTCGGCATGGCCCGGCACGGTCGACTGATTGAAGATGACGCAGTGTTCCGGATCGATGCCGGCGGCGATGTAGGCGGCCGTGACCTCGCGCGTCTGGGCGCGCAATTCCTTCGGATCCTGTGGCAGCGTCAGCGCATGCAGATCGACGATGCAGAAGATGCAGTCGAAATCCTTCTGCAGCTGGACCCAGTTGCGGATCGCGCCGAGATAGTTGCCGAGGTGGAGATTGCCGGTGGGCTGGACGCCCGAGAAGATGCGTTTCATGCCGTCGTCGCTGATGGAGGGCGCGGGCGCGACCGTTATCGCCGCCGGCGGGCCGCGAGGTCAAGTCCGAGACGCTGGCCGAGCTCGCTGCGGTCGGCGGCGCCCAGCACCAGCGCGAAGACGGCGAAAGCGGCGAGGCCGGCCGCGACCAGCGCGACCAGCGCGACGAGCCGTGCGACCAGATGCGCGCCGATATAAGGCGCCAGCGGAATTTCGAGCCCGACCAGCACGACGCCCATCAACAGCGACGCGGCGAGAATCCGTGGAATCCGCGACCGCGAACGCGCATCGAGCCGGAAGTGCCCGCGCCGATGCAGCAGCCAGAGCAGCGCCAGCGCGTTGATCCAGCCGGCAGCCGAGGTGGCGCAAGCGATGCCGACATGGGCGAACGGCAAGGCCACGCCGAGAGTCAGCGTCAGCACCAGATTGGCCGCGACCGCGACGATCGCAACCTTGACCGGCGTCTTGGTGTCGTGGCGCGCGAAGAACGCCGGCGCCAGCACCTTAACCAGCACGAAGGCCGGCAGGCCGGCGGCATAGGCGGCGAGCGCACCGGCGGTGGCCACGACCTCGTGGGGCCCGAAGGCGCCGCGCTCGAAAAGCGCCGCGAGGATCGGCCGCGCCAGCACGCCGAGCGCAACCGCGGCCGGCACCGTCAGCAGCAGCGCCAGCTCCAGGCCGCGATTTTGCGTCTGCACGGCGCCGGCTTCGTCGCCGGTGCGAACCTGGCGCGACAGCGGCGGCAGGATGGCGGTGCCGACCGCGATGCCGACGACGGCGAGCGGCAATTGATTGAGCCGGTCGGCGTAATAGAGATAGGACACCGCGCCGGTCGGCAGCAGCGACGCGACCGCAGTCGAAACCACGAGGTTGAGCTGCGTCACGCCGGCGCCGAAGATGCCGGGGCCCATCAATGCGACGAGACGCTTCAGGGCCGGCGTCCAGCGTGGCCGCGGAAAACGCAACGACAACCCCGCCTGGCCGCACGACACCATCAGCCAGACGAATTGCGCGAAACCGGCGGCGGTGACCGCCCAGCTCAACGCCACGCCGTTCACCGGCCGCACCAGCAGCAGCGTGCCGATCAGGAACAGGTTCAAGAGCACCGGCGTCGCCGCGGTGGCGGCGAAACGCTCGAGCGAATTGAGCACGCCGCCTTGCAACGCCACCAGCGAGATGAACAGCAGATAGGGAAAGGTGATGCGCGTCAGCGTGACGGTGAGCGCGAATTTCTCCGGCTCGGCGGCGAAGCCCGGCGCCAGCACGTGCAGCAGCGCCGGTGTGGCGATTTCGCACGCCAAGACGAAGACGAACAGCACGGTGGTCAGCGCCGCCATCGCCTCTTCGGCGAAGAGCCGCGCCGGCTGCCGGCCTTCCTTGGCGATCATGCCGGCGAAGATCGGCACGAACGCGGCGCTGAACGCGCCTTCGGCGAAGAAGCTGCGGAACAGGTTGGGCAGGCGCAACGCGACGAAAAACGCGTCGGCCACCGGTCCAGCACCGAGGAACTGCGCCGTCAGCATGTCGCGGACAAAGCCCAGCACGCGACTCATCATCGTGTAGCCGCCGACGGTCGCGACCGAGCGCAGAAGAGCCATGAAGCCGATGGTGTAGAGGATGCAGCGAGTCGTGGGAAGAGGGCCGCCGAGCGTGGCCGCGCCGCGCTTGCATTTGCGCCGCCCTTCGCCGAGTTTCAGGCGACAGGAGCAGCATATGGCCGAGCTTAAGATCGGGGTTTCCGGCTGCGGCGGGCGGATGGGCCGCATGGTCGCGCTCGAACTGCTGGAGACCAAAGGAACGCGCCTCGCCGGCGGCATCGACGCTGCCGACAGCCCCTATCTCGGCCGCGACCTCGGCGAGATGGCCGGCGTCGGATCGCTCGGCATCAAGGCCAGCAGCGACGCGCTCGGCCTGTTCCGGGTCGCCGATGCGGTGATCGATTTCTCGTGGCCGGCGGCCAGCGTCGGTCATGCCAAGATCGCGGCGGCGACGGGCAAGGCGTTGGTCATCGGCACCACCGGCCTCGACGCGGCGCAGGAGAACGCGCTCAAGCAGGCGGCGCGCAAGGCGCCGATCCTGTGGGCGCCCAACATGAGCGTCGGCATCAATCTATTGCTGGAGCTGGTGCGCGAGGCGGCGGCGCAGCTCGGTCCCGATTACGACATCGAGATTCTCGAGATGCACCATCGCTATAAGGTGGACGCCCCGTCCGGCACGGCGTTGGCGTTGGGCCGCGCCGCCGCCGCCGGCCGCGACGTCGATCTCGGCAAGAAGCACGCCGCCGCACGCAACGGCACGACCGGTCCGCGCAAGGCCGGCGACATCGGCTTCGCCGTTTTGCGCGGCGGCGACGAGGTCGGGCTGCACAAGGTGATGTTCGCCGGCGCCGGCGAGGTTATCGAGCTGTCCCACCGCGCGACGTCGCGCCGCGTCTTCGCGCGCGGCGCGGTGCGCGCCGCCCTGTGGCTCGCGCGGAAGAAACCCGGTCTTTATTCGATGGCCGACGTGCTGGCGAAGCGTTAGCCGCCGCCGGCACGTCCGCCGTCGTCTTCGCCTCGTAAAGACAGAGATCGCGTACGACGCAGGCAGCGCATTTCGGATTGCGCGCGGTGCAGACGTATCGGCCGTGCAGGATCAGCCAGTGATGCGCGTGGCGGAGATACTGTTCCGGTACGACCGCCTCGAGCGCCTCTTCGACCGCGCGTGGATCCTTGCCTGGCGCGAGACCGGTGCGATTGGCAAGCCGAAAAATGTGCGTGTCGACCGCGATGGTCGGCTGGCCGAAAGCGACGTTGAGCACGACGTTGGCGGTCTTGCGGCCGACGCCGGGCAATTCCTCAAGCGCCTCGCGGTTCGCCGGCACTGCGCCGCCGTGCTTTTGCGCGAGGATCTCCGACAGGCGGATGACGTTGGCCGCCTTGGTACGATAGAGGCCGATGGTCTTGATCGCGTCGCGCAGCTTCGGCTCGCCGTAAGCGATCATCTTGGCCGGTGTATCGACCGCCTTGAACAATTCGGCCGTCGCCTTGTTGACGCTGACATCGGTCGCTTGCGCCGACAGCACCACCGCCACGAGGAGCGTATAGGGATTGATGTAGTCGAGCTCGGTTGTCGGATCGGGCCGTTCGGCGGCGAGCGCCGCGAAGAACCGGCCGACATTCTCTTTTGACATGCGCGCCATACCGGGACCCTAATATGGCCGAGGCCATGAGCGCCACAGAAGCCACGCCCGTCTTCTTCGACGCCCGGCTGCAACCTTATCGCAGCCTGCCGCCGCGCGGCTTCGGCGTGGTGATGGCGGTGCTGGCAGGCGCGTCCTTCATGCTGTCGTTGGGCTGCGTGCTGCTCGGCGCCTGGCCGGTGACCGGTTTCTTCGGCCTCGACGTGGCGCTGGTCTATTTCGCGTTCCGCGCCAGCTATCGCAGCGCGCGCAAGATCGAGCACGTGCGGCTGACTGCCGCCGATCTTACCGTCGAACGCATCGGCGTGCGCGGCGACCGCCGCGCTTGGCGCTTCGAGCCGGTGTGGGCGCGGCTGGATTTCGAGGAAATCGACCGGGACGAGAATCGCCTAGCTGTCACCTCGCACGGCAAGCGTCTGGCGCTCGGCGCGTTTCTGTCGCCCGTGGAACGCAAACGGCTCTATCGCGACCTGAGCGACGCGTTTGCGCGCTGGCGCCAGGCGCTCATCGGCCGCTGAACGTCAGCGGCGCCGGCGCCGTCGGCGCGACTGGCCCGATTCCGACAGGGCAATGGCGATCGCCTGACGGCGGCTTTTCACCTTGCCGCGACGGCCGCGACCGCCTTTGAGCCGGCCTTCTTTGAATTCCCGCATCACACGCGCCACCTTGGCGCGCTTGCCGCGTTTGGTTCGAGGCGCCATGACGTGCCTCCCGCGATGAGGTTTGGGAGCGTAATTATACCATGATGCGCGACCCGACCACGATGCGGCTTTCGCCGCCCAGGATCGCACGATAGGCTGCGACCCTGCGCACGAGGGGGGAACATGGTCGCGCGCATCCGCACCGTCGCGTTCCAGGGGATCGAGGCGGTGCCCGTCGAGGCCCAGGTGACTATCGCCGGCGGCCTGCCGGCGTTCACCGTGGTGGGTCTGCCCGACAAGGCGGTCGGCGAATCACGCGAGCGCGTGCGCGCGGCGCTGACCGCGATGGGCCTGGCGCTGCCGGCCAAACGCATCACCGTCAACCTCGCGCCGGCCGATCTGGTGAAAGAGGGCAGTCATTTCGACCTGCCGATCGCGCTCGGCTTGTTGGCGGCGATGGGCGTGCTGCCGGGCGAAGAGCTCGAACGCTTCGTCGCGCTCGGCGAATTGGCGCTCGACGGCTCGCTTCTGCCGGTGGCAGGCGTGCTGCCTGCGGCGCTCGGCGCAGCGGCATCGGGTCGCGGCCTCATCTGTCCGCGCGAAACCGGCGGCGAAGCGGCGTGGGCGGGCAGGATCGAGGTGCTGGCGGCGCCGTCGCTCCTGGCGCTGGTCAATCACTTCAAGGGCGCGCAGCTTTTGTCGGCACCCGAGCCGAAAATCGCCGAAAGCGCGCCGGTCAGGCTCGACCTCAAGGAGATCAAAGGCCAGGAAAGCGCCAAGCGCGCGCTCGAGGTCGCCGCCGCGGGCGGGCACAATCTGCTGATGATCGGACCGCCAGGCGCCGGCAAGTCGATGCTGGCGCAGCGGCTGCCCGGCCTGTTGCCGCCCCTGGCGCCGGACGAGGCGCTCGAGGTCAGCATGATCCATTCGGTTGCCGGCTTGCTGCGCGACGGCCGCCTGATGCGCACGCGGCCGTTCCGCGATCCGCATCATTCGGCGTCGCTGCCGGCCTTGGTCGGCGGCGGCCTGCGCGGCAAACCGGGCGAGATCTCCATGGCGCACCTTGGCGTGCTGTTCCTTGACGAGCTGCCCGAGTTCCAGCGCGCGACGCTGGAAGCGCTGCGCCAGCCGCTCGAATCCGGGCGTGTCAGCGTCGCCCGCGTCAACGCGCACGTGACATATCCGGCGCGGGTGCAGCTGGTGGCGGCGATGAACCCCTGCCGTTGCGGATACCTCGACGACCCATCCTTAGCCTGCGGCAAGGCGCCGAAATGCGCAGCGGATTATCAATCGCGCATCTCCGGACCGTTGTTCGACCGCATCGATCTGCACATCGACGTGCCGGCGGTGAAAGCCGCCGACCTGTCGCTACCGCCGCCGGCCGAAGGCAGCGCCGAGGTCGCTGCGCGCGTCGCGACGGCGCGCAACCGCCAAGCGGCGCGCTACGCCAAATTGCCGGCGGACCGGCGCATCCGCAGCAATGCCGAGCTCGACGGCAAATTGTTGGACGAGGTGGCGAAACCCGACGCCGACGGGATCAAGCTGCTCAACGCCGCCGCCGAACGCCTGAAGCTGTCGGCGCGCGGCTATCACCGCGTGCTACGCGTCGCGCGTACGCTCGCCGATCTCGACGCCAGCGACGGCATCGGCCGCGTGCATCTAGCCGAGGCGCTGAGCTATCGGCGCATTGCCTTCGGCTGGGATGCGTTGGTGCGCTAGTTGGCGTTTGACGGCGCCGGCGTCGCTGCGCGCTGGGCATCGAACGCTGCGCGCAACGCGGCGGCGAGCGCCGCCGGACGGAACGGCTTCTGCACCGTGACGTGATCCGACCAGAGGCGGCGGATGCCGTCGCCGCCGTAGCCGGCGACAAAGACGAACGGAATCGCCGCCGCCTGCAATCGTTCGGCCACCGGATAGGCCGGCTCGCCCGCGAGACTGACATCGACCACCGCGATTCCCGGCCGGCGATCGCGCAGCAGCGCCAACGCTTCGGCGACGGTGGCGGCATGCCATACGGTCGCGGCGCCCAAATTGAACAGCATGTCTTCGACGACGAAGACCGCCGCGCTTTGGTGTTCAACGAGGAGCACTTCGAGACCGGCGAGCGGCGGTATGGGGCGCGACGTTGGATCGGCGAGCATCATGGGCCGCAACAACACATGGAGAACGACGCCAGCATGACGGAACCGTGAACCCGTTTTAAGGCGATTTTGGGGCGCGGCCGGAAAGCCGCGCGCAATCAAGGGGGAATCCGCAATGTCGCGCAAATTGAGGCTTTTGCTGGCGGCCGCGGCGGTCGCGCTGATGGCGGCGCACGGCGCGCGGGCCGCCGAGCCGATCAAGGTCGGCTTTGCGCTCGGCCTGACCGGCGCCAATGCACCGAACGGCAAACAATTGCTGGTTGCGCTCGAGATCTGGCGCGACGACGTCAACGCCAAAGGCGGCCTGCTCGGCCGCCAGGTCGAGCTCGTCTATTACGACGACCAGACGCTGCCAGCGAACGATCCCGGCATCTATACCAAGCTCATCGATGTCGACCATGTCGACCTGCTGCTCGGCCCTTACGGCACGAACCTGATGGCGGCGGCGATGCCCGTGCTCATCCAGCACAAGCTGACGACGATCAGCATGCTGGCGACCGCGGTCAACCGCCAATACCACTACAACCAGTATTTCTCGATGGTGCCGCTTGGCCCCGATCCGGTGCACGCTTTCTCGTCGGGATTTTTCGACATCGCCGCGTCGCTGAAGCCCAAGGTCAAGACGGTCGCGTTGCTCGGCATCGACGCCGAATTCGGCAAGAACTCGGTCGACGGCGCGCGCGACAATGCCAAGCAGGCCGGCCTCACGATCGTCTACGACAAGCTCTATCCGCCGCCGACCGCCGACTTCACGCCGATCCTGCGCGCGGTGCAGGCGACCAATCCGGACGCCGTCTTCGTCGCCTCATATCCGCCCGACACCGTCGGCATCGTCCACGCCGCGCGCGAGATCGGGCTCAAGACCAAGATTTTCGGCGGCACGATGATCGGGCTGCTGGCGACGCCGCTCAAGGCGCAGATGGGACCGCTGATGAACGGCATCCTCTTCCATGAGGATTTCGTGCCCGCCTTCGACTTTCCCGGCTCGCGCGACCTGCTGAAGCGCTATCAGGCGATCGCCAAAGAGAAAGGCGGCATCGATCCGCTCGGTTACGGTTTCGTGCCGTTCGGCTATGCCGCCGGCCAGGTGCTGGCGCAGGCCGTCGACGGCACCAAGAGCCTCGACCACCAGAAGCTCGCGCAATACATGCACAGCCACAGCTTCTCGACCGTGGTCGGCGACGTCCGCTTCAATGCCGACGGCGAATGGGCGAAGCCGCGCTACGTCTTCAGCCAGTGGCAGCATCTGACGGGCAACGATTTCGGCCAGCTCGAAGATCCGAAACACGACGTCGTCGTGTGGCCGAAAGCGTACGCCACCGGAAACCTGATCTTCCCGTACACCGACGCGCTGAAATAGCGCGGCGGCGCTATGGCGTCGCCTGCCAGCGGCGCGCGAAATCGACGAGCTGGTCGCGCTCGACGTCCGATACCGCCCACAGCGCCATGCCGTTCTGGCGCCAGCGGACGATCGTATAGCCGTCGCGCTCCAGCACCGTCGGCGTCGCATCGGCGCCGGCTTCAGGCCAGGCATACAGGTCGATCACGTGCTTGGCACGGCCATAGACCATGGCGGCGACGCGCCGGCCGGCCAGATAATCGAGACGACCGCCTTCGAGCGGAAAGCCCACCGCCTTCAGATCCTTGACCGGCGGCGCGAAATCGAGCTTGCCGTCGAACCACGGCTTCACCGTGTGCTGGTCGGTCGACAGCACGTCCTCGAGATGGCCGGGCTCGAGCGCGCGCAGATGACCGGCGAACACCTGATCGGCGATGCCGGGCGTGCCCTGCGGCACGACGGCCAGCATCACCGCTGCGGCAACGGCGCCGCCGGCGATAAACGACGCAGCGGCGCGACGCCAGACCGCGGCACGCGCGAACGCGATGCGCGGCGGCGCGGCTTGCGCCGTCAGCCGGGCGCGCAAAGCCTCCGGCGCGCGGTGGTAGGGCGCCCGCGCCCGCAACGCATGGCGCACGCGGTCGAGCGCCACGGTGGCCTCGCGGCAGATCGCACATTCGGCGCGATGCGCCGCGAGCGCCGCCGCCTGCGCCGCGTCGAGCTCGCCGTCGAAATCAGCCTGGACGAGCAGGGTCATCTCGCATTCTCCGGCGGCGTGCGGCTGGGTCATGACACTGCCTCGCGCCGCGCCGCTGCGCTCAGCAGCTGCCGGCCGCGCCACAGACGCGACATCACCGTGCCGATCGGCGCCTGGGTGACCTGTGCGATCTCCTTGTACGACAGCTCCTCGAGCTCGCGCAGCACGATGGTCTCGCGCAATTCGACGGGCAGTGCGGCGAGCAGCCGGTTGAGACCCTCCTGCGCGCGCACCTTGAGTAACGCGTTTTCGGGATCGTCCGCGGGATCGGCGGGCTCGGGCATGGTGGCATGCGCATCGTCGCCCGTATCCAGCGGTACGGTGCGCAAGCCGCGATCGAGCCGCTTCGAAGCATAGGCCGCGTTGCGCACGATCTGCAGGAACCAGCCGCGCGCGTTCTCGCCCCGGAAGCTCGCGAAATAGGTCAATGCGCGCACCACTGCCTCCTGTACGACGTCGTCGGCCGCCACCGCGTCGCGCACCAGCCAGCGTGCGAGATTATAGGCCGCGTCGAGATGCGGCAGCACCAAGCTCTCGAAATCGCGCCCGCCGTCTATGCGTCCCATGCCCTGCATCCGGTCGCCACAGCCACGTTCAGTATAAACCGCGGAGCGTACCGCGACGAAGCCGGTGTTCGCCGAGCACACGACGACTACGGGTATGAGATTGCGGCACGCGCCGGTTTATTCGCGGTTTCG
>JAGXBG010000210.1 GCA_018971215.1 Alphaproteobacteria bacterium
GGGCCGCTCGGCGACCGGCGCTATCTCGCTTACGCTCACGACATTCACGACGCCGGTGCGCACCTGCTCGAGATCATCAGCGACATTCTCGACATGTCGAAAATCGAGGCCGGCAAGTTCGAGCTCGACGCCGAATGGATCGATCTCGGCGAGTTGATCGATGGGGTTTTGCACATGGTCCGCGCCCGCGCCCGCGAAGCCGGCCTGACGCTCCATGCCGCCGCCGCCGGCCTGCCGCCGGTCTTCTGCGAACGCCGGGCGCTGCGCCAGGTGCTGCTCAACCTGATCGGCAACGCGATCAAGTTCACGCCGGCCGGCGGCCGGATCGACGTCGCCGCCAAGGTGACCGCCGACGGTGGCGTGGCGGTGGTCGTGACCGATACCGGTGTCGGCATCGCGCCGCAGAACATCCCGCTGGCGCTGACGCCGTTCGGACAGATCGATCTGACCTTGTCGCGCGCGCATGGCGGCGTCGGCCTCGGCCTGCCACTGTCGCAACGCCTTGCCGAACTCCATGGCGGCCGTCTCGAAATCGCCAGTACCGTTGGCAGCGGCACCACCGTCTCGGTCACGCTGCCGCCCGAACGGGTCAGCCGGTCGGCCCTGCGATCGGCCTGAGGCGCCGGGATTCTGTCCTTTCCCATAGGGCTATTCTGAGGTAATTTAGAGCCCCTCTATCTTTTCGGCCGGTCCGCCCCATATACCCACCGTGACCCGTCCTTTTGCCAACGCGCTCGAATTGCTCCGCGCCGCGCGGCTGCGGCCGACCCGCCAGCGGCTTGCCTTGGCGCGGCTGCTGTTCGAGAAGGGCGACCGCCACGTGGCGGCCGAAGAGCTGCACGGCGAGGCGCTGGCGGCGCAGGTGCCGGTCTCGCTGGCCACGGTCTACAACACCCTGCATCAGTTCGTCGGCGCCGGGTTGCTGCGCGAGGTGGTGATCAACCCCGGCCGCTCCTATTTCGACACCAATGTCAGCGACCACCACCATTTCTTCTACGAGGACAGCGGCAAGCTGCGCGACATTCCGGGCGACAGCATCGCCGTAACCAACGTCCCGCCGCCGCCGGACGGCGGCTCGATCCGCCGCGTCGATGTCGTGGTTCGGGTCGAAAAAGCCGCGTCAAAGGCCCGCTCGTAGGTCAATTTCTCCCTTCAGAGCTGCGCCTTAGAAAACAGATTATAATAGTTCTAGACTATTGACTCGGGATGTCCGCGGGTTCATATAGGACGCATGGTGGATGCGATCGCTGTCTGCCGGCCGATTTCCAACCCCGAGGAGGTTTCTCATGGCACTCAAAGGCTCGAAGACTGAGCAGAACCTGAAGGACGCATTCGCCGGCGAAAGCCAAGCCAATCGTCGCTATCTCTATTTCGCCCAAAAGGCCGACGTCGAAGGCTTCAACGACGTCTCGGCCGTTTTCCGCTCCACCGCGGAGGGCGAGACCGGCCACGCCCACGGCCATCTCGAGTTCCTCGAGGAAGTTGGCGATCCGGCGACCGGCAAGCCGATCGGCGATACGAAGAAGAACCTCGCCGCGGCGATTGCCGGCGAAACCCACGAATACACCGATATGTATCCCGGCATGGCCAAGACCGCGCGCCAGGAGGGCTTCGAAGAGATTGCCGACTGGTTCGAGACGCTCGCCAAGGCCGAGAAGTCGCATGCCGGGCGCTTCCAAAAGGCGCTCGACAGCGTGGGCTGATCCGGCCCGGACGTTTGCTGCGGGGAGCGCTGCGGCGCTCCCCGTCGTTTTCTTCTCTTTGGGACGTTGCTATGCGGGAAGGCAGCCTCGAAGCGCCAACGCGCCACGCGATTCCGTGGCAGGACCCCGACTTCTACGATCCGGCCAAGGTCGAAGCGGAGATGCACCGCATCTTCGAGATCTGTCACGGCTGTCGGCGGTGCTTCAATTTGTGCGACAGCTTTCCGCGGCTGTTCGACCTGATCGACGCCAGCCCGAACGAGCTCGAAGGCGTCGACCGCAAGGATTACGCCCAGGTCGCCGAAGCCTGCACGCTCTGCGACATGTGCTTCATGACCAAGTGCCCCTATGTGCCGCCGCACGAGTTCAATCTCGATTTTCCACACACCATGCTGCGTTACCGCGCCGCGCAGCTGAAGCGGAACGGCGGCGATTTCGCTCAGCGGCAGCTGGCCGAGACCGATCGCAACGGCCGTCTCGGCGGCGCGCTGGCGCCGCTTGCCAACTGGGCGACATCCACCGGTAACCGCCTGACGCGTCCGGCAATGGAAAAGGCCGCCGGCGTCGATCGTCGCGCCGATCTGCCGAAATTCGCGGGCCGCACCTTCGTCATGCGTGCGCAGGCGACGGTGCCGGCGGTCGACGAAGACGCGCCGGCCTATGGTCGCAAGGCGTTGATCTACGCCACCTGCTTCGTCAACTACCACCACCCGCGTATCGGCGAGGCGTTGCGTGCGATCCTCGCCAAAAACGGGGTTGCGACCGAGGTCGCCTATCCCGGCTGCTGCGGCATGCCGCAATTAGAGCGCAGTGACGTGGCGCGCGTCGCGGCGATGGCGAAGCACGTCGCCCAGGCGCTGCGGCCCAAGATCGAGCAGGGCTACGATGTCGTGGCGCCGGTGCCGTCCTGCGCGCTGATGCTCAAGTTCGAATGGCCGCTGCTGCTGCCGGACGACGCCGACGTGAAGCTGTTGGCGGATGCCACCTTCGACGCCAGCGAGTATCTGGTGGCGATCGCCAAGACGGAAGGCCTGGCCGGCGGCCTGTCGCCGCTCGCGGGCGGCGTCACGGTCCATATCGCCTGCCACGCGCGGGCGCAGAACATGGGCCAGAAAGCCGCCGAGATGTTGCGCCTGCTGCCGACGACCGAGCTCGCGGTGATCGAACGCTGCTCGGGCCACGGCGGCTCGTGGGGCGTGATGAAGGAAAATTTCGATGCCGCGATCAAGGTCGGCAAGCCGGTGGCGCGCAGCGCCGCCAAGGCGGACAAGGCCTATCTCGCGTCCGAATGCCCGCTGGCGGCGGCGCACATCCGCCAGGGCATGGAAATGCTCGGCGCGGAGGGCAAGGCGCCGGCCGCGACCTATCACCCGATCGAGTTGATGGCGCTCGCCTATGGCGTATTGCCCGAGGAACAATCCGCATGACGCAATTCCGCGAACTGACCCG
>JAGXBG010000050.1 GCA_018971215.1 Alphaproteobacteria bacterium
GCCGGAATTTCGACGCCCAGGCTGTAGGGGCCGTTGGGCGGCGGCGAGGCCGCCGGGTTGTGGATTTTCATGCTTTTTGCTCCCGTGGGTTGGGCGCGCGTGCCGCGCCGGAAATCGAAATCGCAGCCGTGACCGGCGATGCTCGTCTTCGCCGGCAATGAGTCGCCGGAATGGCGGCGCCATCGAAAACCGCGGCGCGCGGGGTGTCAACCGCTTGCCGCCGCGCACGTCCGGCGGGCTTGGGTGGGCGGCAGGCAGCCGGTATAATGTCGCCGCGACAGGCGGAGGCTGAATGAAAGCGATCCTCGCTGTAGTAGGCGACGGTGCCGCAGAAGCGGTGCTCGAAACCGCGATCCTGGTCGCACGACGGTTCGACGGCAAAATCACCGGCCTCAACGCTCTCGCCAGCGAATACGCCGTCGTTTTCGGCGGCGAGATGGGGTTCTCGATTTCGTCCGAGGTGGACCGCACGCTCGAGCGCGAAGGCGCCGAGCGGCGCGCACAGGCGCGCAACCTGTTCAATACGGTGATGCGCAAGCACGGCATCGCAGCGGGCGGCGCGGGCGTGACCGCCGAATGGCGCGAGGAAGCCGGCCGCCAGAACGCGATCGTCGGTACGCTCGGACGGGTCTACGACTTGATCGTCGTCGAACAGCCGGACAAGGCGGCGTCGTTCGCCGAGGCGACGCTCGAAGACGCACTGTTCGAAAGCGGCCGGCCGGTGCTGATGGCGCCGAAGACGCCGACCGCCACCGTGGGCGAGCGCGTGTTGGTGGCATGGAATGGCAGCACCGAGACCGCGCGCACCGTCGCCGCGGCGATGCCGTTTCTCCAACGCGCGGCCCGCGTCGAAGTCGTCAGCGTCGCGAGCGCCTTCGTGCCGGGGCCGAGCGGCGAAGAGCTGGTGCGCAATTTCAAGGCGCACGGCATTACGGCGGTGTCGCGCCATATCGCCGTCGGCAATAAGCCGGCCGGCGAGATCTTCCTCGACGAGGCGCGCTCGATGCAGGCCGACCTGTTGATCAAAGGTGCGTACACGCAGAGCCGACTGCGCCAGATGATCTTCGGTGGCGCGACGCGGCACGTCATCCTTAATGCCGATATAACGGTTCTGCTCGCGCACTGATCGTCGCGTCGCACGTCGAGTTTCGCCGCCGAACATCCTTAACGCTTAAGAGTGTGATAAACCGATGACGGTAGGGAACGGCGTGGTTCGCGGGCGGGCACAGATCGGGTGTTCAGATCGGCGGCGGGTTCGTGCGACACGACGCGCGCGAGGGCCCGCACGGCAACGATGGCGAATCCGGCAATTGCCACCCCCGCGATGACATCGACGAGATAGTGGCCACCGATCGTAGGGACCGACAGCAGAATGAGCGCATTTAGAGAGACCGAGAGACGCGATAGACGACGGACGCCGCGCACCGCGTAGGCGAAGATTACGGTGCCAGCTGCATGATAGGATGGAAACGCGATAACGCCTTGCGGCCAACCGATATTTATCAGGTGGGGATTTTCGCGCAGCGCTAGAAATGTTTCGTGTCCTGCAATCAGCGCAGCCCGTGCAAATTGAGCGGGGACGACCCCGAAATAAAAGGGCGCGCCTGCAGCGGGCATCAACATAGAACCGAGGCTGATAAGAAGAAGCGCAGTAACATTAATCGTTAGAAATTCAGCGTGACGACACGGACTGAAAATCGGCAGCAGCAGCGGCAATGCTCCTAGCTGAATCGTCCATCCCCACCCGTAGAGCATGGTTAGCGAGAGGCGTATTGTTTTTGACGCAGTCGTCAGCCGAAACCATGCTGGCCAATCAAACCCGAGGGCGTGATCGGCCGCAGCGAGCACGTGATCGGCGAGCGGTAGCCCCGGGGTCGCACAAAGGTAAACAAAGAATACTGCGACCGGCAGGAGTATGAGGCTTAGCGCGATGCCGGCGCAGGAAGCGGCGATGCGCGGGAAGCGCCCGCGAAGTGCGAGTGCGGATGCAAGGAGCCCAAAAACCCATGGATGCCACCACGCGACACCTATGACGTGTACGCCGGCTAACGCGATCCACGCAGTCTCCGCCGAGGCGAGAACACCCGCCAACGCCCAGGCGATCCATATAGGCATAAGCCCCCCGAATTTACTCAAATTATGGCAATTTTCTGCGCCCGGTCATGATCGAGCGACAGCGGACGGCTGCGGCCGTCGTCGAAAGCACCCGGCGACAGCGCGAGGCAGATCCATGGTCGCTCCCTTTAGTCGCTTCAACGCCAGGACACCCTGCCGCACCGTCTAGTCACATCAACGACATGATATGCGGCCCGAGTTGGACAATGAACGTCAACACAACAGAGGCCGCTAGCACTATTACAGACCATTTCATCCGCTTGGTGTTAGCTTGCGTGTAGATGGCCGTCTGTTGCGTCGCGCGGGCTGCCTCTGCCGTAGTCCCGACCTTCGATTTGCGGCGTCGCCGACGCCTTATTCGAGTGTAATGACGACCACGCGGTTGCGCGGCTCGCGAACCCCGTTGGGCGTCGGCACCGGTGGCTGGCGCTTGCCCACCCAACGCTCGTCGATGCGGCCGCCGGCCACGCCGTCGTGCTGCAGCTGGGCACGGACCGCATCCGCCCGGCGATGCGACAGCCCCATATTGTAGGCGTCGGTGCCGGCAAGGTCGGTGTGTCCGACCAGCATGATGCGCATGTTCGGATCGGCCTTCGCCTGCGCCACGACCCGCTGCAGGATCTGCCGCGCTTCCGGCGTCAGGTTGTATTTGTTGAAGTTGAAGTAGACCCGGAACTCATGCGCGGTCGCTACCGGCCGGCCCTCGAGCTGCGCCAAATTGGCGAAGAACTCGTTGTGGCAGGGACTCGTCATCGCCGTCCACCACGATTTCTCCATGTGCGTCACCCAGCAATCGAAATCGACCTGCGTGCGCGCGGCCAATTGCGGCTGCCGCTCGCGCGCGCCGGCGTCGAGCACTTTGACGAGCCGCGCCCGCGCGTCATTCAAGATCTTCGGATAGCCTTCTTTCGCGTCCCACGGCGTGACGATCGCCCAATTGCCGACGTTCTCCGGCGGCACAACGGCGCCGTTGCCGGCGGCCAGACTCTTGCGCGCGTAGTAATCCGAATCTTCGTAATCGCCCTCGCGGTTGAGCAGGACGCCGGCGAAGTCGGCGTAGTCATGCGCCAGCGCTTGATTGAACGCGCTCGCGCTGGCGCTCGGCGCGGTCCCCTGCGCGTCTGGCAGGGTGACGTGGGACGAATAGTAGTTGCCGCGCAGCGGCGGGCTGTACGACCAGCCGCCGCAGCCTGCAATCAGCAATCCGACGACCAAGAGGATAAGATACCTGCCGAACGGGTTAAGGCTCTTCATGGTTCGATCCCCATTCCTTCGGTTTCAATCGTGCTCCGGCGTGCGACGCGCTGTCGTCGCCGCGGCGATGTGATCTCTTCGCCAGCACCAAGCGTGACCAGTCAAAAAATCACCTACTGAACGCGAGACGTTCCTGCGCTTGCCGATTTTGCATCGCAAGTGGGTCACCTTGATGTGGTGGCACAGTGACCGAGACCAAATGATGTCACGAATGATGGCTTTACTGTGTCGGTTCGCACGAAGATTCGTAGCTGTGGCGCTAGTGCCACGCGAAGTCGTGGATTTCCGTCACCGTTTTCGGTGATTCTCCGGATCAGTGGTGTGCCACCGGCACGCCGTCGTAGGCATATGCGCGATCCGTCGGCCGCTGCGAACGGCGTGCAGCGTCAGCGCGTCTCGCCCGGCGCCGCGACGCCGCTCGGCTTTTGGATTTCGACCGGCACGCCGTTGCGCACGGCGCGGAAAAAACAGCTGCGCGTGCCGGTGTGACACGCGACGCCGCTCTGATCGACCAGCACCAGCAGCGCGTCGCCGTCGCAATCGATCCGCATTTCGACCAGCTGCTGCACGTGGCCCGAGCTTTCGCCCTTGCGCCAGAGCCGCTGGCGCGAGCGCGACCAGTAGCAGACGCGCCCGGTCGTAAGTGTCTCCGCCACCGCGTCGCGATTCATCCAGGCGAGCATCAGCACTTCGCCGCTGTCGTGCTGTTGCGCCACCGCCGGAATGAGCCCGTCGCCGCCGAAGCGCAGCGCCGCCAGCAGCTGTGACGCGTCTTGCGTCGCGCTTTCCGTCATTGCCGATCTCCCGATTGTGCCGTGCGCATTCTATCGTCCGTCAGGCGGCGCGGCGAGGGGTGCGTCAGCTGCGCCAGCGCAGCACACGACCCTTGACCGGATTGACGAAGGCGCGGCCGGCGGCCCGGGCGCGGCGGTATTCCTGCTTCAGACGGTAATACCATTTGGCCTGGGTATCGGCGTCGTTGATGAGCATGAGCGACGGGTTGTGCTTCAGTCCGTCGCTCTGCATCACCATGATCCGTCTGTCCTGGTTGAGGAACGCGCGGACATAAGGACGCAGTGCCGGCTTCAACGCTGACAGCCAGGGCACGTCCCAGTAGATCGCGTGATTGACCTCGGTCTCGTTGTCGCTCAGCGGCGTCACCGCGGTCAGGCTGGCGACGAACCGTTTGCCGACGCGGATATGCTCAACGCGCGTCGACGGCAGCCGGAACGTGATCTCGGTTTCGGGCGCACCGCCGAGCAGACGGTAGGCGTTGGCGTTCGACGACGGCGCATGCCGCAGCATCGTGAAGCCGTAAGGGCTGGCGGCGAATTCCTTGGCCTTCTCGTGGATCGAATCGCGCGAACGCCACCACCAGGCGCGATGGACGAAGGCGCCGTGCGCCGGATCCATCAAGCCGACCACCGCGTGATCGATCGCGGCCGGCACGCGCATCCGCTCGAACAGTTTGGGTACGGTGTCGCCGATGCCGGGGATTTCCGGTGGCGGCGGCGCGCTCTCAGGGTCGTCGCCGAAGAACAGCCAGATGTTGCCCTGGATTTCGCGCGCCGGATAGGCGGCGACGCCGATCTTGCCGAGCGTCAGCTTCTGGTCTTCGCACAGCGACGGAATGGCAGTGCAGCGGCCGGCGGTGTCGAAGCGCCAGCCGTGATAGCAACATTCGACCTCGCGCCCGTCGAAGCTGCCGTAACTCAGCGGAATGCCACGATGCGGGCAGACGTTGCGCAGCGCAAACGGACTGCCGTCGGCGGCGCGTCCAAGCAGCACCGGCTCGCCCAGATAGGTGCGCGCCACGACTCGGCCGCGTCGCAGTGCATGGCCCGGCAAGGCGAAGTACCACATGTCGCGCAAGGCGGCGGTGTCTGAGTCCAAGTCGGCCAATCTCCGGAGACGGCGCGGCGCGCAGCCGAGGGCGAGACTAGCGCCGGCGGTCCGGTCCGGGAAGAGTCCTGCCAGCCGATTGTGCTGTTGCGAAAAAGTCACGCTGATGACATGCCGACGATGCCGCTCAAGCCGCCAAAATGCCTGTCCCTATCGGCGAATCCGATACCCCCTCTTGCCGGTCGGGATTGTGGCGTTTAATGTGCAGTGCACAAAAAGCGTGGGGCAGGCCACGGAGTTGTCCATGGATGATATTCGTCAGCGAGCCGCGGCGCGCCGGGCCTATGCCCTTGAAGACCTCACCGTCGGCATGACGGCGTCCTATTTCCATACCGTATCCGATGCCGACGTGCGCCAATTCGCCGATCTGACCGGTGACCACAACCCGCTCCATCTCGACGAAGAATTCGCCAGGACGACGCGGTTCAAGGGCCGTATCGTCCACGGCATGCTGTCGGCCAGCTTTTTGTCGACCGTGATCGCCATCCTGCCCGGTCCGGGCACGATCTATCTCAGCCAGTCGCTCGCCTTCCGCGCGCCGGTGCGTATCGACGACACGATCGAAGCGCAGGTCACCGTCGCCGATATCGACGCGGTCAAGAAGCGCGTGCGGCTGAAGACGGTATGCCGCGTCGGCGATCTGGTGGTGCTCGACGGCGAGGCCGAGGTCATGGTGCCGTCGCGTCGCAACGCGACCGCCTGACGGCGCTACCGACCCAAACCGACTCGGGACCTCATGCGGCCCTATCCGTCCGCCCGATTCCCAGGATAGTTTCACCGCCGTGCGCATCTTCCGACACGAGCGCGCCGAGGGCGCGGATCGCGGCGCCGCGGTCGCCATCGGCAACTTCGACGGCCTGCATCCCGGCCACCGGGTCGTGATCGCGGCCGCCGGAAAGATCGCGCACGCGGCGCAGGTGCAGCACGCCGTGCTCACCTTCGAGCCGCACCCCTACGCCGTTTTCAATCCGACCGCGCCGCCGTTCCGGCTGACACCGTTCCGCAGCAAGGCGCGGCACATCGAAGCGCTGGGCGTCGATCTGCTGTTCGCACTGCATTTCGACCGCGAATTCGCCAAGCATACCGCGGAGCAATTCATCGACGAGATCCTGGTGCGCGGCCTCGGCGCCAGCCACGTCGTCGTCGGCTACGACTTCGTTTTCGGCAATCAGCGCCGCGGTACTGCCGAGTTCCTGCTCGACGCGGCGCGCGCCCGCGGCTTCGCCGTCACCATCGTCGAGCGCGAAACCTCGTCCGGTGGCGAAGCCTATTCGTCGACCCGTATCCGCGAGCATCTGACCGGCGCGCGGCCGCGCGAGGCGGCCAAGCTGCTTGGCCGCTGGTGGGAGATCGACGGCCGCGTCGAACACGCGGCCGGCGTCGGCAAAGGCCTCGGCTATCCGACCGCCAACCTGCCGATGGCGGATTATCTGCGGCCGGCACCGGGCATCTACGCCGCCTTCGCCGGCATCGAGGACGGCAAGCGCACCGAATGGCATCCGGCCGCGGCGTATTTCGGCCGGCGACCGACGCTGGGCGAGCACGAACTCGGCCTCGAAGCCTATCTCATCGGCTTTGCCGGCGAGCTCTACGGCCGGCATCTACGCCTAGCGCTGGTCGACTATCTGCGTCCCGACGCGGCTTTTGCTGGCCTCGACGCGCTCAAGGCGCAGATCGGCGACGATGTCGCGCGGGCGCGCCGCATTCTGGCGGACGAAAAGCCCGAACCGTGACGCCCTTTCCGTTGACCGCGGCCGTGCCGTCCGCCTATGACCAACGCCATGGCTGACGATTCACCGGCGGATTCCGGCGCCAATCCGGGCAAGGATTATCGCGCCACCGTTTTCCTGCCCGACACGCCGTTCGCCATGCGCGGCGATTTGCCGAAGCGCGAACCGGCGATGCTCGCGCGCTGGGCGCGCATCGGATTGTGGCAGCACCAGCGTAACGTGTCGAAGGGCCGGCCGAAATTCATCCTGCACGACGGCCCGCCATACGCCAACGGCAACCTGCATATCGGCCACGCGCTCAACAAGATTCTCAAGGACATCATCAACCGCGCGCAGCAGATGAGCGGTAAGGACGCCGTCTACGTGCCGGGCTGGGACTGCCACGGCCTGCCGATTGAGTGGAAGATCGAAGAGGAATACCGCGCCAAAAAGAAATCGAAAGACGCGGTGCCGGTCGTCGAGTTCCGCAACGAATGCCGCGAATTCGCGCGCCATTGGATCGGCGTCCAACGCGCCGAGTTCGAGCGCCTGGGCGTCATCGGCGACTGGATGCACCCCTATACGACGATGGAGTTCGCCGCCGAGGCGCAGATCGCGCGCGAGATCGGCAAGTTCCTGATGAACGGCCTGCTCTATCGCGGCTCGAAACCGGTGATGTGGTCGGTGGTCGAGCAGACGGCGTTGGCCGAGGCCGAAATCGAATATCACGACCACACCTCGACCCAGGTCTGGGTGAGGTTTCCCGTGGTGAAGCCGGGCCATCGTGAAATCAAGAATGCGTCGATCGTCATCTGGACCACTACGCCGTGGACGCTGCCCGGCAACCGCGCCATCGCCTATGGCGCCGACACCGCCTATCTCGTGCTGCGCGTGCGCGAAGTTGCCGGTGACAGTCCGCTGAAGCCGGGCGAGCACATCGTCGTCGCCGAAACGCGCTGGCCCGAGCTCGAAACAACGCTCGGCTTCAAGGCCGACATGCTGATGGCGCTCAAGGGCGCCGAGCTCGCCGGCACGGTTTGCCGGCACCCGCTGCACGGTCGCGGTTACGATTTCGACGTGCCGCTGCTGCCGGGCGATTTCGTCACCGACACCGACGGCACCGGTTTCGTCCATATCGCACCCGGCCACGGCGCCGACGACTTCGACCTCGGTCGCAAGCACGGCATCGCCGTGCCCGAGACGGTCGCCGCCGACGGCAGCTACGTCGCGTCGCTGCCGCTGTTTGCCGGCAAGCGCGTCTTCAAGCCCAATGGCAAGGAAGGCGATGCCAACGGCGCGGTCATGGCCGCGCTCAAGGATGCCGGCGCGTTGCTCGGCGAAGCCAAGCTGGTTCACTCCTATCCGCATTCCTGGCGTTCCAAGGCGCCGCTCATCTTCCGCACCACGCCGCAATGGTTCATCGGCATGGACATCAAAGGCGCCGACGGGCGGACGCTGCGCGAAACCGCGCTCGCCGCCATCGACGCGACGCGCTGGATTCCGGAACAAGGTCGCAACCGTATCCGCGCCATGATTGAGACGCGGCCCGATTGGTGTATCTCGCGCCAGCGCGCCTGGGGCGTGCCGATCGCCGTGTTTGTCGACAAGAAGACCGGCGTACCGCTGCGCGATCATGTGGTGATCGACCGCATCGCCGCCGTCTTCGAGAAAGAAGGCTCCGACGCTTGGTTCACCCGCAATCCGGCCGAATTCCTGGGCTCCGGCCGCAATCCGGCCGATTACGAGCAGGTGAAGGACATCGTCGACGTCTGGTTCGATTCCGGTTCGACCCACGCCTTCGTGCTGGAGCCGCGCAAGGATAAGGACCTCGCCTGGCCGGCGTCGCTTTATCTCGAAGGTTCGGACCAGCATCGCGGCTGGTTCCATTCGTCGCTGCTCGAATCCTGCGGCACGCGCGGCCGCGCGCCGTACGAGGCGGTGCTGACGCACGGCTTCGTCCTCGACGAGCAGGGCCGCAAGATGTCGAAGTCGCTCGGCAACGTGACCTCGCCGCAGGACGTGGTGGCGAAAAGCGGCGCCGACATTCTGCGCCTGTGGGTGGTTGCCGCGGACTACGCCGACGATCTGCGCATCGGTCCCGAGATCCTCAAGCAGCAAAGCGAAATCTACCGCCGGCTCCGCAACACGCTGCGCTACCTGCTGGGCGCGCTCAACGGCTTCGTTGAACGCGAGCGCGTCGCCGAAGCTCAGATGCCGGAACTTGAACGCTGGGTGCTGTATCGCCTGCACGCGCTTGACGGCATCGTGCGCAGTTGCATCGACGCGTACGACTTCCACACCATGTTCACCGAGCTGCACAATTTCTGTGCCGTCGATCTGTCGGCGTTCTATTTCGACGTGCGTAAGGATTCGCTCTATTGCGATCCGCCCGGTGATTTGCGCCGCCGCGCGGTGCGCACCGTGCTCGACCGCGTGTTCGACGCGCTGGTGCGCTGGCTAGCGCCGGTACTGTGTTTTACGGCGGAGGAAGCTTGGCTCTGCCGCCACGGCGATGGCGACGACCGCAGCATCCATCTCCAGGCTTATCCGCAGATTCCGGCGGCATGGCGGGACGAGGCGCTCGGCCTCAAATGGACGCGCATTCGCGACGTGCGCCGCGTCGTCACTGGCGCCATCGAATTGAAGCGCGCCGAGAAGTTTCTCGGCTCGAGTCTGCAGGCGGCGGTCCTGATTTATGCGAACGACGAGGCGCGTACGGCCTTTGCCGGCGTCGATGCGGCGGAACTGTGCATCACCTCGGCGGCGGCGTTCGCAGCGGGCACGCCGCCCGCTGGCGCCTTCACCCTGCTAGACGTGCCCGGCGTCGCCGTCGTTGTCGAACGCGCGCCCGGCGACAAATGCGCGCGCTGTTGGCGCGTGTTGCCAGAGGTCGGCGACGATCCAAGGCACGCCGATTTGTGCCGGCGCTGCGCCGATGCGGTCGGTGCGCGCGGCGAAGCGGCCTGATGCGGCCCGGCCTTATCGTCGCCCTCGCCGTCGTCGCGCTCGATCAGGCGATCAAGGCCTGGGTGGTTGCCTTCCTCGCTGCGCGCGGCACCGATCTGGTCGCGGTTCTGCCGGTCTTCAACCTGGTCCTGGCCTGGAACCGTGGCGTCAGCTTCGGCCTGTTCAACGGCAGCGGCGGCACGTTGCTGTTCGCCGCCCTCGCGGCGGCGATCGTTGCGGCGCTGCTGTGGTGGCTGTGGCGCGCCGGCGGGTGCGGCTTGCAACTCGCCATCGGCCTAGTGATCGGCGGCGCCGTCGGCAACATCATCGACCGGCTGGCGCGCGGCGCGGTGGTCGATTTCCTCGATTTCCACCTCGGCGCGTTTCACTGGTTCGCCTTCAACGTCGCCGATACGGCCATTTGCCTGGGGGTCTTTTTCATCGCCGTCGACGGACTGCTTGGCGAACGGCGCCCGAATTAGGTAAACTTTTTCGGTTCTTGGTTGAGGGCGGTGGTTATGGTTTTGGGGCGGGTTCGGCTTTCCTCCATTGCGGTTTTTATGGCTCTGGCGCTCACGGCGCTGGCGGTTTCGGGCTGCAGTACTTGGACCGACGTCAAGCGCGGTTTGGGCATGGAAAAGGTCGTGCCCGACGAGTTCGACGTTACCACCAATGCGCCGCTCGCCATTCCGCCCGACTATACGTTGCGGCCGCCGAAGCCCGGCGCCGCGCCGACGCAGCAATTGTCGCCGACCGCGCAAGCGCAGGAGACGGTGTTCCGCGCTGGCGACACCAAGCTCGATACGCTGCCGCCGGACAAATCGCGCAGCGCCGGCGAAAGCGTGCTGCTGCAAGACGCCGGCGCCGGCAAAGCGCCAAAGGACATCCGGCAACTCGTCAATAACGAGGATCAGGCCGCTGCGGGCGGTAGCACCTTAACCCAGCGGCTCCTCTTCTGGCAGTCGCCGCCGCCGAATCCGAACCAGGTCGTCGATCCGACGGCTGAATCCGAACGGTTGCGCGAATTCGGCGCCAACGGCGGCAACGGCAATGGTGCCACGGCCACCGGCGCTGCGGCCACCGACGCCAACGCCCCGGCCACCGCAACCGCGGCCGCCACGCCCAAGCCGACGATCGAGCGCACGCCGAAGAGCGACAAAGGCTTCTTCGACTGGTTGTTCTAGAGCCGGCGCGGTGACGGCGGGCGCGGTCTCTCCGGCGATAGCGGTCCGCATGCGCCGGGCGGCGCGCTGGGCTGTTGCGTTCGGCGCATTCGCGTTGAGCGTCGCGCTGCTGGCGTCGCCCGCGGCGGCCAAACGCTTCGACGCCGAGACCTTCACCCTGGCAAACGGGTTGCAGGTCGTGGTGATCCCGATCCACCGTGCGCCGATCGCCAGTCAAATGGTCTGGTACAAGGCCGGCGCCGCCGACGACCCGCGCGGCGCATCGGGCATCGCCCACTTCCTCGAGCATCTGATGTTCCGCGGCACCCGAACGGTGGCGCCCGGCGCATTCTCGCACGCCGTCGCCGACATCGGCGGCCGCGACAACGCCTTCACCATGCACGATTACACGGGGTTTTACGAAACCGTCGCCGCCGACCGGCTCGCAACGGTGATGCGGCTCGAGGCCGACCGGATGGCGAATCTCGTGATCACCGACGCCAAAGTATCGCCTGAACGCAAAGTGATCATCGAAGAGCGTCATACGCGTATCGACAACAACCCGCAGTCGCTGTTTCAGGAATCGTTCGACGCGGCGCTGTATCTCAATCTGCCTTATCACCGCCCGGTCATCGGTTGGCTGGCCGAGATGCAGCGGCTATCGACCGCCGACGCGCTCGCCTTCTATCGCGCTTGGTACGCGCCGAACAACGCCGTGGTGGTGATCTCGGGCGACGTGACGCCGGCGCAAGTGCGCGCCCTGGCCGAAAAATATTACGGACCGATCCCGGCGCGCCCGGTGCCAGCGCACGTCGTCGTCCCCGAGCCGCCGCACGTCGTGGCCGTGAGCCTGACGATGAAATCCGCGCGCGTCCCCGATCCGAGCTGGCTACGCGCCTACCTGGCGCCGAGCTATACCGCCGGCGATGCGCAGCAAGCCTATGCGCTGCAGGTGGCCGCCGAGATTCTGGGCGATGGGGCTACGTCGCGTCTCTACAAAGGCTTGGTGGTGGACCGGAAGCTCGCGCTCGATGCCGGCGCCTATTACGATCCGACGACGCGCTATCTGTCGAACTTCGGTTTCTACGCCACGGTCGCCAAGGGCGTCGATCCCGCGGCGTTCCAGGACGCGGCGCTCGACATCGTGCACGCCGCCGTCCGCGACGGCCTGACGGCCGAAGAGGTCGCACGCGCCAAGGCGCGGATGCAGGCCGAGGCCGTCTATGCGCGCGACAGTCTCGATGGGCTGGCGCGCTCGGTCGGCGCCGCGGTCGCCAACGGACGGACGCTCGACGACGTCGAAGCCTGGCCCGACCGGATTGGTGCGGTCACGGTCGAACAGGTCAATGCTGCGTTGAAGTCGGTGCTCGACGACAACCACGCCGTGACGGGCTTTTTGTTGCCGGAACGGACCTCGTGAGGGCGCGGTGTTGGCTCATCGCCGCCGCGGTCGGCGTGGCCGCGCTGGTCGGTGCGCATGCCGCGCAGGCGACGACGGTTCAAGTCGTGACCAGCCCCGGCGGCATTACCGCCTGGCTCGTCGAGGATCACAGCCTGCCGGTGGTCTCGCTCGAAGCCAGCTTCATCGGCGGCAGCGCCGAAGACCCCAAGACCAAATCCGGCCTAGCCGAGCTGACGTTCGATCTCCTCGACGAGGGCGCGGGCGATATGGATTCGACCGCGTTCCAGCGCAAGGTCGAAGACTTGGCGACCAGCCTCGACTTCAACGTCGACCGCGACACGGCTTCGGTCGATCTGCGCACGCTCTCGGCCAATCTGGCGCCGACGCTCGACCTGGTTCGGCTGGCGCTAACCGCGCCGCGATTTGCCGATACGGCGGTCGCGCGCGTGCGTGGCCAACTCGTCGACGAGCTCGAAGAAGAGGCCAGCGATCCGGAGTCGCGCGCGGATCGCATCTGGTGGAGCGCCGAATTCTCCGGCCATCCTTACGGCATGCCTGTGCGCGGCACGGTGAGCAGCGTCACGGCAATCACGCCCGACGATATGCGCGCCTTTATGCGTACACGCATCGCGCGCGACGCGATGCTGGTCGGCGTCGTCGGCGACGTGACGGCGGCGCAGCTTGGACCGCTGCTCGACAAGACGTTCGGCGGTCTGCCGGCGCATGCGGCGCCATCGCCGATGACCGCCGCGACGCCGCAAAGCGGCGGTCAAACGCTGCTGCTGACGATGAAAATCCCGCAAAGCGCCATCGTCTTTGGTCAGCCCGGCATCCATCGCGACGACAAGGACTGGTACGCCGCCTATCTCGCGAGCCATATCCTGGCCGGCAACGGCTTGACGTCGCGGCTGGTGCGCGAGCTACGTGAGAAGCGCGGCCTGGTTTATTCGGTTTATGCCGACCTGGATCCGCTGCTGCACGGCGGCGTCATCCTGGGGGCGGTTGCGACCGAAAACGCCCACGTCGCCGAATCGATCGATCTCATCCGCGCCGAATGGGCACGCATGCGCGACAAGGGTCCGACGGCGGCCGAGCTTGCGGCCGCCAAAATCTATCTCACCGGATCGTTCCCATTGAGCTTCGACTCGACCCTGCGCATAGCGGGGTTGCTGGTGCTGATCCAAAAGGAGCATCTGGGCGTTGATTACCTGGATCGGCGTTCCGCGCTGATCGACGCCGTAACCTTGGCCGATGCGCAACGCGCGGCGAAGCGGATTCTGGATCCTGCGGCGTTGAGCTTCGCGGTCGTCGGCTCGCCCGGCAGCCTGCCGGGCGCTCGCACCATCGCGCCAGGAGAATAACACCCATGAGCTATCGTCAAGACATCGCCGGCTGTCTCGCTGACAATTGCAAGGCCGGCGTCACCGCTGCCGAGCTCGACGACGCGCTGCGGCGCGCGGCACCGGCGTTGCCCAAGCTGGCGACGATGCAACGCAACGGCAGCCTGCCGCTGTTGCGGCTGCCGGCGCGGCGCGACGACATCGCCCAGATCAAGTCACTCGCTGCCGAGTTCGGCAAATTCAAGGACGTGATCGTGCTCGGCACCGGCGGGTCGAGCCTCGGTGGCCAGACGTTGGTCGCGCTGGCGCCGCCCGGCCGCACGCGCATCCATTTCATGGACAATGTCGATCCGCACAGTTTCACGCTGCTGTTCGACGCGCTCGATCCGGCCAAGACCGGTCTCATTGCCATCTCCAAATCGGGCGGCACCGCCGAGACGCTGGTGCAGTTCTTCGCCTGCATGGACTGGCTCAGCAGGCGCAGCGCGGCGCGCACCATCGTCATCACCGAGCCCAAGTCCAATCCGCTGCGCGATCTTGCCATCGCGCGCAAGCTGCGTACCCTCGACCACGACCCCAATATCGGCGGACGTTATTCTGTCCTGTCGATCGTCGGCCTTCTGCCGGCGATGATCGCCGGCATCGACGTCGCCGCGCTACGACGCGGCGCCGGCGCCGTCCTCGACGCGACACTTTCCGCCAAGGATCCGCGCGATGCGGCACCGGCCGTCGGCGCGGCGGTGTCGGTCGCGCTCAACCAGCGCCACGGCGTCGTCAGCACGGTGGTCATGCCTTACGTCGACAGGCTGGCGCATTTCGGACTCTGGTTTCGCCAGCTTTGGGCCGAAAGCCTCGGCAAGGACGGCAAAGGCACGACGCCGATCCGCGCCGTCGGTACCGTCGATCAGCACAGCCAGCTCCAGCTCTATCTCGACGGGCCGGCCGACAAGATGTTCTCGCTGGTGATGCTGGCGCAGGCAGGCAAGGGGCCGCGCATGCCGGCGAAGCTGGCCGACCCGAATCTCGCTTATCTCGCCGGCAAGCGCATGGGCGACCTGATCGACGCCGAGCAGCGCGCGACGGCGCAGACATTGATCCGCAACGGCCGGCCGACTCGCATCTTTACGCTGGAGCGACTCGACGCACAGTCGATCGGCGCGCTGCTCATGCACTATATGCTCGAGACGATGATCGCGGCCGAGCTGTGGGGCGTGAACGCTTTCGATCAGCCGGCGGTCGAGCAGGGCAAGGTGCTGGCGCGCCAGTACCTTGGCGAGAAAGGCCGGGTCAAGGCACAATAGGGCATGGCCATACGCCAGCTGCCCGCCACCGTCGTCAATCGCATCGCCGCCGGCGAGGTGATCGAACGGCCGGCGGCGGCCGTGAAAGAGTTGGTCGAGAACGCGATCGACGCCGGCGCGCACCGGATCGAGGTCACGCTGCGCGACGGCGGTGCGGGCCTGATCCTGGTGAGCGACGACGGCGAGGGCATGGATGCGGCCGAGCTCGCGCTTGCGGTCGAACGGCATTGCACCTCGAAGCTGCCGGACGACGATCTGCTGCACATCCGCACGCTCGGCTTCCGCGGCGAGGCGCTGCCGTCGATCGGCGCGGTCAGCCGTCTCTCCATCGTCAGCCGCCGGCGCAGCGCGCGCGACGCCTTCAAGGTCGCTGTCGAAGGCGGTGCCAAGTCTGCGGTCGAGCCAGCGGCACTGAACCAGGGCACGCGCGTCGAGATCCGTGATCTCTTCTATGCGACGCCGGCACGGCTCAAATTCCTCAAATCGGCGCGGGCGGAGCGCGACGCGGCGGTCGATGCGGTCGAGCGCCTCGCCATGGCCTATCCGTCGATCGCCTTCACCGTGATCGGCGACGAGGAGAAGCCGCTGCTGCGCATGACCGCCTCCGAGCCCGATCTCGCCGGCAAATCGGCGGATGACATCCGCCGGGCGCGGCTTGGCGC
>JAGXBG010000051.1 GCA_018971215.1 Alphaproteobacteria bacterium
CGCACGATGCTGCTGGAAAAAGTCTGGGACCATCATTTCGATCCGCAGACCAACGTCATCGACGTTCACATCAGCCGGCTGCGGCAGAAAATCGACCGCGGCTTCGATCAGCCGTTGCTGCACACCGTCCGCGGCATCGGTTACGTCCTTCGCCCCCCGCGCAACTAGATCCCGCGGGTTCCCATCTGCAGGAATTTGGTGCGCCGCGCTGCGCGCAGGCTCGGCCCGTCGAGCTTCAACAGCGGCAACAACGCTTTCTCGACCGCGTCGCCGGCGGCCGCGATTGCCGCTTCGTGGTCGCGATGGGCGCCGCCCAGCGGCTCGGGAATGACCGCGTCGATGACGCCGAGCCGCAACAAATCCTGCGCCGTCAGCCGCAGGGCTTCGGCCGCGTCCTGTGCGTTTTCGGCGCTGCGCCACAAGATCGAGGCGCAACCTTCGGGCGAGATGACCGAATAGACCGCGTGCTCCAGCATGAGCACCACGTTGCCGGCCGCGAGGGCGATTGCGCCGCCCGAACCACCCTCGCCGATGACGGTCGCGACCAACGGCACTTCGAGTTCCAGACAAGCCTCGATCGCGCGTGCGATCGCCTCGGCCTGGCCGCGCGCTTCGGCGTCGATGCCCGGATAGGCGCCGGCCGTGTCGACGAACGTCAACACCGGCAGCTTGAATCGATTGGCGAGTTCCATCAGCCGGCGCGCTTTACGATAGCCCTCGGGCCGCGCCATGCCGAAATTATGCCGAACCCGCGCTTCGGTATCGGCGCCCTTTTCGTGGGCGATGACGACGACCGACCGGCCGCGAAACCGGCCGAGCCCGCCGATGATGGCGCGATCCTCGGCGAATGTCCGATCGCCGGCGAGCGGCGTGAAGTCGGTGATCAGCCGCTTCAGGTAATCGTTGCCGTGCGGCCGGTCGGGATGACGGGCGATCTGGACCTTCTGCCACGGCGTCAGCTTGGCATAGGTCTGCCGCAGAAATTTCTCGACCTTGGTTTCGAGCCGCGCGACTTCCTCGGCGATGTTGAGATCGCCGCCGTTCGAGATGTGACGCAGCTCTTCGATCTTGCCTTCGAGGTCGGCAAGCGGCTGCTCGAAATCCAGAAAATGACGCATGGCGGCTTGACCTAGCATGCGGCGCGTAGCGACGCCACCCTGTGAAGCACGCTATTTCTTGCGCGCCAGCGGGTGCGCCTCGTTTACCAATCGCCGGAGCCGCTCGCTTTGCACGTGCGTATAGATCTGCGTCGTCGCGATGTCGGCATGGCCGAGCATTTCCTGCACGCTGCGCAGGTCGGCACCGCGATCGACCAGATGGCTGGCGAAGGCGTGACGCAGCACGTGCGGCGAGACCTTGAGGCCGGTTTCGCGCGCCAGCCCGGCGACAAGCTGGCCGCATCGCCGCCGCGTCAGGTGTCCCTCGGCGCCGCGCGACGGAAACAGCCAGCGCGATTCCGTATCGTCTTTGAGAAAGCGGTCGCGCACGGCGAGATAGGCGTCGAGCGCGCGCCGCGCCGGCCGGCCGAGCGGCACCAGCCGCTCCTTGCCGCCTTTGCCGCGCACCACCAGAAATCGCGGATCACGGCGAGCGGCGGCGACGGTCAAGGTCACCAATTCCGACACCCGCAGGCCGCCGCCATAGAGCAGCTCGATCAGGCACAGGAGGCGCACGCCTTCGGCGCCGTCTTTCGCCCGTGCGGCGGCGATGAGCTTTTCGGCGTCGTCGGCGACCAGCACTTTGGGCAGCGGCCGGCGCAACCGCGGGCCGTCGAGCGCCGCCGTCGGGTCGTCGCGGCGGACCTTCTCCAACACCAGGAAGCGGTAGAACTGGCGCAAGGCCGACAGCCGGCGCGCCGAGGTTCCCGGCGCGCGACGCGCGGCGGCCAGGGTCGCGAGATAGCCGCGCAGATCGTCGCTTGTGGCGGCGACAAGGGTCGCGCCGCGCGGCTGGAGGAAGGCGTCGACCTGCCGCAGGTCGTTGCGATAGGCGTCCAACGTAAGCTTGGCGCCGCCGCGCTCGGCGGCTAGCATTTCGAGGAAGGCCTCGATATGCCGGTCCATGTCAGATGCCGGCGTCGAGTGCCGCCTCGAGCGCGAGCGCATGAGCGTCGCCATCGAGCCCGACCGCACGCAAGCCGGCGATGGCGCGCCCGAGCAGCAGGGATTCGGACGTCAGCCGGCCATCGCTTTCGGCAATCAAGATTGTCGCCAGCACCGTCGAGCCGAGCTGCGCGTTGTTCGCGGCGCGCGCTTGCTCGTCCCACAGCGCCGCGTTCGGCAGCGCGCCGGGTGTCGCTGGCGCGGTCAACGCCGACGGCGTGAGATCGGCAAGCGTCGCCGGATCGACACCGAGAGCGGTCAGCACGACGTAGAGCAGCCCGGCGCGCGGACCGGCGGCCGCGTCGCCCGCGGCTGCGGCGGCATCGCGCGCAATGCCGGCCTCGATCCGCGGCACGCCGGGTGTCGCGATCAGGCTCAGCAACAGCGTCGCCTTGTCGCAGGCGGCGCTGACCCAGGGCTTGGCGGCATCGGTGCCGCCGGCCGCGAGCAGGATGCGCGCGGCGACGCCGGCGAATTTCGGGTCGGCGCCGGCGACCGGAATATCCGCCAGCGTCGGTGCCAGAACGCCGGCTTCGGGCACGAACACGCCGCGCTTTTCGGCTTCGGCGGCCAGCGCCTCGATCGCCGCCATGCGTACGGCGAAATCGGTGCCAGATTTCGCCAGCGTATAGAGCAACGCCCGATCGCGCGGCGTGGTCGGCGGCCGGATCGACCGGCGCGCGCGTTCGAGCTCCTCGGGCTTGAAATTGATCGCGCCGTAGAGCGCCGCGAGCGCCGGCGGCGGCAGAACGCCTAGCGCCTCGGCGCGCTCGGCCGCGGCGAGACGATCGTCCGCCGGCACGCTGTCGTTGCCAGCGTAGCCGGCGAGCGCGGCCGGGTCGGCGACGGCAATGGCTTCCACCGGCAGCGGTCGCTTGGCCGCCGCCAGCAAGGTCATGCGCAACGGCGTCGGATCGCCGAGCCGCGCGACCCGCGCCGCGCCGTGTTCCGACAGCAGCTGGATCAGGGCGTCGAATTCAGGATCCGCCGGCGCTTTCTGATCGGCGAGCAGGCCTTGGCCGAGCGACGCTTTGCCGAAATCGCCGGCCAGCGCCTGGCAGGCGATCAGCGCCCGCGCCCACCACGCCCCGGCGTAGCGATCGATGCGGGCCGTGACGTCGTTGCACGCGCCGGTCGTGTCGTTGCTGGCAAAGCGCAGCTCGATGCGGTCGCGGTCGATGGCGTCGGTGACCGCGGTATCCGGCAGCGACTCAATCAGCGCGAGGCCGTCGCGCACGAAGCCGAGCGCGTAGATCCGGTCGATGCGCTCGGCCAGCAGCCGGGCGCCGGCGGCGGCATCGTTGGCGGTGCCGGCCGGCGCGGGGGCCGCCGCGTTGCTTAACAGCAGACGCCGCGCCAGGCTCGTGAGTTCCGGCGAGGTCGCCGGCTGGAGCTGCGGCAATGCGGCGACGACAAAACCGCGGTTGGCACCGTTCCACATGTCGTGCGGGAAGCCGCCCTTGTCCGGTCCGAGCAAGCCGGTCCAGGAGGTGTCGACGGGTTGCAGCGGCGAAACCTGAATCTGGTCGCCGCCTTCCAGGCTTTGCGGCGGCGCAACCGATGACGGGGCCGCCGGCGGCGGTGTCAGGCTCGGAGTCAGCTGGATCGGCTGCGCCGTCGCCGGCGCGGCGCCCAGTACCGTCGCCGCGACCAGCCATGCGGCGAGCTGCGGCGTCGTCGGCCGATCAATGCGCCAGCTGAGCATCGGAAATGGGGTGCTCGACCCGTGCGGTCGGCGCCGGAACGTGCCACAACATCAGAACTCCGCCGCCGACGATGACCAACACGACCAGGGTCGCGAGCGCGATCAGAATGAATTTTCCCATGGACTCCGATTTCCTCGACGAGCCCGGTCTGCGCGGGCCGATTGGCGGCGAATCCCGGCGATATGCTAGGCTCCGGCGATGAGCAAACATCGCCAGTTTATCGGCGCCGCATGAGCGTTTCAACGCCACACCGCGATTTGTGCGTGCCCAAGACGGTTGCGCTCGTCGGCCTGATGGGCGCCGGCAAGACCGCCGTCGGACGCCGGCTGGCGCAACGGCTGGACATCGAGTTCGCCGACGCCGACGCCGAGATCGAGAAAGCGGCCAACGCCACCATCGCGGAAATTTTCGCGGCGAACGGCGAATCGTTTTTCCGCGATCGCGAACGCGAGGTGATCAAGCGCTTGCTCGCCGACCCGGTTCACGTCCTCGCCACCGGCGGCGGCGCGTTCATGGATCCGTCAACGCGGGTCTTACTGCGCGAGCGCGCCATCACCGTCTGGCTGCGCGCCGATCTCGACCTGATGCTCGCGCGGGTCATGCGCCGCAACAACCGTCCGTTGCTCAAGGACGGCGATCCACGCGCCGTGCTCGAACGCCTCATGGTCGAGCGCTATCCGGTCTATGCCGAGGCCGACATCGCCGTCGACAGCGTCGACGGTCCCGCCGAAGTGACGCTCGAACGCGTGCTGGCGGCGTTGGTGTCGCATCTCGGCGTGTCCGCAGGCGCCGCGCCATGAGCGACGCCCAACGGTTGCGCGTCGAGCTCGGCGCGCGCAGTTACGACATCGTGGTCGGTACGCGGCTGCTGCCGCAGGCCGGCGCGCTGATCGCCGGCGTCGCCCGCCAGAAACGCGCCCTGATCGTGACCGACGCGAACGTGGCGCGGCTGCATCTCGATGGCCTGAGACGCGGCCTTGACGCGGCCGGTGTCGCGCACGCCGCGATCGTCCTGCCGCCGGGCGAGGAGACCAAGGACTTCGCGCATTTCCAGAAATTGTGCGAGGACATGCTCGCGGTCGGCATTGAGCGTGCGACACCGATCGTCGCACTCGGCGGCGGCGTGGTCGGCGATCTTGCGGGCTTTGCCGCGGCGACGCTGTTGCGCGGCCTCGACTACATCCAGGTGCCGACGACGTTGCTGGCGCAGGTCGACAGCTCGGTCGGGGGCAAGACCGCGATCGATACGCGTCAGGGCAAGAATTTGGTCGGCGCGTTCCATCAACCTGTGCTGGTCATTGCCGACACCGACACGCTCGGCACCTTGCCGCACCGCGAGTTGCTCGCCGGTTATGCCGAGGTGGTGAAATACGGGCTGATCCGCGACCGTGGCTTTTATGAATGGCTCGAGGGCAAGGCCGGCGCCCTGCTGAAGGGCGACGCCAACGTGCGCCGTGAGGCGGTACTGCGCAGCTGCGCCGCGAAGGCGGCCGTCGTTGCCGCCGACGAGCACGAGACCGGCGAGCGCGCGTTGTTGAACTTCGGCCATACCTTCGGGCACGCGTTGGAGGCCGCGACCGGCTTCGGCAAGGCGCTGCTGCATGGCGAGGCGGTCGCGCTCGGCATGGCCATGGCGTTCGATCTTTCGGCCCGGTTGCGGCTCTGTCCGCCGGATGCCGCCAGCCGCGTGCGGCGTCATTTTGCCGGCGTCGGCTTGCGCACCGAAATCGACGGCGTCGACGCCGACGCCCTGCTCGAGCTGATGCGCAAGGACAAGAAGGTCAAGGACGGCCACATCAGCCTCGTCCTGGTCCGCGACATCGGCCAAGCCTTCGTCAGCCGCGACGTCGCCGCCGATACGCTGCACGCGTTCTTGCGCGACGCGGTCAAGACGCTGGCGCGGCCGGCGCCCGCCCTCTAAGCAGGGCGCTTTTTCCGGAGGGTCCGGTCATGCCGTTATCGCCCGCGCAGCCGCGCCAGCACATCCACACGCGCCAAGTCCGTTGCCGCGGTTACCGCCGCGACGACGGCTTATGGGACATCGAGGGCCACCTCACCGACACCAAGACCTACGCCTTCGACAACGATTACCGCGGCCGCATCGAAGCGGGCGATCCGGTGCACGACATGTGGGTCCGGCTCACCGTCGACGACGATCTGATCGTGCACGGCGTCGAAGCCGTCACCGACAAGAGCCCATTTCCCGTCTGTCCGGCGATTGCACCGAACTTTGCGCGCCTCGAAGGCTTGAGCATCCGGCCGGGGTTTTTGTCGAAAGTGCGCGAACGGCTGGGCAGGATCGAAGGCTGCACCCATTTGGTCGAGCTCATGGGTCCGATCGCGACCACCGCCTATCAGACGATCTATCCCTATCGCCGCCGCTTGACGCGGGCGAGCGGCGACGCGCCGCCGCAGCCGCCGAAAGAACGGCCGCGTCTCATCAACACCTGTCATGCATTCCGCAGCGACGGCGAGATCGTCAAGCGGCTGTGGCCGGATTATTACACCGGCGCGCCAGGCTGATGGCGCGCGTCAGACGCGAATGCGCGAACGCGCGATACCGTGCCCCGCACGCAGATGGCCTTCGTCGGTCGCCGCCGCCTGGAAATAGGTCAGCAGGAACACGCGGATGGCGGCGGTGAGCGTCGACTGATTGCGGCTGCGCGCGATCGCGGTGACCAGCTCGTTCAGGCTTTTGTTTTCGCGCTTGCCGACCATAGCGAGCGCCTCCCACATCGCCGGCTCGAGCCGGATGCTGGTGCGGTGGCCTTCGACCGTGACGTTGCGATTGACGAGCGTCGAGCGTGTAGAATTGACGCACACTTGTTCGCCGCTTCCGGTCTGATCGCGACCGGCCAGCCTCTGTTCACGGGAAATCATGGTTAAATGTTAGCGCGATTTGCGCGCCTTGCAACCCTTAAGAGAACGGCTTGAGTACAATACAACCTTAGATTGCAGCAGTTGAATATTCGGGCATTCAGCCCGCGCCGCGATCCTCGTCGGGTGTCAAGGTTGTCAGTTGGAGCGCATGCAGCCCGGACTGGAGTTCGTCGGCGAGCAGCGCATAGACCCGCCGCTGGCGCGAAACCCGGCTTTCGCCGGCAAAGGCCGATGAAACGATTTCAAGGCGGAAGTGGCTTTCGCCACCCGGACGGGCGCCCGCGTGTCCTGCATGGCGGCCGGAATCGTCATGGATGGCGAGCCGCGTCGGCCGCAACGTGGCCAGCTTGCTGCGGATTCGCTCGGCGACTGATCCGGACATACGATTAACCCTTTAAATCCGCGGAAATAGGCCCATTTTACCGATATCCCCGACCTGCGACCGGCACGGCCTTGTCAGGAATCGACCGTCTCTCCATACTGTTGAACATCATGCCACGTCCTGTAAGCGCGAGCTATGCCGACCCGGACAGGGCGGCAAACCGCCGGCCTTGCGACTATCCCGGCTGCGCTGGCATGGGCGAATTCCGTGCGCCGCGGTCGCGTTCGGCGCTGCATGAATTCCTGTGGTTCTGCCTCGACCATGTCCGGCTTTACAATTCGTCGTGGAACTATTACGCCGGCATGTCGCCGGACGAGATCGAACGCGAAATCCGGCGCGACACCGTGTGGCAGCGGCCGAGCTGGCCGTTGGGGTCGCGCACCTTCCGCTATCAGGCACGATTCAACGGTGACGGCCTGTTCGATCTCGACGACGATGAGCCGGCGGCCAACGGCAACGGCGCCGCGCGGCATCGCCATCCGGCCTCGCCCGAGGCGCGCGCGCTCGCGGTTTTCGATCTCAGCGAGCCGGTTTCGTTGCCGGATCTCAAGGCGCGCTACAAGGCGCTGGTGAAACTAAACCACCCAGACGCACACGGCGGCGACAAGGAAGCCGAAGAGCGTCTCAAGATCATCAACCAGGCCTATTCGACCCTCAAGGCCTGCTACACCTCGTGACACAGAGCGGCGACAGAAAGCGGTTATGACAGCGAATACCACGATCCCATCCGACGAGACGCCCGACCGGCCGGACATCACGGTTTCGGTGCGGCAGACCTTCGGCATCGATTCCGACTTGCAGGTGCCGGCCTTTTCGCGGCCGAGCGACCACGTGCCGGATCTCGACGAAGCGTATCGCTTCGACCGCGACACTACGCTCGCGATCCTCGCCGGCTTCGCATACAACCGCCGCGTTCTGATCCAGGGCTATCACGGCACCGGCAAATCGACCCACATCGAGCAGGTCGCCGCGCGCCTCAACTGGCCGCTGATCCGCATCAATCTCGACAGCCACATCAGCCGCATCGATCTCGTGGGCAAGGACGCGATCGTCCTCAAGGACGGGCTGCAGATCACCGAATACCGCGAGGGGCTGTTGCCCTGGGCGCTGCAGCATCCGACCGCGTTGTGCTTCGACGAATACGACGCCGGCCGGCCGGACGTGATGTTCGTCATCCAGCGCGTTCTCGAGGTCGAAGGCAAACTGACGTTGCTCGATCAGAACCGCGTCATCCGTCCGCATTCGGCGTTCCGGCTGTTCGCGACCGCCAACACGGTCGGTCTCGGCGACACCACCGGCCTCTATCATGGCACGCAGCAGATCAACCAGGGTCAGATGGACCGCTGGAACATCGTCGCGACGCTGAACTATCTGCCGCACGACGCCGAGGTCGACATCGTCCTCGCCAAGGCGCCGTCTTACGACAACGAGGAAGGCCGCCGCATCGTCCACGCCATGGTGTCGCTCGCCGAGCTGACGCGCGTGGGCTTCGTCAACGGCGATATTTCGACCGTGATGTCGCCGCGCACGGTCATCACCTGGGCCGAGAACAACCGCATCTTCAACGATATGGCCTTCGCCTTCCGCACCACCTTCCTGAACAAGTGCGACGAGGTCGAGCGCGCCACCGTGGCCGAATACTATCAACGCTGCTTCGGCGGCGAGCTCAAGGAAAGCGGCGTCCGCGTCACAGTGAGCTGACGCGCCGGAGGCCACGGCCATGCCGGACAACGAATCGCCCGTCGAAATCTTCAAGCGGTCGACCGCCGCGGCGCTGCGCGCCATCGCGCGGCGCGGCGACGTCACGGTGACCTACGGCGCCGAGCCGGCCGCCGCCGCCGGCACGCGGATCCGGCTGCCGCTGCCGCCGCGCGATCTGGCGGAAAAGGACGCGGCGCCGGTGCGCGGCGCCGCCGATGCGCTCGGCCTGCGGCTTCGCTACCACGATCCGGCGGTGCATGCGCGGCGGGCGCCCGCCGGCGAGACCGCGCGTAGCATTTTCGAAGGCATCGAACAGGCGCGGGTCGAGGCGCTCGGCTCGCGCAACATGGTCGGCGTTGCCGGCAACCTGGCAGCCATGCTCGACGAGAGCTATCGCCGCCAGGGCTACGAGCAGATGGCCGAACGCAACGACGTGACGCTGGCCGAGGCGATCCGCCTGCTGGTGCGCGAGCGGCTTGCCGGCGCGCCGCCGCCGCCGGCCGCGCGGCAGGTGGTCGAGCTGTGGCGCCCCTATCTCGAAGGCAAAGTCGGGCGCGATCTGATCGAACTCGAGCGCCACATGCGCGACCAGGGGAGCTATGCGCGCACCGCCCGGCAGTTGATTCAGGATCTCGATCTCGACCTCGGCGAAGCCGAAGACGCCGCCGCCGAGGACAGCGCCGACGATGACAGCGACAAGGTCAACGAGAACAATAACGAGAGCGACAGCGGCGAGGGCGCGAGCGCCGGCGCGCAAGGTGCGCTCGAAGGCGGCGCGCCCGACGAGGAGAAGCAGGACGGCGAGGCCGGCGGCGCGGAAGAGGTGCAGGGCGAATTGATGCCCGGCGCCGGCGACGACGATCCGGGCCGCCCCGGCCGGCCGGGACAGGTACCGCGCCAGCGCGGTACCAATGAGGACCCGCTCGCCTATCACGCCTTCACCACTCAGTGCGACGAGACGGTCGACGCGGCCGGCCTGTGCGATCCTGACGAGCTGACGCGGCTGCGCGGGCTGCTCGACCAGCAACTGGCGCATCTGCAAAGCATCATCGCGCGTCTTGCCAATCGGCTGCAGCGCCGGCTGCTCGCCAAGCAGGCGCGCTCGTGGGAATTCGATCTCGAAGAGGGCATTCTCGACTCCGCGCGGCTCGATCGCGTCGTCACCAATCCGGTCTATCCGCTGTCCTACAAGCGCGAAAAGGAGATGGAATTCCGCGATACGGTGGTGACGCTGCTGATCGACAATTCGGGTTCGATGCGCGGCCGGCCGATCACCGTCGCGGCGATGAGCGCCGACATCCTGGCGCGCACGCTCGAACGCTGCGGCGTCAAGGTCGAGATCCTGGGTTTCACCACGCGGGCGTGGAAAGGCGGCCAGGCGCGCGAGCGCTGGATCGCTGCCGGCAAGCCGCCCAATCCTGGCCGGCTCAACGATTTGCGGCACATCATTTACAAGGCCGCCGACGAGCCGTGGCGGCGCGCGCGCAAGAGTCTCGGCCTGATGTTGCGCGAAGGCATCCTCAAGGAAAACATCGACGGCGAGGCGCTGATCTGGGCGCATGAACGGCTGCTCGCCCGGCCGGAGCAGCGCCGCATCCTGATGGTCATTTCCGACGGCGCGCCGGTCGACGATTCGACGCTGTCGGTCAATCCGGGCAATTACCTCGAACGCCACCTGCGCGAAGTCATCGGCCAGATCGAGCGCAACTCGCCGGTCGAGCTGACGGCCATCGGCATCGGCCACGACGTCACGCGCTATTACCGCCGCGCCGTCACCATCGTCGACGCCGAACAGCTCGGCGGCACCATGCTCGAGCGCCTGGCCGAGCTCTTCGACGAAGACGGTCCGGTGGCGGCAACGCCGGCACGACGCCGTCCGGCGTTGCGCGCCCGCGCTTAGCCCATCACCGCCTTGCGCCTGTTGAAGCCGTAGAGCCGCGCCGGTCGCGGCGTGTTTATTGAACCGGCGGATCGCCTGTGGGCTCGCCGCGCGAGCGGGCGCGGCGCCCGAGCACGGCGCTGAAATTGCGCCAGCCATAAGCGATCGCCTCGACCGGCTGGCCGGCCACGGGAATCGGCCGATGCATGACTTGTTTGCCGCCCAGGCGCTCGTAGAAGAAGCGCGCAGGATTGCCGCGCACGACCCAGACCAGCGCCGAGCGGTGACCAGACGCCTCGAGCCGTTGGAACAGCGCACCCATCAGCGCGCGGCCGACGCCGACGCCCTGTAAATCGGGCAGCACGTAGAGCGTGTAGATTTCACCGGTGTAATCGACGGTGCCGTCGCGCTGCGCGCCGCAATTGCCGAAGCCGATGACGCCGATATGCGGGTGCTGCGCCACCCACACGTCTTCCGGCCGATGGCGCAGGAAACTGGCCCAGGAGGAGGTCTGGCGCCGCTCCGACATGTTGAGCAGGACCCGATCGGGCAGCATGCCGGGATAAGTAGCCCGCCAGGTGTCGATCTCGATCTTGGCGATCGCCTGCGCGTCCTCGAGGCGCGCCTGACGAACGACGCTCATCATCCTGCCCCTCCCAAGGCACGCGCATCATAGACCGGCCCGCGCGCCGCTTTCGAGAGGTTTTGCGAACGCCCTGGGGATATTTCGCCGCGTCAGATGCGGGTCTCGAGCACGATCTTGCCGGTCGCCTTGCGTTCGCGCAGCAGGCGGTAAGCCTCGGGCGCCGCGGCCAGCTTCATCTGGTGCGAAACCACCGGCCGGAGCCGGCCGTCGGCATACCAGCCGATGAGGCGTGCAAAGGCGGATGTCAACAATTCGGGCCGCCGCGTCCGGTACGAGCCCCACTGAAAGCCCATGATGTCGATGTTCTTTACAAGCACGTGATTGGCGGGGATTTGGGGCACGCTGCCGGCGGCAAAGCCGATCACCAGCATGCGGCCGCTCCAGGCGACGGCGCGCAGCGCCTGGGCGAAGGCGTCGCCGCCGACCGGATCGAACACCACGTCTGCACCGCGCCCGTCGGTGAGAGCGCGGACGCGCTCGCGCAAATCCTCGCGCCGATAATCGACTGTGTGCGTCGCGCCATGGGCCTTTGTCAGCGCGCATTTCTCAGCGCCGCCGGCGGCCGCGATCACGATGGCGCCCATGGCTGCCGCCACTTCGACCGCTGCCAGGCCGACGCCGCCGGCGGCGCCGAGCACCAGCACAGTCTCGCCCGGTTTGAGTTGCGCGCGCCAGGCGAAGGCGCCATAGGCCGTGCCATAGGCGATCGAAAAGCCGGCAGCGGTGACAAAATCCATCGTCGGTGCCATCGGGAACACGGCGCTCGCAGCGGCGACAGCGGCCTCGGCATAGCCGCCCCAGGGCAGCGCAGCCATCACCCGGTCGCCCGGCTTTGCCGTCGTCACGCCGTTACCGACCGCGCGCACGATTCCGGCGACCTCGAAGCCCGGCGTGAACGGCAGCGGCGGTTTTTCCTGGTACTGGCCCAGCACCATCAGCATTTCGCCGAAATTGATTCCGGCCGCGTGTACGTCGATGAGAACCTGGCCGGCGCCGAGCGGCGGTTCCGCCACGTCAGCGACCGCGAGCTTGTCGATGGCGCCGTATTCACGGCAGAGGATTGCGCGCATTTAATGTTTCTCCCGCACGGAACTTGTCGTTCCATACGATTCGATGCAAGAGCGATTGCTTGTCCGCCGCTTGGCGCTTGGCTATGTTTGATCGATGCAACGATTGATCGCCGTTCTCGCGCTGCCGCTGATCCTTGTTGCGACGAGCGCCGTCGCGCAACAGATCAAAACCCTCGAAACCGGCAAAACCTGGAGTGCCTACGCGGTGCCCGAGAAAGGCGGGCCGACCTGTTATCTGGTCGGCAATCCGGCGTCGTCGGAGCCGGCATCGGTGCCGCGTTCGCGCGTCGACGCGATGGTGTCGCACCGTGTCGGCGAGAAGGCGTACAACGTCGTCACCTTCAATCTCGGCTATGCGGCGAAGAAGGACGCCAAGGCGGAGCTCATCGTCGACGGCCGGAAGTACGCGCTGTTCGTCGATAACGACGCCGCCTGGACCGCCAGCGCCGCGACCGACAAGGCGGTGACCGAGGCGCTGGCGCACGGCAAGTCGGCGGTTCTCAAGGCCGCCTCGGCGCGCGGCATGGCGACCACCGATACCTACGATTTGAGCGGTTTCGGCCCGGCGCTAAAGGCCATCGATACCGCCTGCAAGGTCAAGCGGTAACTCTGGCGCGGTGGCCGGCGCGCGCCTATATCTTGCCGGTTATGTCTGCCCCGAAAACCCTGATCGGGCTGTCGCGCGAGGAGCTGGTCGCCGAGATGGCGACGCTCGGCGCCGAGCCGTTCCGCGCCCGCCAGCTCTGGCACTGGATCTACCATCGCGGCGCGCGCGATTTCGCGGCGATGACGACGCTCGCCAAATCGTTCCGGGCGCAGCTCGCCGAGCGCTATACCGTGGCGCGGCCGGTCGAAAGCCGCGCCCAGGTGTCGAACGACGGCACGCGCAAATGGCTGCTCGCCTTTGCCGACGGCCAGGAGGCCGAATGCGTGCACATCCCGGAAGAGGATCGCGGCACGCTGTGCGTCTCGTCGCAGGTCGGCTGCACGCTCACCTGCAAGTTCTGCCATACGGGCACGCAGCGCCTGGTGCGCAATCTCGGCGCCGCGGAAATCGTCGGCCAGATCATGGTGGCGCGCGATGCGCTCGGCGAATGGCCGTCGCCGAAAGACGACCGGCAGCTCACCAACATCGTGCTGATGGGCATGGGCGAGCCGCTCTACAACTACGACAATGTCGCCAAGGCGATGAAGATCGCCATGGATCACGAAGGCCTGTCGGTCTCGAAGCGCAAGATCACGCTGTCGACCGCCGGCGTCGTGCCGATGATCGCGCGCGTCGGATCGGAGCTCGCGGTCAACTTGGCGATCTCGCTGCATGCCGTGACCGACGAGCTGCGCGACGTTCTGGTGCCGCTCAACAAGAAGTATCCGATCGCCGAATTGATCGGTGCCTGCCGCGCTTATCCGAGCGCCAGCAATTCGCGCCGCATCACGTTCGAATACGTCATGCTCAAAGGCGTCAACGACAGCCCGGCCGACGCCCGCGCGCTGGTCAAGCTGATCGCCGGCGTCCCGGCCAAGATCAACCTGATCCCGTTCAATCCTTGGCCGGGTGCGCCTTTTGAATGTTCCACGGAGCAGTCGATTGCCGCTTTCGGCGACATCGTCAACGCTGCCGGCTATGCCTCGCCGGTGCGCACGCCGCGCGGCCGCGACATTCTCGCCGCTTGCGGCCAGCTCAAATCGGCCAGCGTCAAGCTCAAGGCGAGCGAGCGGTTGAAGCAGTCGGCGGAAGCCGCTATATCCGGCCCGGCGGCGGGGTAGCTCAGCTGGTTAGAGCAGAGGAATCATAATCCTAAGGTCGCCGGTTCGAGTCCGGCCCCCGCTACCATCTCGCTTGCCGCGCCTGACTCCACACCAACTTTTTGCGCAGGGTCGTGTCTCGGACCGGGACCACCGTCGGCGCCGCATCGATCAGCGCGGCACACGACGCGTGCCACCATTCGTCGCGCGCTGACCTGTTGCAATCTCTATGAGCTTGAGGCCATGGTGATGGCGCGAATTGGCGTGTGTGGAGGGGGGAGATGTATCGGAATATTTTGATTGCGACCGATGGCTCAGAACTCGCGACCGATGCGGCACGGCACGGCATCGCGCTCGCCAAGAGCCTCGGCAGCAAGGTTACCGTGGTCACGGTCACCGAGCCGTTCTACTGGCAGGATGCCCACATTCCGGCCGATCAACAGCCTAATTACGTGCAAGCCGCGCAACGGGAGGCGAAGGCGGTTCTGGCCAAGCTTGCCGATGCGGCGAAGGCGGCCGGCGTTCCGTGCGAGACGGTTCATGTCGAGCACGGGCCGCCTTACTCATCCATCATCGAAACCGCACAGGCAAAGAAATGCGACCTCATCGTCATGGGTTCGCATGGCAGGAGCGGGGTCGCAGCGCTCGTTCTCGGCAGCCACACGTTGAAGGTGCTGACGCACTCCAAGATTCCGGTGCTGGTCTGCCGTTGAGTCGAGCGCGCGGGCCGCGCCGCGCCGAGAGAGCGCGATTCAATCCAGCAGCGTGCGATATGCGTCTGTTTGACGATGCCGTCGAGCGCCGTCTGGCGCGTCCATAGGCCGGCCATCAACTTGCACAGAGACAGCCGCTCGCCTTGCGGTGCGTCGCCGGTTGCGGCGGCATAGCGCGTCAATAGATCGCCTTCTTCGTCACGTGTCGGGCGAAGCTGCAGGATCGTGTCCGCCAGATTGTAAGCCAGATCGTACGGATTGAGCTTGTTCTTGCCGATGTCGCGGTGCTCGAAATCGGTATTGAGCGGGCCGGCCGGACCCGCGACCCATTCGTCTCCCGCCATCCGCCCGTCGATCAGGGCAACCCGCTTGGTCGCAATTTGTCGTTCCGCTTATGGTTAATCGGCGACTGAAAAATCCGCGCGGGACGTTGCGAATTCTATCCCGCATCTTAGGGCTAACGAGCGATTAAGACCGCGGCGTCAACCCGATCGATAGAGCGGCAGCTTGGTACCGGCTGCGGTGCGCTCGACCATGACCGCGCGGCGGAAGCGGTACAGCTTCGCCGGCCGTCCGCCGGTCGCGGTTGCGACCTTACCGGTCTCTTCGACCAGTCCCTGTTGCTCGATGAGGCGGCGGAAATTCTGCTTGTGCAGCCGCTGACCGGCAAGGGCTTCGACCGCACGCTGCAGCTGGAACAGCGTGAAGCTCGCCGGCATCAACTCGAAAACCACCGGCCGGTATTTGATCTTGGCGCGTAGCCGCGCGATGCCGGTGGCCAGAATGCGACGGTGATCGTGCATCATCGGCGTTCCGGCGCCGGTGTTCACCACGCCCGGATGGCCGCGCGCCTCGGGTACGATGCCGGCTTC
>JAGXBG010000211.1 GCA_018971215.1 Alphaproteobacteria bacterium
ACCTTCATGGTCTGCGTCCTCGGCGGCCTCGGCAACATGATCGGCGGCTTCATCGCCGCCTTCGTCATCAGCCAGATCATCGCCGTCGGCGGCTATTATTTCCCGATCGAGGCGGCCGAGGTCCTCGCCTTCGTCTTCTTCATCGTCATGATCCTGATCCGGCCGCAGGGATTCCTCGGCAAATGAGCGGCGCGCGCGACCCGCGGCTCGGCGTTTATCTGCCGCTGGCGGCGGTGGTCGTCGCGCCGTTCTTCCTGTCGGATTATTTCCTGCATCTGGCGGTGCAGATCGCGATCTGGAGCCTGGTCTACACCGCCTGGGCGCTGATGGGCCGCTTCCGGTTGACCTCGCTCGGCCACGGCGCGTTTCTCGGCGTCGGCGCCTATGTGCCGACGCTGCTGTGGAACAATTACGGTGTGACGCCCTGGCTCGGCATTCCGATCGCCATGGCGACGTCGGTGGCGCTGGCGCTGGTCGTCGGCTATCCGTCGTCGCGCCAGAAGGTGGTCGGGCACTATTTCGCGCTGATCACGCTCGCGCTCGGCCAGGTGGTGATGCTGGTGATCATCGCCGCGCGTGATGTCACCGGCGGCTCGCTCGGCATGACGCCGCGTCCCGTCGGCCGTTCGTGGTACGCGCTGCAATTGCCGGACAAGGCCGAGTTCTACGTCGTCGCGTTGGCCGCATGGCTCATCGGCCTCGTGGCTTGGCGCTTGGTCGAGCGCGGCATGATCCGCCTGGCGCTCGAAGCGGTCGCCGAGGACGAGGACGCCGCCGAAGCGGCCGGCGTCGCCGTACTGCGCGAGAAGCTCAAGATCACCGCCCTGTCGACCGGCCTGACCGCGCTCGGTGGTGCGCTGTACGCTCAATACCTGATGTATCTGAGCCCTGATGCGATGTCGGGCGTCGGCATCTCGCTCGAGATCGTCTTCGCCGCGATCGCCGGCGGCATGTACAACATGCTCGGCCCCACGGTCGGCGCCGCTTTCACCATCCTGCTCACCGAAGGGCTGCGCGTGCTCTTCGGCACGCATTTCGTCGGCGCCGCCAATACGATCTACGGCGCGCTCTTGGTGATGTTCATCATCTTCATGCCGCGCGGCATCGTCGGCACCGCCGAACGCTTGCTGATAAGCCCACGCCGTCCGCCGGCGGCGCCGCAAGCCGCCGAATGAGCCGCTAACGCGCCGCTTTCTGCGCCTCGGCCAGGCGATAGAACAGCACGCTGCAATTGTCGGCCTGGTCCCAGCCGGTGCGCGCCGCCGCCTGGTACGAGGCGCGCACGCGTTCGAGCGCCGGCAACTCGATGCCGAGATGCTGCGCCCAGTCGAGCATGATGTTCATGTCCTTGATCACGCCGTCGATGGTGAAGCCGACCGGCGGCGGTTCGCCGGTCTCGAGCGCCTTGACCACCGCAGGCCCACGCACCTTGAGGCCGTTGATGCCGCCCGAGCTCTCGCCGAAGATCTCCATCATCTTGGCCGGTGGAATTTTGAAGTCGCGCGTCAGCGCGATCGCCTCGCCGAGCGATTCCCAATAGATGCACAGCGGCAGGTTGATCGCGAGTTTCATCGCCGCGCCGGCGCCGTTGGGCCCGAGATGATCGACCTTGCGGCAAAGCAGTTCGAGCACCGGCTTGGCGCGGGCGAAATCCGCCGCCTCGCCGCCCACCATGCCGATCAGCCTTCCTTCGCGCGCCGGCCCGACGGTGCCGCCGACCGGACATTCGAGAAAGCCGGCGCCTTTGACGCGCGCGCGGGGCGCGATGTCCTGCGGCACCGTCGGCGCGACGGTGCTCATGTCGACAAAGAGCTTACCCTTGACGTCGCCCGACAACAGCCCGTCCTGGCCGTCGTAGACCGCGCGCACCGCCGGCTCGTCGAGCAGGATTGACAGCACGATGTCGGATTGCGCCGCAACCGCTGCCGGCGTCGGCGCGGCGCGCGCGCCTTTGGTCACCAGCGGCTTGATCTTGTCGGGATTGCGGTTCCAGACGACGGGCTTCCGACCTTGGTCGAGCAGGCGAGCGACCATGGCCGCACCCATCCGCCCGAGGCCGCAAAATCCAATCTGCATGGAGACACCTCCCGCCGGTTGCGCGCCCTGCCTAATGGCATCGCGCGCGACGGTCAAGCGCAGGCGGGAAGGCTGCGGCCGCGTTCAGGCGACGGAAACCTGCCGGACCATCCGCAGATCGCGCGCGAGCTGCACGCCTGGCGGGTCCTTGAACATGATCTCGATGACCCGCAGCAAGGCATAGAGCCGTGCCGCGGCGGCCGCTTGGGTTGCGTTCGCAGACTCGGACTGGGTGTCGTTGGCGGGCACGGCGCTCCCTGGTCGGGCGTCAAATCGCCCTGGAACTGGCGGCACTTATCCAGGCCGAAAATGGTAGGTGGCGGGTTTACCGGTGTGGCGAAAGGCTGAAGCCTTTGTTAACCCGCCTTGTCGCGCCGCGGGTCGCGGGCAATAATCGTCCGATGCGCGAGCCGATTCGCGGTCATTACGACATGGGCGGGTTGCCGGCAGGCCGGGTCGAAAAGACCGAGCACGACTACGCCTTCTGGGAAAAGCGCGTCGACGCGTTGAACGTGCTGCTGGCGGCCAAGGGGCATTTGCGGGTCGACGAGATGCGTAAGAATATCGAAGCCCTGCCGCCCGACGCGTACGAGCGCATGACCTATTACGAGCGCTGGATCTCCGCCATCGCCAACACCCTGCTGCAACGCGGCGTACTCACCGCCGACGAACTCGGCCGCAAGATGGAAGAGGTCGCGCGACGCGAGGGCGTGGGCTCATGACTGGCCGCGCCGCCGCTAACGCCACCGTGCCGGCCCGCTTCAAGCCGGGCGACGCGGTCAGCGTGCGCCGCGCCCATCCACCCGGCCATATCCGTACGCCGTGGTACATCCGCGGCCATAGCGGCACGGTGGTGCATGCGCTCGGTTCGTTCGCCAACCCCGAGGAGCTCGCCTACAACCGCCCGGGCCTGCCGGCACAGCCGCTCTATCGCGTGCGCTTCCGTCAGCGCGAAATCTGGCCGGATTACGCCGGCAACGCTGCCGATACGCTCGACATCGAGATTTTCCAGC
>JAGXBG010000052.1 GCA_018971215.1 Alphaproteobacteria bacterium
GCTGCGTAATAGCCGCCGTGCTCCGCTTCGGCGCGCCAATCGGTGCCGAAGACGACGTGATCGAGCGCCCACGCTGGCTGGCCGATGACCAGAGCGGCCAGCAGCAGCATTACGCGTAGTCCGGCTTTTTTCATCTCCCCACCTCGCCGCGCTTTCTTAGCCCAAGCGGCCGCGCCGCGACAGCACGGCGTTCGGCCGGCAGCGATGCCGGCACAACATCCTTCAATGCTGAATCCGCCCGATCGCGGATGCCGCCTCAACGCCGGTCGTCGTCGCGTCGCCCACCAGCCGCGTCGTCGTAGCCCTTGTAGTGCGAATAGAACAGCAAGGCCATCAGGCCGCCAGCGAGCGCGAGCGTCGCAAGGCCGCCGAGAACAAGCGCGATGTAGCCCGAGGTCGAAACCTCGACCGCACCCAATGAAATCCACGCCCATACTGCCACTGAAGCGGCAGCGAGCGCGAGAATGGCAGCGACGGCAATGCCGAGCTTGGTCATGGCTTGGTTCCCGATTTTCGCACCGATCATAAGACGCCGGCTGGCCGGCGAAAGCGTAACAAGCGGATAACTATGTCGCAGATGCTGCCCTAAATATATTATTTTATTATATTTGTGCCAACGGCTAGGATCGCGGCCTGGATCGGAGGGCGGCGGTGGCGGTGCACGTCCTGTTCAAGACGGGCGAGCGTCCGAAAGGCGGTACGCTATCAGCGCGCCTCGTCGCCGAAGTACGCGAAGCCGTGTTCGAGAAGCGGCTCAAGCCCGGCGATTTTCTCGGCACCGAGAAGGACATCGCGCAGCGCGCCAACGTGAGCCGGATGGTGGCGCGCGATGCGCTGCGGACGTTGGCGGCGCTTGGCGTCGTCGAGATCAAGGTCGGCGCCGGCGGCGGCGTGCGTATCGCGCACGGCAATCCGCGCCAGTTCGCCGAGGCGCTCGCCGTCCAGCTCGACCTCGCCGGCATCACCGCCGCTGAAATCCTCGATGCGCAGCGCGCCATCGAGACGCTGGCGGCCGAGCTTGCGGCCGAACACGCTACCGCCGCCGAGCTCGCCGGCTTGAAGCGCCTTCTCGCCACCGCCGAACGACAGATCGACGACGTTCCGGCGTTCACGCGCGCCTGTCTTGACTTCCACCTCGCGGTCGCCGAGGCCTCGCACAACCGCGTGCTGGCAGCGCAGCTGCGCTCGCTGCAGCACGTGTCGTGGCCGACGCGAAATCCGGCACTGACGCGGACCGTCGCGCTGCACATTCTCGAAATCCATCACAAGCTGGTGGCGCTGATCGAAGCGCGCGATGCGGCGACAGCCCGCCGCTTGATGGACGAACACGTCAAGATGATCCGCGCGCGCCGGACCAACCAATCCGGCCGCGGCGCAGCAAAGCAAGGCGCAGTCTGCTGAACCGAACGAGAAAATGGAGGAAGCCATGAACAAGTTCGTCATCGCACCGCACTTCCGGCTGCAGGAGTGGGTCGCGGAAGAGAAAGGCTATTTCCGCGATGAAGGGCTCGATTACGAATTCCGCGAGACGATGGATTCGAGCACTGGGCACGGCCATCAACTCGGCAACAAGGTCGGCGCATTCCAGTCGATCGAGCAAGGCCGGGCGTGCGACATCAGCGGCGCCTGCCATTGGACCGTCAACGTCGCGGCCGCCAAAGGCCACGCCAAGCTCTATGCCGACGCCTATTCCGTGTCGCCTGCCGGCATCTTCGTGCCGCCGGAATCTCCGATCAAGGAGCCTGCCGATCTCAAGGGCGTGCCGATTTCAGTCGGATATCAATCCGGCAGCCATTACGCGACGATCCAGGCGCTCGAGCAGTACATGCCGTTGAGCGATATCAAACTCAGCTTCGCCGACGGCCTGCTGTTCAGCCGCATGGAACTGCTGTTCGACCGCAAAGTGCCCGCAGTCACCGTGTTCAGCGGGCCTTATTACTTCCTCGAACAGCTCGGCTTCCGCAAGGTGATCGACGCCACCTTCATGATGGCGTCTATGATCAACGGCAATCCGGAATCCGACGACGTGCGCAAGTATTTCCGGGCACTGCGCCGCGCTCAGCGCGACATCGATTTGCGGCCAGAGCTCTACACGCACTATTACCAGAAGGAGTTCCCGAAGCGTTTCCACGCGGTTATGGACACGCGGCGCTGGGGACCCGGCGAACGCATCGTCTTCGAGCCTTATACCAAGGAAGTCTTCGAGGAATCGCAGCGTTGGATCGCCGAACGCGGCATCTTCCCGGACGGCACCGGCAATGGCGCCTATGAGAACGCGGCGGTGACGCTGGCGGCGGAGTGACGCTACGGAATCGGGTCACGCCCTCCATTCCGCCGGCCGAGCCGCATGACGATAAAGCCGGGCGGATCGCTCGCTGGAAACGAATCGGCGCTCATCGCGTCCACGGGATCGGTGGGCACAGCCGGAAGCGGCGCGTCGTCCGACAGCGGTTCGCGCTTCTCGGCATGGCGGCGTTGTCGCCCCTGGAATCTCGGGCTTCGGCGCGTACGCTTCATGGCGTGCCTCCGTCGAAGGGCAAACGGCGGCGCCGCGGCATAGTTCCTACGCTCGATGTCACGGCGTCGGATGCCCAAGCTCGCGTAGGTTTCTCGATTATGCTCTGATGGCGGCCGCGCGAGTCAATGCGGTAAGCGAGGGGGACCTTGAGCACGGCTGCGATTTCTCCGACCGAGCGGGTCGTCGCTACGATCGACGGCGCGATCGGCTGGCTGGTCTTCAACAACCCCGCCAGGCGCAACGCACTGTCGCTCGACATGTGGCAGGCGATCCCAACGGTCCTCGACCAATTCGAAGCCGCGCCGGCCGTGCGCGCCGTGGTGCTGCGCGGTGCCGGTGAACAGGCCTTCACGTCGGGCGCCGACGTCTCAGAGTTCGAGCGGTTGCGCGGCACGCCAGCCGACCAAGCGCGCTACAACACGATTTCAGAAACCGCGCTGACCCGATTGCAGCTGTTCCCGAAGCCGACCATCGCCATGATCCAGGGCTATTGCATGAGCATCGGTCTCGGCATCGCGCTGGCCTGCGACCTGCGCTTTGCTGGATCGAGCGCGCGCTTTGCCAGCTTGGCGGCGCGCCTCAGCCTCACCTACCGCTGGTCCGACATCAAGAAGCTGGTCGACCTGATTGGACCGGCGCGCACCAAGGATTTCTTCTACAGCGCGCGGCACGTGCCGGCAGGCGAGGCGTTGGCCATAGGCCTGGTCGAAAACGTGCGGCCAGACGCCGAGATCGAGACCTTCACTCGCGCCTATTGCGCGCGCATCGCCGAGAATGCGCCGCTCACCATGACGGCGACCAAGCGGATCGTCGCCGAACTGATCAAACCGTCATCCAAGATCGACCGCGACCTGTGCAAAGCGATCGTCGCCAGCTGCTACGCCAGTGAGGATTACGTCGAAGGCCGGCGCGCCTTCATGGAAAAGCGCGAGCCGGTCTTCAAGGGCAAGTAGCCGCCAATCACAACACACGTTTTGCGCGCGGTGCGTTTCGCGTTTTAGTCTAAGATGGTCGGCCTAGAAGATGGAGAAAAACATGGCCGCTTTGGTGCCCCCGTTCACGCGCGAAACAGCGATCGCAAAAATCCGCATGGCGGAAGACGGCTGGAACAGCCGCGACCCGCAGCGCGTCGCGCTGGTGTATGCCGAGAATAGCCGGTGGCGGAATCGCGTCGAGTTCCCCGTTGGACGTAAAGCGATCATCGAATTTCTGACCCGAAAATGGGCCAAGGAACTCGATTATCGCTTGATCAAAGAGCTCTGGGCGTTCGAGGGCAACCGGATTGCGGTGCGCTACGCCTATGAATGGCATGACGACAGCGGCCAATGGTTTCGATCCTACGGCAACGAGAACTGGGAGTTCGATGAAGCAGGCTTAATGCAGAGGCGTTTTGCGTCGATCAATGACATGCCGATCAAAGAATCGGATCGCAAATTTCACTGGCCGCTTGGCCGGCGCCCTGATGACCACCCGGGTCTCACCGAGCTCGGGCTATGATTGGCGGTGCCAACGATGCAGTAGCCGGCAAGTTCGCCGAGCCACGCCAAGATCCCTATTCCTTGACGGCGCCTGTCAGGCTCGAGACGTAATAATCTACGAAGAAAGAATAGAGCAGCACGACCGGCACCGAGCCCAGCAAGGCCGCGGCCATCAACGACCCCCAGTGATAAACGTCGCCCTCGACCAGTTCGGTGATGGCACCGACCGGTATGGTCTTGTTCTCCGACGAAGAGATGAACGTCAGGGCGTAGATGAACTCGTTCCACGACAGCGTGAAGGCGAAAATGCCAGCGGAAATCAACCCCGGCACCGCCAAGGGCAGCGTGATCTTCAATAGGATCTGCAGACGCGAGGCGCCATCGATCAGCGCGCATTCCTCGAGCTCGTAGGGGATGGTGCGGAAGTAGCCCATCAACAGCCATGTGCAAAACGGCACGAGGAAAGTCGGATAGGTGAGGATCAGCGACCAGTCGGTGTCGAAAAGGCCGAGCCGGAATACCATCGCGACCAGCGGGATGAACAGAATGCTCGGCGGCACGAGATAGGCGAGAAAGATCGCCATGCCGACATACTGCGAGCCCTTGTAGCGCAGGCGCTCGATGGCATAGGCCGCGCAGACGCTCGAGAACAGCGAGATGAAGGTCGAGCTCACCGAAATGATCAGCGTGTTGATCATCCAATTGGGGAAGCCGGTGTGGAACAGCAGCTTGTCGATGTGCTCGAACGTCGGATGCACCACCCAGAACGGATTGAAATGGGCGTAATCGTAGAGTTCGGTGTCCGGCTTGAAGGTTGTGACAACCATCCAATAGAACGGGAACAGCAGCACGAAGAGCAGGACGCCGAGCGGCAGATAGAGCGTGACCAGCCGCCGCGGCATCACTCCGAGGAAGCGCGCGCCGCGGCCATTTTCCGCGCGGGCAACCATGTCAGGCACGGCGGTCAATCGGCGCTCCCCTGCTGCCAGCGGCGGCGCTGCAGCCCAAAATAGCTGAACAGAATGGCCGCCAGCAGGAACGGCACCATGGCGTCGGCGATCGCCGCGCCTTCGCCGAGATAGCCGCCGGTGATCGCGCGCTGGAACGACAACGTCGCCATCAGATGCGTGGCGTTGATCGGGCCACCGCCGGTGATGGTGTAGATGAGCTGGAAATCAGTGAAGGTCAGCAACACCGAGAACGTCATGACCACAGCGATGATCGGCGTCAACAGCGGCAGCGTGATGTGGCGGAAGCGTTGCCACGCCGTGACACCGTCGAGCGTCGCCGCTTCGTAGAGCGAGGGTGAGATCGTCTGCAGTCCGGCGAGCAACGTGATCGCGACGAACGGTATGCCGCGCCAGATGTTGGCGGCGATCACTGCCCAACGTGCATTCCACGGCTCGCCGAGGAAATCGATGTAGCGGTGGATAAGTCCGAGCCGGATCAGTACCCAGGAGATGATCGAGAATTGCGAATCATAGATCCACCAAAAGGCGATGGCCGACAACACCGTCGGCACGACGAACGGCAGCAGCACGAAGGCCCGCAGCAACGACTTGAACGGCAGGCGCTCGTTCAAGAGCAACGCGAGATAAAGCCCCAAGGCGAATTTCACGACGCTCGCAACGACGGTGTAAAAGGTCGTGTTGAAGACGACGAGCCAGAACACGGCGTCGTGAGCGAGCGAGACAAAGTTGCCCCAGCCGATAAAGTGGCCGGCCTCGCCGATCTTGGCGTCGGTGAGGCCCAGCCAGAAACCAAGGCCGAGCGGATAGGCCAGAAACACCAGCAGGATGGCCGCCGCCGGCAGCATGAACAAGGCGCCCAGCCAGTCGCGGTTGTCGCGCAACCGCCAGCCTGCGCGCGCCGCGGACTGATCCGAACTATGCATTTCGACGGCCATGGGACAACGAGCGGCGCCGCTTGCACGGTGCCGCCCGCATCGCCTCACACCTGGTAATACCGCTTGGCACGCTCGGCCGCGCGGGTCGCCGCCGCCTTGGGTGTCTGCGTGCCCGAGCAAGCCTCGGCGAACATGTCGACGACGATGAAATCGCCCATCACCGCCGCGGAAGCGTAGCCGAGCGGACCGGCATAACCGTTGACCAGGATGCGATCGGCGCCGTCGCGGAACGGCGTCGTCTTGGGATCGGCCGTCCATACCGGGTTCTTGGCGTAGGCCTTGAGCGGCTGCGAGATATAGCCGTTCGAGGATTGCAGCCAGTCGTTGTACTGATCCGCCTCCCACATGAAGCGGAGATACTCCTTCGCGGCCCGCGGGTACTTGGAATATTTGAAGACGTAGGCGGACAGCGTCAGGTTCTGTTCGGTGAATTTCTTCACCGGCCCGATCGGATAACGCGCGTGGTCCATGTCGGCGGCGATCGCCTTGAGCGCCGGATCGGGCGAATTCTTGGCGACGGTATAGATCGAAATGCCGTTGCCGGTGAGGCCGAGCTCGCCAGCCAGGAACGCTTTGTTGTTGCTCGGATCAAGCCACGACAGCGTGCCCGGCACGAAGGTATCGGCAAGCTGCTTGGCGTATTCGAGCGACGCCACGGTTTCGGGTGAATCGAGGACCACGTTGCTTTTGGGATCGACCACCATGCCGCCGTGGGTCCACAGGCACCAGTGCGTCCAGTTGTTGGCGTCGCCGGAGGCATGGCCCAAGGCAAAACCCGCCGGCGTCGCGGTGCCCTTCAGCTTCTGGCAGAGCGTGAGGAAACCCGGCAGGTCTTCGGGGATTTTCTCGAAGCCCGCCTTCTTGATCGCGCTGACGCGGTAGTTGATACACGAGACGTTGACTCCCTGCGGCAGCGCGATCCAGCGCTTGTTGTGCGTGCCATAGGCGCGGCAGGTGTCGTACCAGCCGCCGTACTTGCCGCCGAGATAGTCGGCGAGATCGCTCAGATCGACCAGCTTCTCGGGAAATTTGAACGGATCGTCGTTGGTGTCGATAATGATGTCCGGCCCCGCGCCGACGTTGGCGGCCACCGCCGCCTTGGGCCGAACGTCTTCCCAGCTCTCGCTATCGACGCGGACCTTGATGCCGGTCTTTTCGGTAAACTTCTTCGTGCTCGCCATGAAGCTGGCGATGTCGCCCTCGACGAATTGCTTCCACCGCAACACGCGGAGCGAAGCGTTGGGTTCGGGCTGATTCGTCCAGGCCGCTTGAGCGGTTTCGGGCATCAAGCCGGCGCCCACCGCTGCGGCCGTCGTTGCCACGCCGGCTTTGAGGACGTCACGTCGACTAAAATCACTCATGCGCACCTCCCTGTTTGCGTGGATTCAGTTGATTTTGCCGCTGGTGGCGGCGTCGAACAGATGCGTCAACGAGACCTTGGGCCGCAAACCGATGATCTCGCCGGATTTGAAAGCATGACGTTCGCCGAAAACCGCACAAACCTGCGTACCCGCCAGGTCGGCGTAAACAAAGGTGTCGGCGCCAGTCGGCTCGACGACCTGGACGCGCGCGCGAATGACGCTGTCGTCCGTCACTTCAAAATGTTCTGGCCGCACGCCGTAGACGACCTGCTGACCGTCGCGCCCGCCGGCGTCGCGCGGCGCCGGTAACCGCGTCCCGTCGCCGGCCTCGACCCAGACCGAGCCGTTCACGCGCTTCAGACGGCCTTCGATGAAATTCATCGCCGGCGAGCCGATGAAGCCGGCGACGAAGAGATTGACCGGCCGGTCGTACAACTCGAGCGGCGTGCCGATCTGCTCGACGTTGCCGCCGTGCATGACGACGATACGATCGGCCATGGTCATGGCCTCGACCTGATCGTGCGTGACGTAGATCGAGGTGGTCTTGAGTCGCTGATGCAGCGCCTTGATCTCGGTGCGCATCTGCACGCGCAATTTGGCATCGAGGTTGGAAAGCGGTTCGTCGAACAGGAAGACCTGCGGATCGCGCACGATGGCGCGGCCCATGGCGACGCGCTGACGCTGGCCGCCAGAAAGCTGTCGCGGATAGCGATTGAGATAGGCCTGAAGCCCGAGAATGTCCGCCGCCCGATGGACCCGTTCGACGATTATCGCTGCGTCGGCTTTGCGCATTTTCAGGCTGAAGGCCATGTTATCGCGCACCGTCATATGCGGATAGAGCGCGTAGTTCTGGAACACCATGGCGATATCGCGGTTCTTCGGCGGCACGTCGTTCACCACGCGACGGTCGATGGCGATCTCGCCGGCGGTGATGGTCTCGAGCCCGGCGACCATGCGCAAGAGCGTGGTCTTGCCGCAGCCCGAAGGTCCGACCAGGACGATGAATTCCCCGTCGCCGATTTCTATGTCGATGCCGTGGATGATTTCCAACGGCCCGAAGGATTTCCGCACGCCGCGGATATCCACGGAAGCCATAGGTCGATCCCTTCCCAGGCCCGGGGCTTGCGCGTCTCCCGTTTTCGCAAAAAGGATAGCCCCCGGCGGCTCCAGGAGCCAGAGGCGGCTCGAACGCCGCCCTTATCTGTTGGCCAGATCGAGGATTTTCAGCGCTGGAATGGCAATAGAATCAATGTAGCCGCCGCCCCGCAACGGTCCTACCGGCGGCGGGCCTGGCTCCTTGTCAGATCCCGATACCGAAACCTCCCGGCCGCACGATGTGATGGCGCCTTGCAAGATCGGAAACCGACAAGGTCGCAATACTGGACACAATTGGTAAACCGGCACAACGAATTCGACGAATGTCGTTGATGAAAACTCGCCACCGGACTTACGCTGTCGGAGGTTCCGGCTCGACGAGAGAATGCGGCGACGCGCATTGCGCGATCGGGAAGCGCATGATCGATCACGGAATCTTGACGATCGAGCTTTGGAAGCCGTCCGTGTGTCCCGCTACAGAATGGGAGGGATGAAATGGCGCGCATCTATATCGACTGCCGTGAGTTTCCGAGCGACATGAAATGCTCGGTTTCGATGGCCGCAGATAGCCCGCAGGAATTGCTCGAAGTGGCGGTGCAACATGCGGTAACCGTCCACGGTCACCAGGATTCGTCGGAACTCCGCGATCAGATCGGTAAGATGTTCAAACCGGCGAAGGCCTGAACGTCGACCGCATAGCGTACCGGTCGCGGAGAATTCACGCGACCACCACCGTGGATCAACAGCCGGCACGACGTCCTGAAAAGGCTGGTGGGCCAACCAGGGTCAAACTGGGCACTGGGTTTTGGCCATCCCTCTTGGCCAGGCACAGAGCAGGACCGCAAAGTGACGGGCATCACGGCTGCCAGCGGCCATGAAAGTCCGGACAGCACGCTTTTGACGCCGTCTGGCACATCATCCCCGCCAAGCCGGATGGCTGGAGCGGCCTGACCTTAACAGCCTTCGAAAACCTCGCGCTCGAGATCAGGCGAGGTGGAAGCGATCAGCGTTCATCACCTTGGTCCACGCCGCCACGAAGTCGGCCACGAACTTCGCTTCCGCGTCGTCGGCGCCGTAGACTTCGGCAAGCGCGCGCAGCTCGGAGTTCGAACCGAAGATGAGATCGACACGGGTGCCGGTCCACTTGAGTTTGCCGCTCTTGCGGTCGTATCCCTCGAACAGATTGTCATCCGAGGTCGCTTTCCACTCGGTGCTCATGTCCAAGAGGTTCACGAAGAAGTCGTTGGTCAGCGTCCCCGGACGAATCGTGAAGACGCCGTGCTGCGACTTGCCGTGGTTCGCGCCCAGGACGCGCAAGCCACCGACGAGGACCGTCATCTCGGGCGCGGTCAGCGTCAGGAGTTGTGCCTTGTCGATCAGCAGCTCGTCCGCCGGTATGCTGAACTCGGCCTTGAGGTAGTTGCGGAATCCGTCCGCGACCGGTTCGAGATAGGCAAAGGACTCCACGTCGGTTTGCTCCTGGGACGCGTCCGTGCGGCCGGGCGCGAATGGAACGGTCACGTCGTGCTTCGCCTGTTTCGCGGCCTGTTCGATGGCGGCCGAGCCGCCAAGAACGATCAGGTCGGCGAGCGACACTTTCTTGCCGCCGCTGGCCGCGTCGTTGAACTCCTTCTGGATGCCCGCAAGGGTTTCGAGCACCTTTGCCAATTGGGCAGGCTGGTTGACCTCCCAATCCTTCTGCGGCGCGAGACGGATGCGCGCTCCGTTCGCCCCGCCGCGCTTGTCGGAGCCGCGGAAGGTTGCAGCCGAGGCCCACGCAGCCCCGATCAGCTCGGCGATGGAAAGTCGCGAGGCGAGGATCTTGGCCTTGAGATCCGCGATATCGTTGCCGTCGATCAGCTCGTGATCGACGGCGGGAACGGGATCCTGCCAAATCAGCTCCTCCGCCGGAACTTCCGGGCCGAGATAGCGTGCGCGCGGGCCCATGTCACGGTGGGTGAGTTTGAACCACGCGCGGGCAAACGCATCCGCGAATTCATCCGGATGCTCTAAGAAGCGCCGGGAAATCTTCTCGTAGGCCGGATCCATCCGCAAAGCGAGGTCCGTGACCAGCATGGTCGGTGTATTACGCTTCGACGGGTCGAAGGCATCCGGAATCGTGGCGGCAGCGCCCTTCGCCCTGAATTGATTGGCCCCAGCCGGGCTCTTCTCCAGTTCCCATTCATATTTGAACAGGTTCTCGAAAAAGCTGTTGCTCCACTTCGTCGGCGTCGTGCTCCAGGTGACTTCTGGGCCGCCGGTGATCGCGTCTTTTCCTTTCCCTGTGCCATAGCGGCTCTTCCAGCCGAGACCCATCTCCTCAATGGGCGCAGCTTCCGGCTCTGCACCGACAAGCGTCGCATCGCCGGCGCCGTGGGTCTTGCCGAAGCTATGTCCGCCGGCGATCAGCGCAACGGTCTCCTCATCGTTCATCGCCATGCGCTTGAAGGTCTCGCGAATGTCGACGGCGGCAGCAACCGGATCCGGCTTGAAGTTCGGCCCATTCGGATTCACGTAGATGAGGCCCATATTCACGGCAGCCAGCGGATTCTCGAGATCGCGGACGCCGCTGTAGCGCTCGTCGCTATGAGGATCAGGGAACCAAGCTTTCTCCTTGCCCCAGTAGACGATCTCGTCGGGCTCCCACACATCGGGGCGCCCGCCGCCGAAGCCGAATGTCTTGAAGCCCATGGTTTCGAGCGCGACATTGCCGGCAAGGACCATGAGGTCGGCCCAGGAGATTTTCGAGCCGTATTTCTGCTTGATCGGCCACAAGAGCCGGCGAGCCTTATCGAGGTTCGCATTGTCCGGCCAGGAGCCGAGGGGTGCGAAGCGCTGCTGGCCGGCGCCTGCGCCACCGCGACCGTCGCCGATGCGGTACGTGCCCGCGGCGTGCCACGCCATGCGAATCATGAGCCCGCCGTAGTGGCCGAAATCCGCCGGCCACCAGTCTTGGCTGTCTGTCATAAGCGCGGTGAGATCTTTTTTCAGAGCCTTGAGGTCGAGCTCCTTGAACTCCTCCGCGTAGTTGAAGTCCTTTCCCATTGGATCGGACTGGGGCGAGTTCTGGCGGAGAATCCTGAGGTTCAGCTGATTCGGCCACCACTCTTTGTTCGACCTCATGCCAACATTCGTGGTCCCGTGCACAATCGGGCACTTGCCCGCTTTCTCGTCAGTCTTTGCGTCCATGTTTCCCTCCGATCGTGTTCCAGTTTTCTTCGAGCGCCTTTTGGAAGCGCCCGACATGCGACTTCCCGGCCTTGGCGAGCGTCTCGAACCAGTCGGCGATCTCGTCGAAGCCTTCCTGGCGGGCCACGCGCGCCATGCCCGGATACACGTCGGTGTATTCGTGGGTCTCGCTCGCGATCGCGGCCTTGAGATTGTCACCGGTCAGACCGATCGGCTTGTCGGTCGCCGGGTCGCCCACTTCCTCAAGATATTCGAGATGGCCGTGTGCGTGCCCGGTCTCGCCCTCGGCAGTCGAGCGGAACACGGCGGCGACATCGTTGAAGCCCTCGACGTCGGCCTTCTGGGCGAAATAGAGATAGCGGCGGCTCGCCTGGCTCTCGCCGGCGAACGCTTCCCTCAGTTTCTGCTCGGTCTCGGTTCCCTTGAGAGAAGGCATGTCCCCTCTCCAGCTTGGTCGGAAAAACCGATGGAGAAAGGATGCGCCCGCCGGAGCCGGGGGTCAATGAAGTTTAGAAAATTTCTAGTCTACGGATGGAACCGGGTCCCGGTCGACGCGGATGAGCACGACCCGGATCGGCCGCTGCTTCAACGCATCGCGCGCTGCGGTGTGAATTGCTGTGTACATTCCAGCGATGGTGGACCAACCGGGATCAAACTGGGCACTGGGAAATCAGCATTCCTCCCCCTCCGTGCTCAGTGTCGAAGTGAGAGCGAAGCAGCGATTTCCTCGACGCGTTTGATGGAAATGCCCTGCCGTTGTTCGATGGCGAGGGGGTGATCCGTCAGCTCAAGCTCGATGGATGGCCGGCTATTTCCACCACGCAGATGCAAGTGCGTTTTGAGATTTAGGGTCGTTGGATAGAAAGAGATATTGTTGCAAAGCCATCCAAACTTTGGTGGCTCATTCTCGATTAGGGGCGCGGCCCACAATTCGAGAATGCGTGCGAAGCTGTCTTTGGACACCGACACCCACACACCCCAGATAAAGCAATCGTCTTGACCGATAATTGGGATTTCCAGGCAACCGCGAACGAAGATGTCCTTGGCATCGATAATGCAGACATCGCTGTCGAGCTTTCCACGGTTTAGGCGCTCTGACTCGGGGATTTGAAACCAGTGGTCCGGTGCCTTGCAGGTGAAGTCGAGCGGCAGAGTATTGAACTGCCTTCCGCAACAGCTACAAGCCCAAGCGTGATTCATTCGGCTGCCTCCGCAGCTCAAAATACTTCTATAGCTTCGCGATGGAATGTGAATGTGCAGCGAACCCGGTTAGGCCGTTCGCAGTGCCCAGTTTTGTCCAAATGCAGATTCGCTAAGTCACTGAGACCAAAAGCACTTGGCGATGGTGGGTGCAGCAGGACTCGAATCTGCAACCCGCTCCAGGCGACGGCACCGGCCCTGGCGCGGCAGTTAGTGGAGGCGCTGCGCCTCTTCGATCGGGATGCGGCCGTCGCATACCTCGTGGTGCAAGAAGTTCTCTAGCCTGTCCGATGGGGATGGCGACGATCGCCGCGCCGATTGGATTTGCGAACGTAGGAAATGACCGCCTCGGGCTGATCGTGCTTGATTTTGAGCGCGGCAATCAACGCATCCTCGGCCTCAATCGTTAGAACTTCGGATCGAGTCCGAAATCTTAAGCCGACGATGTATTCGGTCATGATGCTGCCTCCATCACGCCCAGCACCTTAGCCGCCTTGGCGACATCACGGGGCTTCACCCAGAAGATCGCACCGAAGCGTCCCTCGCCGGCCGTGACGGCATCGAGCGCCGTCACATTGATCTTGGACTCGGCTAGCTTGGACAAGATGCTCGTGAGCGCGCCCACGTTGTCGTCGCCTTCCAGCAGGAAGCAGATCTTCTTCCGCGACAGATTCAGCTTCAGTTTCTTCATCGCCGCCATGAATTGGGCTGGATCGGCTGGCACGAAGTCCTGCTGTGCTCTGTGGCCGTTCGGGAAGCCGGAGTAAGCGAGGAGCGACACGCCGGCGTCGCGCAATGCGGCGAGTATCCACGCGGACTGACCGGCGGTGTTGGGGGTCTGGACGTAATAGTAGTCGAGTTTATGAACGGTTTGCGCCATCGAAGCCTCCATCGTTGACGATGAACAAAGCCCCCTGGCCTTACCGAACCATTGTGACCGCCAACTCGGCCTTTATCAAATCGATCGTCTGTCTGGGACAGCGGGAAGGCGACATCATCATAATGCCACGCTCAGCCTACGATCCTATCGACGGCTCGATCGTCATCAGTCAGCACAAAACTGGGCAGCGCGTCGCGGTGCCCGTGCTCCCTGAGCTCAAGCGCGAAATCGACATCACGCCGAAGATCGGCACGATTCTGGTCGTCTCCGAAAAGAGCGGCAGGCCGTACAAGGAACACCATTTCCGGCATGTTCATCGAAAAATCTGCCGAGCTGCCGGCATACCCGACAGCGCAAGTTCATGGACCTACGGCACACCGCAGCTACACGGCTCGGTGAAGCCGGCTGCGCCGACGACATGATCCGTGCCGTTACCGGCCACAAAGACCGGACGGTGGTAGCGCGTTATGTCAGGCCGACGGGAACCATGGCGCGCGCAGCAATCAACAAGCTGCTCGATCAGCGGCGACCAAAAACAGAACGTTGACGGAAAATTCCGTTATCCACACCCCACCGTCTGACGGAAAAGTGGTGGGTGCAGCAGGACTCGAACCTGCGACCCGCTGATTAAGAGTCAGCTGCTCTACCAACTGAGCTATGCACCCGGCGCGGGAAGGCGCCGTATATAACAACCTGCCGCCGGCTTGTCGAGCCGCATGGGCTCAGGTTTCAGCCTCGCCGTAGCGGCCGATGCGTACGTCGCGGTGGACGTAAACGCTCATTAGCAGGCCAAAGCCAAACATCACCGTGAGCATCGAAGTGCCGCCGTACGACACCAGCGGCAGCGGCACGCCGACCACCGGCAGCAAGCCGATCACCATGGCGACGTTGATGAAGACGTATAGGAACAGGTTGGTGGTGATGCCGAACGCGAGCAGCCGGCCGAAATGGCTGCGCGAGCGGAAGGCGATGGCGTAGCCGTAAATGAAGACGACGGCGTAAAGCGCCAACAGCACCAACCCGCCGACCAGCCCGAATTCCTCGCCGAGGATGGTAAAGATGAAGTCGGTCTGGCGCTCGGGCAGGAACGAGAGATGCGCCTGGGTTCCCGACAGATAGCCTTTGCCGAAAATCCCGCCCGAGCCGACGGCGATCTTGGCCTGCAAACTGTGATAGCCGGCGCCGAGCGGGTCGTTCTCAGGATTGAGGAAGGTCAGGATGCGGTTCTTCTGATATTCGCGCAGATGATGCCAAGCGAAGGGAACCACTGCACCGGCGGCGGCGAGGACGACCGCGAATTTCCAGATCCTGACGCCGGCAAGGAAGAACATCGCCGCGCCACCGATGACCAGCATCGTCGCGGTGCCGAGATCCGGCTGCTTCAACACCATCGCCGCAGGCACCAGGATCATCAGGGCCGGCACGATCAGTTTCAACGGGTTGCTGATCTCCTCGGCGGGCATGCCGTTGAAATAACGCGCCAACACCATGACCAGTGCGATCTTCATGAACTCCGACGGCTGAATCTGGATGATGCCGAGATCGATCCAGCGCTGCGCGCCCATGCCAATGGCGCCGCGCACTTCGACTGCGATCAGCAACACCATGGTCACGGCGTAGAAACCGTATGCGGCCCGCAACCAGACGCGGATGTCGACCATGGCAACGACAAGCATGATCAACGCCGCAACCAGATATCGCACCACTTGGCGTTCCGCCCACGGGTGCCAGCTGCCGTTGCCGGCCGAATAGAGCATGGCGAAGCCGACGCCGGCGATGGTCGTGACCAGCGCGACCAACGGCCAGTTCACGTTCACTAGTTTGGCGCTCAGGGTCTGCTGCGTGTGGGTGGGATCGTAGAGCCAGCGCATGGTTCGGTTCAGCCTTGCGCCAGCTTTGCGGCGGCGAACGGTTCGCTCGGCACGCGGCGCGCCGGATCGCGCTTCTGCGCCGCGAGCAGAAGATCGTGGGCGATCGGCGCGGC
>JAGXBG010000212.1 GCA_018971215.1 Alphaproteobacteria bacterium
TTTTACCGTCATGCGCGGCCAAAGTGCCGGGCATCCACGCCTTCAGGCCGTTGATGGCCGGGTCAAGCCCGGCCATGACGAGTGAGGCACGCATCACGGCGCATGCGTCACGCCTGTCTCGCTGTCCGTCGCCGCCGACTCGGAAATTGGCTTTGTTTCGCAGATTTTAATTTTTTCGGCACCGCCGTGCCTGACGTCGAGGCCGGCGACGGCGATGGCAATCGGCGGCGGCACTGCTTCGCCGCTTCGCCGCGCCTGCCGGCGCTCGAGCTGCAACTCGGCCTGGCGCAAGGCGCGGTCGAGCGTCGACTCGTAGCGCGACAGCACCGTCATCGCGTGCGCCACGCGGGAGAATCCGACGCCGAGCTCGGTGCCGCAAGCCGCGCCTGTCCCGACGTGGCTTTCGGCATCTTTGAGCAACGCAGCCTCGATGCGGCCCATGCGGCGCAGTCGCCAGGCGCACAGCACGATGCGCTCGGCCAGCGTCTCCTCGACCGCATCCGCGGGCGCGAGTGCGGCCCGCAGCTCAGCATGAAACCGCGCGTAATCGGCGAACCCTTCGCCGAAAATGATCAGTTGGCGCGCCGTCAGGCCGTGGCGCAGGGCGTTCTGCGCCACCACCGCCTTGCCGACGGCCGTCCTGGGTCCGGTGCTTTTGGCGGCATTCCGCTGGTTGGCCGCGATTTGGGCGTGACTGGCCATGGCTTATCTCCCGTACGCTTATTGTACGTATTTTAACTACGTATGCGTACAGACGACCAATGTCAAGCGCTGAAGTTGAGCGCCGTCAGTGCCGGTGTAACGCGCCGGCCAAATACCCCAGGAGCAGGAGCGTGACGCCCATAATCGCGCTCACGAGATCGAGATAATGGCCGACGCTGTCCGGCCGGCCCCAGCCCATCGCCGGCAGCCAGCGAAACGTCTCGGCGAGATGCGCCAGCACGACCATGACGAGGCCGCTTGCGCCGACGACCTGCACCGCCGCGCTTGCAGTCCGGTCGCGCGCGAGGCGTATCGACGACGCGGCGAAGATGACGGCGACCAGGATGCCAATGCCGAGCAAGATGGTGACGTGAGCGTTCATCGCTGCCCAAACGCGGCCGGCTGGCCGTGGTTCCGCGGGCCTGGACGGATAGCCCGGCGCCGGCTTAAGACCGGACATCGAACGCCGCCTGCACGGAAAGAACCGCGATGCTGTTCATCATCTACGCCGAGGACTACGAGGCAACCTCGGCTGCCATCCGCCAGGCGAAAACGCCGGAGCATCTCGCCTATCTCGACCGGCACAAGCACGCGATCGTGCTGGCGGGCGCGCTGTTGACCGACGACGCCGGCAAGCGCGTCGGCAGCGTCTCGATCATCAACGTCAAGGATCGCGCCGCCGCCGAGGCGTTCGTCGCCAACGAGCCGTTCCGTAGCGCCGGGCTCTACCGCTCGATCAAGATCAGCCGCATGCGCAAGGGCCAGTGGAATCCGGCCGCGGCGCCAAAGACGCCGGAAGGTGACTAGTGAGGCGGGAGGGTAACGAGCCGCCCGGCCAAATCAGACCGCGTGCCGAGCCGGCGGATCGTCGCGGCGGTTTCGAGCCAGGCGCGCGATTGGCCGAAGTCGCCGGTCGCGATGTAGCTCGCCGCGCGCTGGTCGGCGATGATCCCGGCGCTGCGCCCGTACAATTTGATCGTCTCGCGCGCCAGGCGGTCGATGTTAGTTTCCCGTTCCAGGCCTGCCTCCTGCCCTCAAGCGCCCGTCAGGGCGCCGGTCCGATGATGGTCATCGACCGCTCGCCCTGATCGAACGTGACCTCGTAGACGAGACGCTGTCCGACGGTGAGCACTTTCATCCCCGCGCGCTCGACCGTCGAGATATGGACGAAGACCGCCGCGCCGCCGTCTTCGGGCGCGATGAAGCCATACCGCTTCTTGGAACTGAACGATGTCACGGTGCCGATCATGTCGGCCCTCGATTGAAAATGCCGACATCGACCGAAGCAATGATCGTGCACAGCGATATCGCTGCCGTTACGCCGCCCGCTACAGCCGGCGATCGCTCCGGCTTCACTGCGTCACCCGGAGCGGCGTCGGCGCCGGCACCGGATTCGCCGCGCGGCGCCGGCGCTCCCAGTCGCGCGCCCGGCGTTCCGCCGCCAGGATTTCCGTCGTCGTCAACTGCGAGCGGGCGCTATCGTAGCCGTCCTGCGCGCGCTGGCGGTGGACGCCATTGAGGCCATGCATCGCGATGATGAACCACTGGCAGGCGCGGCCGTAATTCCGGGCGGCGGCGGGCCCTGCAGCATAGAGTTCAGCCAGCCGCGTTTGGGCGCGTGCCTGACCGTGCTCGGCTGCCCGCAGCAGCCATTTCATGGCCTCGGTGCGATTGCTGGCGATGGGATTGCCGTTGTCGTCGGTCGGATCGACCGCATTGCCGTGATCGTCGATCCGGTTATCGTACATGACGCCAAGATTGTATTCGGCATCCGGATCGCCCTTGGTGGCGGCCGCGATCAGGCGCTTCATCGGATACCCCTGGCAATGTCGGATCGCGGCGGGCTCGGCGCCGATTTGATCGGTGGCCCGAGAACCCGATATTAGAACAAATGGGGCGCGAACGCCCGCATTACAATCGACCGGGAGAATTATTTAGCGACCGACCAATCGACGTCAAATCGATAACCGGTTGTTTTATTTGCCTAATATTTGGCGCTTGCGGCCATCCGGCCGCCCGCGAAACCATCGAAGAACTCGACGTCGCGGACTACGCGGCCCGCCGTTCGGCGACCTTGCCGTCTTCGAGCGCGAGGATGCGGTCCATGCGCCGCGCCAGCTCGAGATTGTGCGTGGCGATCAGCGCCGCCAGGCCGGTACGCCGCACCAGGTCGAGCAATACACCCACCACCTCGCCGGCGGTCTCGTGGTCGAGATTGCCGGTCGGCTCGTCGCCGAGCAGCAGCTGCGGCCGGTTGGCGAGCGCGCGGACGATGGCGACGCGCTGCTGCTCGCCGCCCGACAGCCGCGCCGGCCGGTGATCGGCGCGCGCGGTCAGGCCCACCTGCCCCAGCAG
>JAGXBG010000213.1 GCA_018971215.1 Alphaproteobacteria bacterium
CGCCGCACCGCTTCGGTGAGTGCGCCGCCCTCTTCGTAACCGACGTAACCCGGCGGCGCGCCGATGAGGCGGGCGACCGCGTGCTTTTCCATGTATTCCGACATATCGATGCGCAAGATCGCCTGGTCGCTGTCGAACAGGAATTCGGCGAGCGCCTTGGCGAGCTCGGTCTTGCCGACGCCAGTCGGGCCGAGGAAGAGGAACGAGCCGATCGGCCGGCTGGGATCTTGCAGGCCGGCGCGCGCACGGCGGATCGCGTTCGAAACGGCGACCACCGCCTCGTCCTGGCCGACGACGCGGCGGCGCAGGTTCGACTCCATCTGCAGCAGCCTCTCGCGCTGGCCTTCGAGCATCTTGTCGACCGGAATGCCGGTCCAGCGCGACACCACCGCGGCGATATGCTGCTCGGTCACCGCTTCGTCGATCATGCGGTTGCCTTCGGCGGCTTCGGCCGCCTTGAGCTTCTTTTCGAGGTCGGGAATGACGGCATAGGTCAACTCGCCGGCGCGGGTGAAATCGCCTTTGCGCTGCGCCTGTTCGAGCTCGATGCGCGCTTTGTCGATCTGCTCCTTGAGCTTCTGCGCGCCCGCCATCTGCTCCTTCTCGGCGCGCCAGCGCGCCGTCAGGTCAGCGGATTGCTTCTCGAGCCCGGTCAATTCGCTTTCGAGCTTCTTCAGCCGATCCTTCGACGCCGGATCGGTTTCCTTCTTGAGCGCTTCGCGCTCGATCTTGAGCTGGACGATGCGGCGGTCGAGCTCGTCGATCTCCTCGGGCTTCGATTCCGCCTCCATGCGCAAACGCGACGCCGCCTCGTCCATCAGGTCGATCGCCTTGTCGGGCAGGAAGCGGTCGGTGATATAGCGGTTCGACAACGTGGCGGCGGCGACGATGGCGCCGTCGGTGATGCGCACGCCGTGATGCAGCTCGTACTTTTCCTTGATGCCGCGCAGGATCGAGATCGTATCCTCGACCGAAGGCTCGTTGACGAACACCGGCTGGAAACGCCGCGCGAGCGCCGCATCCTTCTCGATGTGCTTGCGATATTCGTCGAGCGTGGTGGCACCGACGCAATGCAGCTCGCCACGCGCCAGCGCCGGCTTGAGCATGTTGGACGCATCCATCGCGCCTTCGGCTTTGCCGGCGCCGACCAGGGTGTGGAGCTCGTCGATGAAGACGATGATCTCGCCGGCGCTCGCCGTAATTTCTGACAATACCGCCTTGAGCCGTTCCTCGAACTCGCCGCGGAATTTGGCGCCAGCGACCAGTGCGCCGAGGTCGAGCGCCAGCAGGCGCTTTTCCTTGAGGCTCTCGGGCACGTCGCCATGGACGATGCGCAGCGCCAAGCCTTCGACGATGGCGGTCTTGCCGACGCCGGGCTCGCCGATCAGCACCGGATTGTTCTTGGTGCGGCGCGACAGCACCTGGACGGTGCGGCGGATTTCCTCGTCGCGGCCAATGACCGGATCGAGCTTGCCGTCGCGCGCCGCCGCGGTCAGGTCACGCGCATATTTCTTGAGAGCGTCATAGCCTTCCTCGGCACTGGCGCTGTCGGCGGTGCGGCCTTTGCGGATCTGTTCGATGGCGGCGTTGAGGTTCTGTGCGGTGATGCCGGCGGCGGCCAGCGCCTTGCCGGCGGTGGAATTCTTGTCGAGCGCCAGAGCCAGCAGCAGGCGTTCGGCGGTGACGAAGCTGTCGCCGGCTTTCGTCGCGATCTTCTCGGCGTCGCCGAAGAGCCGCGCCAGATCGGACGAGACGTAGGTTTGGCCGGCGCCGCGGCCTTCGACACGCGGCAGCTTGGCCAGCGCCGCCTCGACAGCCGCGAGGGCGCGCGCCGGATCGCCGCCGGCAGCGCGGATCAGGTTGGCCGCGAGGCCTTCCTTGTCGTCGAGCAGCACCTTGAGCAGGTGCTCGGGAACAATCTGTTGGTGGCCGGAACGCTGGGCGAGCGTTTGCGCCGCCTGGACGAAGCCCTTGGAGCGCTCCGTGTATTTTTCGAAGTCCATCGGACCCCCTTCGTGACCGACGCAACCGCCCTTCTTGGAAGCAGCGGTTGCACCTTCCGGAATCAATATGGGGTAATTTCGGCCGCCGACAAGGGCGGCCGGGAGTCCACGGATCAGCCGGGATCAGGGATGCGCGGCGGGGGCCGGGCTGGTTAGGCGTTGTAGTCGGTGTCGACGGGTGGCATCGGCGGCTGCGCGCCCGATCCGGCCGGCGCCGTTGCCGATTGCTGATGCGGCGGCTGCGGTTGCGGTTGCGGTTGAAGCGGCGGTTGCGGCTGATGCTGGTGCTGCGGCTGCTGTTGCTGTTGCTGTTGCGGCGGCATCGCCTGGTACGGCTGCTGTTGCGGCTGGCCTTGCGCCTGCTGCGGTCGGCCATGACCGTCCATCTCGTCGCCACCGGCCATCTCGTTGTCGGCCGGCGTCATCGGACGCTGGCCCTGGTTATCGTGACCGCCGTTCGCCTGCATGATGCGGTAGTAGTGCTCGGCGTGCTGGTAGAGATTTTCCGCCGCGATGCGATCGCCAGCCGAAGCCGCTTCGCGCGCCATCGCGATATAGCGCTCGAACACCTGGTAGGCGTTGCCGCGGATCTTCACGCTCGGCCCGCTCGAGTCGAAACTCTGTATGCGGTGCGGCGGACGTCCGCCGCCCTGTCGGTTCTGGGGGTGGCCGCCCATCATGTTGCGACCGCCACGCCCGCGATTCTTCTGGCCTGGTCTCATGAGTCCCTTGATGTCGAAGTCATCGGTAGCAGTTTCAATCGTGCCTTTTCGGCTTCGCCCCAGATCCGAAGCTGTATTAGCCCTCGCGCGCGGCGCGAACGCCGGCGGTTAATCGAAAAAGGGGCGGTTTATGCGCCTGTGGCGCGGAGCACGTAGCTCCTTGGCTTTTGGCGTTGGTACCCTAGACGGGATGGGAGCCGAAGCCAACCTGTTTTTTTGACCGTTCTCCGCCGCTTTCGCCGAATTCCGCTTGACGGAGCACGAGGCACCGTTCGCGTCC
>JAGXBG010000214.1 GCA_018971215.1 Alphaproteobacteria bacterium
CGGCAAGAACCACATCGGCTTTGCCGCCGTGCCGCTCGACCGTGCCTGCGATTATTCGGCCGAGGATGCCGACTATACGCTGCGGCTCCATCGCCTGTTGAGGCCACGCTTGGTCGCCGAGCATCGCGTCGCTTTCTACGAGACGGTGGAACGGCCGCTGCCCGCCGTCGTCGGCGCGATGGAACGCGCCGGCATCACGGTCGACCGCGCCGAGTTGAAGCGCTTGAGCGACGATTTCGCCAAGCGCATCGCCGAAGCCGAGACCGAAATCCACAAGCTCGCTGGCCATCCGTTCAACGTCGGCTCGCCGCAGCAGCTCGGCAAGGTCTTGTTCGATGAGTTGAAGCTCGAACGCTTCGGCCGTAAGACCAAGTCGGGCGCCAATTCGACCGACGCCGCCGTGCTCGAAGAGCTGGCCGAAGCGCATCCGCTGCCGGCCAAGGTGCTGGAGTGGCGCGAGCTGGCGAAGCTCAAATCGACCTATGCCGACGCGTTGGTCGAAGAGATCAATCCGGCGACCGGCCGCGTCCATACGAGCTACTCGCTGACCGGCGCCGCGACCGGCCGCCTCGCGTCGAGCGATCCCAACCTGCAGAACATCCCAATCCGCACCGAGGAAGGCCGCAAGATCCGCCACGCCTTCATCGCCGCGCCCAGTTGTTTGTTGATCTCGGCCGATTACAGCCAGATCGAGCTGCGCCTTGCCGCGCATGTTGGCGACATCGGCCCGCTGAAAGAAGCGTTCCGCCAAGGCCTCGACATCCATGCCATGACCGCGAGCCAGGTCTTCGGCGTGCCGATCGAAGGCATGGATCCGATGCTGCGCCGCCGCGCCAAGGCGATCAATTTCGGCATCCTCTATGGCATCAGCGCCTTCGGCCTCGGCCGGCAGATCGACGTGCCGCAAGCCGACGCGGGCAAATTCATCAAGGCTTATTTCGATCGCTTCCCGGGCATCCGCAACTACATGGACCGCACCAAGGAATTCGCGCGCGAGAACGGCTATGTCGAGACGCTGTTCGGTCGGCGTTGCTACGTGCCCGGGATCAAGGACCCGATCCCCGCGCGGCGCGGCTTTTCCGAGCGCGCGGCGATCAATGCGCCGCTCCAGGGCGCCGCCGCCGACATCATCAAGCGCGCCATGCGGCGGATTCCGCCGGCGCTGGCGCAAGCCGGCCTCAAGGCCAAGATGCTGCTCCAGGTTCACGACGAGTTGGTGTTTGAGGCGCCCGAAGCCGAGGCCAAAAAGACCGCCGCGCTGGTCAAGGACGTGATGGAAAACGCACATCGTCCCGCCGTCGAACTATCGGTGCCACTGGTGGTCGACACCGGCATGGCACGCCATTGGGACGATGCCCACTAATGGCTCGGATCACATCGCCCTCAGTATCAATAGTATCAGCCGAAAAATCTGTGGATAGCGCACGCCACCGCGTGGAGGTTTTAACCCCCGTTAAACCGTTGTGACTAAGGTGTGGCCGAACACAGCGTCGGGGGCGTGGGCGACGTGCAGGAAGAGTTTCGCGACGATCCGATTTTGGGTCCCGCTTACAACTATTGGCGCGGCAAATGCCGCGACGGCGTCCTACCGCGCCGCCGTGACATCGATCCGACCGAAATTCCGCGGCTACTGCCGCATTTGCTGATTACCGAATTGATCGATGGCGGTACGCGTCTGCGTTACCGCCTAGCGGGCACCGCGGTCGTTGCGGCCTATGGCGGCGAGCTCACCGGCAAGCATTGTGACGAGGTCTGCCCGCCGGAGCGCCGCGCCTCGATCGTGGCGCAGTATCGTCTGATCTGCGAGTGCAAGCGGCCGCTGTTGCTGCGGCACCGCTACCTCTCGTCGAGCCAGGTGCCGCTGGTCTGCCATCGCCTGGTGATGCCGTTGTCCGAAGACGGCAAGACGGTCAGTCAGTTCGTTGCGGCGCTGCGTTTCGAATATCACGGCAACGTGTACGAATGGGTCGGCCGTTGGGCCGCGTCGTCCGGCGATTTCACTTACGAGGACGGCTACAGCGCGCTGGTGGCTTAACCCGGCGGCGGTGACCTAGCACTGCGGCACTTTGTGGTGCGCCATTATTTTGTGCTCGGCGAGTTCGGCCAAGTGCTCGAACTGCGCCGCGACTTCCAGCAACTCGAACCGCAGCAGCGCGCTGGCGGACTCGCGCGCCAACGCGCGCAAGCGAGCCGCCTGCTCGCGATAGGTTGTGGATGCCCCCGGCCCGTCGGCCATGCGCAGCCCCTGGATTGACGCGGTGCCAGCGTATGCTTGGTGCGTCCGCTGAAGTGGTGACGTTTTTGTGACCCGGCGCCGCCGCGATTCGTGCGTGTTCGCAACCCGTTCGCGATCCGGATGACGCCACGACTCGGCGTTGGTCCGCATGGCCCGCGGATTCCGGGCGGCCGAGGCGCAGCGCAATATGCCGGCGGCGCCAGGCTCTAGCGACGGACGACGGCCACCACGAAATTGCAGCCGATTGAGACCAGCAACGCCAACACCAGCGCCACCGGCACGCCGAGCGGCTTCGCGGCCAGGTCAAGCGCGACGAGCGCGGCGGCGAATCCGCCGAGCCCGATCACCGCATTGGCGGTCAGCGCCGCGGTCGCTTTGCCGCCGATACGCGGCTGGAAGATGAGGATCAGGCTGATCAGCACGATCGGGAACAACGCCAGGATTCCGGTCACCGTCGGCCCGACGCGCGCGCTCAAGACCACCACCGAAACCACCAGCGCCACCACCATGCCGGCGCGCAACGGCACGTCGTACCGGCGGCGCACCGTCGGTGGCATCGACGCACTGCGAAACCGTTGGCTGACGGGCAGGCACACGGCGAAAACGACGACGTTGAGCAGGACGGCCTCGGGCAACGTCCAGCCGACGGTGCGTGCGGCAAGTGCCAGCACGATCCAGACGCCAACCGCGGCGGCGAGACTGACGACCATGCCGCGCGACTGGGCGGCGGCGGCGTGAACGGTGCAGAACACCATGTTGGCGG
>JAGXBG010000215.1 GCA_018971215.1 Alphaproteobacteria bacterium
CCCAAGGCGCCGCGCGACGATCCGCGCGCACAAGCCGCCGAGGAGCTGGTCGAGATCGTTCACTCGTTTTTGACCTGACGGCCGCACGCGCCGCCGCAGCGACCCGAACCATGGCCGGCGACCGTATATTATAACATCGTACTAGACGTGATCGCTTGATACGTTATATCGTATCAATTCAACGGGCGGGTTTGCCGCCCATCTTTTGCGGGGGCAACCACGTGAAACGCTTGTTCGTCCTGGCCGTAGTCGCTGGCGTGCTGGGCGTGGGCGCGCCGGCGCTCGCCGCCGGTCCGATTCCGATCGTGGCGGCGGAGAACTTCTACGGCGACGTTGCACAGCAGATCGGCGGCGCCGACGTGCGGGTAACGTCCGTTCTCAGCAATCCCGACCAGGATCCACACCTGTTCGAAGCCAGCCCGTCGGTTGCGCGTGCGATCTCGGCGGCGCGCTTCGTGATCTACAGCGGTATCGACTACGATCCGTGGATGGCGAAATTATTGGGGGCGGCCCGCGGTTCGGACCGCACCGTCATTGTCGCCGCGGAACTCGTCGGCAAGAAAACGGGCGACAATCCGCATATCTGGTACGATCCGAACACGATGCTGACGCTCGCCAAGGTTCTGGCCGACGATCTGAGCGCCGCCGATTCCGCGCACCGGTCGGACTACCAGGCTCGCTTGGTGCGATTTCAGCAGTCGATGAAGCCGATTCAGGCGAGGGTTGCCGCTCTCCATGAACGCTTGGCCGGCACGCCAGTGACGGCGACGGAGCCCGTTTTCGGCTACATGTTCGACGCGCTCGACATGCAGGTCAGAAACCAGTCTTTTCAGCTGGCGGTGATGAACAATACCGAGCCCAGCGCCTCGGACGTGGCGGCCTTCGAAAGCGATCTCAAGACCCATAAGGTGAAGCTGTTGGTCTACAACAGCCAGGCTTCGGACCCGATTGCCGAACGCATGATGAAGCTTGCCAAGGCTTCGCATGTTCCCGTCGTCGGGGCGGCCGAAACCGAACCGCCCGGCAAGACATACCAGCACTGGATGGCGAGCGAGCTTGATGCGGTCGACCGGGCGCTGCCAAAATAGGGGCCGATGACCGCCATCGCGCTGCGTGATGTCCGGCTGACGCTGGGCGATCGCGTCGTTCTCGACAAAATCACGCTGGACATCACGGCAGGCGAGTTCATCGGCGTGCTCGGACCGAATGGCGCCGGCAAGACGACGCTGATGCGCGCCATTCTTGGATTGGTGAAGCCGAGTCAGGGGGAAATTCGCATCCTTGGTCGCCCCGCGACGCGCGGCAATCCCGCCATCGGCTATATGCCTCAAGTCCATGGCGCGGCAACGCTCGCCCGCCTGAACGGCTGGGATTTCGTTGCCAGCGTCGTCGACGGCCATCGCCTCGGACTTCCCCTGATGGGCAAGGCAGGGCGCGCTGAGATCGAGCGGGCCCTCGATCGGGTCGGCGCGCGGGCGCTGGCGCAGCGGCCGTTGGCCGAGATCTCGGGCGGCGAGCGGCAGCGGTTGTTGCTGGCCCAGGCCTTGATCGGTCGTCCGCATTTGCTGTTGCTCGACGAGCCGCTGATCAGTCTTGATCCGCGTCACCAAGCCGAAGTGATCAACCTGGTGAAATCGCTGCAGCGCGAGCTGCGGATCACCGTTCTGTTCAGCGCGCACGAGCTCAATCCGCTGCTCGGTGCCCTCGACCGCGTGCTCTATCTCGGCAGCGGCCAGGCGGCGCTCGGCACCGTCGACGAGGTCATCACCGGCCCGGTGCTGTCGCGGCTTTACGGTTCGGACATCGAGGTCGTGCGGCTCAAGGGCCGCATCTTCGTGATGTCCGGCGGCCACGAGTTGGAAGGCGACGGCCATCGCCACGATGCGGGCTCATCGCACTCGCACCGCCATCATCACGCGCAGTCCGGCCATGCTTGATTACGATTTCATGCGCCACGCGTTCGCCGCCGCGACCATCGTCGCGGTCGTCGCCGGCGCCGTCGGCTATTTCCTGGTGCTGCGCAGTCAGACTTTCGCCGGGCATGCGCTGGCGCATGTCGGCTTCACCGGCGCGACCGGCGCGGTGCTCATCGGGATTTCGCCTTTGTGGGGGCTGGTGCTGGTGACGCTGGCTGCCGGTCTCGGCATGGGCTTCATGGGCGAGCGGCTGGCGCAACGCGACGTCGCAATCGGGCTCGTCCTCGCCCTGGCGCTCGGTCTTGGCCTCTTGTTCCTGCACTTCTTCACCGCTTACGCGACCCAGGCGACGGCGCTGTTGTTCGGCAATGTCCTCGCGGTCGATGTCGAAACCGTTTGGACGCTGCTGGCGCTCGGCGCGATCAGCCTCATCTTGCTGGCGGTCATTTCGCGTCCGTTGTTGTTCGCCAGCCTGCAGCCCGAGCTCGCCGAGGCGAAAGGCGTCTCGCTGCGGCTCTATTCCGTGCTGTTCCTGGCGATCGTCGCGTTGACGACGGCCGAATGCGCTCAGATCGTCGGCGTGCTGCTGGTCTTCGCGCTGATGGTCGGTCCAGCCGCCGCCGCGTTGCAACTGACACGCGCGGTCGTCGCGGGCGTTCTGCTGTCCGCGCTGCTCGCCGTCGTCGAAGCGTGGCTCGGGCTGACGCTGGCGTTCTATACCGATTGGCCGACCAGCTTCTGGATTACGGCGCTGAGCGTCGCGATCTACCTGCTTGCCAATCTGCGCTGGCCGGTCGCGATCCGCAGTTAAGCGGCGCGCAGACAGGCGGCGCAGGTGCCTTCGATCTCGACGACGGTGTCGCGCGCGCGGAATCCCTTGCGTTCGGCGGCATGCGCCAGCGCGCGAGCGGTCGCCTGGTCCTCGATTTCGGCGACCGAGCCGCATTCGCGGCAGATGAGGAATTGGGCGACGTGGCGATGGTCGGTTTCGGCGCACGGAATGAACGCATTGAGACGCTCGAGCCGGTG
>JAGXBG010000053.1 GCA_018971215.1 Alphaproteobacteria bacterium
CGGTCACGATTTGTTGCGGCGCAACATAAGTCAAAAAGAGGGAAGCGCGATGGCCGCCCAAGCCGAACCGAAGACCGTGCCCGCCGCCGCGAGCCGCGAAAGCGTGACGCTGCACGACAATTCCACCGGCAAGCAGCTCGACCTGCCGCTGCTGTCGCCGACGCTCGGCAACAAGGTCGTCGACATCCGCAAGCTTCATTCCGGCCTCGACTATTTCACCTTCGATCCGGGCTACACCGCGACCGGCAGCTGCGAAAGCAAAATCACCTTCATCGACGGCGACAAGGGCGTGCTGCTCTATCGCGGTTATCCGATCGAAGAGCTGGCCGAGCACAGCGACTTCATGGAAACGGCCTACCTGCTGCTGTACGGCGAGCTGCCGACGGCGAAGCAGCGCGTCGACTTCGTCGGCGCCATCACGCGCCACACCATGGTGCACGAGCAGCTCACCACTTTCTATCGCGGCTTCCGCCGCGACGCGCATCCGATGGCGGTGATGTGCGGCGTCGTCGGCGCGCTGTCGGCGTTCTATCACGATTCAACCGACATCTCCGATCCGCAGCAGCGGTTGATCGCATCCTATCGCCTGATCGCCAAGATGCCGACGATGGCGGCGATGGCGTTCAAATATTCGCTCGGCCAGCCTTTCGTCTTTCCGCAGAACCGGCTGTCCTATGCCGAGAATTTCCTGCGCATGGCGTTCGCCGTCCCGGCGGAGGAATACAAGATCAGCCCGGTGCTGGCCAAGGCGATGGACCGCATCTTCATCCTGCACGCCGATCACGAGCAGAATGCATCGACCTCGACCGTGCGGCTCGCCGGTTCGTCCGGCGCCAATCCTTTCGCCTGCATCGCCGCCGGCATCGCGTCGCTGTGGGGTCCGGCGCACGGCGGCGCCAACGAAGCCGTGCTCAAGATGCTCCATGAGATTGGCGACAAGAAACGCATTCCCGAATTCATCAAGCGCGCCAAGGACAAAGACGATCCGTTCCGGCTGATGGGCTTCGGCCATCGCGTCTACAAGAACTACGATCCGCGCGCCAAGGTGATGCAGCGGACCTGCCGCGAGGTACTCGACGAGCTCGGCGTACACGACGATCCGATCCTGGCGCTCGCCATGGAGCTCGAGCGCATCGCGCTCAGCGACGACTATTTCATCGAGCGCAAGCTCTATCCCAACGTCGACTTCTATTCCGGCATCATCCTCAAGGCGATGGGCTTCCCGACCGCGATGTTCACCGTGCTGTTCGCCATCGCCCGCACCGTTGGCTGGGTGGCGCAATGGAACGAGATGATCGAGGATCCCGACCAGAAGATCGGCCGGCCGCGCCAGCTCTATACCGGCGCGCCCCAGCGCGCTTACGTGCCGGTCGACAAACGGAAGTGAACTCGCCGGCCGCCGGTTGAGCGCGGAAGCTAGGTCCGCTCGATCAGCTCGATCTTGTAGCCGTCGGGATCCTCGATGAAGGCGATCATCGTGGTGCCGCCCTTCACCGGCCCGGCCGGGCGGGTGATCTTGACGCCGGCTTTCGCCAGGCCATCGCATGCGCCCCTGACGTCGGGTACCGCGATCGCGATGTGACCATAGGCCGAGCCCAGATTGTAGGGCTCCTTCTGGTCCCAGTTGTAGGTCAGCTCGAGCACCGTCGCGTCGTCCTCGCTGCCGTAGCCGACAAAGGCGAGCGAATAGCGTTGTTCGGCCCGCTCGGTCTTGCGGATCAGTTTCATGCCCAGTTTGTTGACGTAGAAATCGACCGAGCGGCCGAGATCGAAGACGCGCAGCATGGTATGCAGCAAGCGCGAATTTTTGTCATCGAGCGTTGCGGCCGAACCTTTTTCGACGGCCTCCATCGCATTCTCCTTCTTGATCAGTCAGCGCCGCAGTCGCGCCAGCACTTCGTCGGCAGCGCGCAGACCGGGCGAGACCTGGCCGTAGCCCAGCGCCTTGAGCGCCTCTTGTCCAGCGGAGATTTGCGCCGCGCGCGCCGCCTCGCCTTCGATCAGCCGCGCAACGGCAGCCGCCAGCTTTTCCGGCGTCGCATCGCCCTGAAGCAATTCCGGCACCGCCGGCCGGTCGAGGATGAGATTGACCAGGCTGACGTAGCGCACCTTGACGATGCGGCGCAGCAGTGCGTGGGTCAACGGATTGACGCGATAGGTCACAACCGTCGGCACGCCGGCCACCGTGAGCTCCAACGCCACCGTGCCCGACGCGGCGAGCGCGGCGTCGCTGGCGGCGAAAGCGTCGTACTTCTCGGCACTGCCAACCACGACCGTTTTCGCCGACCAACCGGCAACAGCAGCTTTCACCCGGGCGGCGACGTTCGCGGTCGCCGGCACCACGATGACCAGATCGGGCCATTTCCTGGCCAGCAGCGCCACGACCTGGCCGAGTACCGCCAGTAGCCGGCCGATTTCGCCGCCACGGCTGCCGGGCAGGATCGCGACCACGCGCGCCGACGGCGCGATGCCGTAGCGGCGGCGGAAGCCGGCGCCGTCGCCCTTGTCGGCGCCCATCTCGACCACGGGATGGCCGACATAAGAGCACGACAGGCCGACCTTGGTGAAATACGGCGGCTCGAACGGCAGCAACGCCATCAGATGGTCGTACCAGCGCGCCATGCGGCGGGCGCGGCCGCTGCGCCAGGCCCATACCATCGGCGCGACGTAATGGATGAGCGGCACGCTGTCGCCGGCGCGGCGCAGACGCTGCGCGACGCGCCAGTTGAAGCCCGAACTGTCGATGGTGACGACCGCCGCCGGCCGGCGTGTGCGGATGTCGGCCACCGCCTGCGTCACGCGCCGCAAGATCGTGCGCGCGCGCGGCAGCACTTCGGCCACGCCCATCACCGCTAGATCGTCGAGCGGAAACAGGCTGGTCAGGCCTTCGGCTGCCATCTGCTCGCCGCCGATGCCGGCAAAACGCACCGCGCCCTGCGTGCGTTGGCGCAGCGCGCGCATCAGATTGGCGCCGAGCGCATCGCCCGACGGTTCGCCGGCAATGAGATAGATCAGCGGCGGTTCAATCTTGCCGGAACCGGCGGGCGATGACGGCGCACGCATGCCGACGACGAACAAGCCGATGCGGTCGGCCGCCTGGACGATGGCGGCGCGATCGATCAGCAGCGTCGCACCGGCCTCGACGACGATGCCCTTGAGGCCAGCAGCGGCAACCGCCACGACCGTATCGGGTCCAATCGCCGGCAAATCGGCGCGGCGCTCCTGCCCCGGCTTGCTGGTCTTGACCAGGACGCCGCCAGCGGCGCGGCCCTTGCACCGTTCCAGAAGCGCATCGGTGCCATCGGGACCTTCGCGCTCAATCACCTTGCCGCCGGCCACGACCACCGCCTGGCCGCGGTCGCGGGCGCCGTGTTCGCGCGCCGCGGCGAGGCCGAGCGCGATGTCGGATGCTGACGCAGCGTCGGGCGCGTGTTTGCCCAGCAACCCTTCGGGCGCGAGATCACCTCCGAGAATGCTTTCGGCGCCGACGACGGCGAAGCCTTCGGCTTCGAGCGCGTGGATCGCGGCGCGCAGCAGGCCGTCGTCGCCGAGCGCGCGCCAACCGAGCGCGGCGAAGAATTTGAGCGTGCGCCAGTCCGGCCGCAGCGCCAGCAGCGAGGGCCGCCGCACACCGCCGGCCATGACCAGTTCGCGGACGCCGCGGGCGCGCAGGATGGCGAGGCCGCTGCCGGCCTGCCCCAACCGGATCCAGGCATGCGGCACTTTCTCGACGATGGCGGGATCGGCGGCGCCGACGAAGGCCAAGACGAAAACCGGCCGGTGCGCCTTGGCGCACGCTTCGATCAGACGGCCGGGAAGCGCGCCGGAGCCGGCGAGAATGCCGAGCGGGCCGGACTCAGCCGCCGCCATTGGTGCGCGGCTGACACAGGCCGCGGATCGATTCGGCGCGGGCGAATTCGACCACGTCGCGCACCGGGCCGACGGTCGGGAATTGCTTGTCCACCGCCGCCAGCCGTTCGGCGAAGGTGCCGGTCTCGTTGCCGAAAAGCATCTGATAGGCCGTGCGCAGCGCCTGGATTTCGTCGCGGGCGAAGCCACGGCGCTGCATGCCGACGATATTGAGGCCCGAAAGCCGCGCGCGGTCGCCGACCACCGAGCCATAGGGAATGACATCGCGTTCGACGCCGGTGACGCCGCCGACCATGGCGTGGCGACCGATGCGGACGAATTGATGCACCGCCGACAGGCCGCCGAAGACGGCGTAATCCTCGATCCGCACGTGGCCGGCGAGCGTCGCGTTGTTGGCCATGATGACGTGATCGCCGACGATGCAATCGTGAGCGATGTGAGCGCCGACCATGAAGGCGCAATTGTCGCCGACGCGCGTCACCATGCCGCCACCCGAGGTGCCGGGATTGATCGTCACATGCTCGCGGAAGACGTTGTCGCGGCCGATCTCGAGCCGCGATTCTTCGCCCTTGTACTTGAGATCCTGTGGAATATGGCCGATCGACGCGAACGGGAAGATGCGCGTGCCATCGCCGATCGTGGTGCGGCCGGCGACGGTGACGTGCGAGATCAGCTCGACGCGCTCGCCGAGCTCGACCTTGGGGCCGACCAGGCAGAACGGCCCAACGATCGCGGTGGCGGCAAGCTTGGCGCCCGGCTCGACGATGGCCGTCGGATGGATTTGCGGCATACGCGGACTCAGCTATCCAGAATCATCGCGGCGAAGGTTGCCTCCGCCACCAGCTTGTCGCCAACCTTGGCCTGGCCGTCGAACTTCCACACCATGCCGCGGTGGCGCTGGCAGGTCACCGGCACCATCATGACATCGCCGGGCACGACCGGCCGGCGGAACCGCGCACTGTCGATCGACATGAAGTAGACCAGCTTGCCCTCGAAATCCGGCCCAAGGGTGTGGACGACGAGTACGGCCGCGGTCTGCGCCATCGCCTCGACGATGAGCACGCCGGGCATCACCGGCCGCTGCGGGAAATGGCCCTTGAAATAATACTCGTCGGCGTTGACATGCTTGATGCCGACGGCGCTGTGGCCGGAGCGCACGTCGACGACCCGGTCGATCATCAGAAAAGGATCGCGGTGCGGAATCATCTGCATGATCCGCGCCCGGTCGATATCGACCGCAGTGACCGGCTGCGTGTCCACCTTAGTCATCCCGCTTCTTGGCCAGGCGCTGGAGCGCGGCGACCTGGCGGAAAAATTCGCGCGCCGGGATGGCGGGTGCGCCGATCACCGTCTCGCCCGCCGGCACGTCGCGCATGACGCCCGCCTGCGCGCCGATCTTCGCGCCGCTGCCGATATTGAGATGCCCCGTAAGCCCGCCCTGACCGCCGATCATCACGAAGTCGCCCAACTTGGTGCTGCCTGAGATGCCGGTCTGCGACACAAGCACGCATTGGCGCCCAATTTGGACGTTGTGCCCGATCTGCACGAGATTATCAATCATCGTTCCCGGCCCGATGACCGTGTCGGGTCCGGCGCCGCGATCGACCGTCGAATTGGCGCCGATCTCGACGTCGTCGCCAACGATGACACGGCCGAGCTGCGGCACCTTGACGAAGCCATTGCGGTCGGGCGCGAAGCCGAAGCCGTCCTGGCCGAGCCGCGCGCCGGGATAAATCCGCACGCGGTTGCCGATCAGGCTGTGGCTGATGCTGGCGCAAGATCCGACGCGGACGTCGTCACCCAGCACCACGCCGGCGCCGATCACCGCATTGGGGCCGACAAGGCAACGCCGGCCGAGCTTGGCATGGTCGCCGATCACGGCATTCGCTTCGATGCGGCAGCCTTCGCCGAGTTCGACGGTGGCGTCGACCACCGCCGACGGCGCGATGCCCGGCACCGGCGGCGGCTCGGGATAGAAGGCCTGAGCCGCGAGCGCATAGGCGCGATAGGGTTCGGGCGTCACCAACAGCGCGACGCCTTTCGGCGCCTCGGACGCCAGATCGGGATGGACGAAGCACGCGCCAGCGCCGGTCTTGCGGAAGAGGTCGATATATTTGCGATTGTCGAGGAAGCTCAGCTGGTCCGGCCGGGCGGCATCGAGCGGCGCGACGTCGCGCAGCGCCAGTTTGCCGTTGCCCGATCCGGCCAGCGTCGCACCGGTGCGGCCTGCGATCTCCTCGGCCGTGAACGGCCCGGCGACGGTGAAAAAACGCTTGTCGGCCATCAGGGCTTCGCTGGCGCCGCCGCCGGCGGCGCACCCGGAGCCGGAAGCTCGACTTGCATGGTCGGCAGCTGGGCGTCGAGCCGCTTGGTCACTTCGGCCGTGATGTCGAGATTGTTGGCCGCGAACAAAACGGCGGCGCGCGTCAGCACCATGTTCGCCTTATGCTCGCCGGCGATCTGGGCGATGATCTGCAAGGCCGTGTTCTCGATCTTGGTCATCGCCTCGTTGTAGCTCTTCTGCAGCGCCTGTCGCCGCCCTTGGACGGTGCGGTCGAGGGCGTCGAAGCGCTGTTGATATTGGCGCGTCTTGGCACTGAACGCATCCGGCGACAAAGTGCTGCGCTCGCGCTCGAGCTCGTCGCGCATTTTCTGAAGCTCATTCTCGCTGGTCGAAACCTGTTTCGAGAAATCCGCCATCGCACGGTCGATCTGCGTCTGCACTTCCTTGGCCGACTTGGCATCGCGCAGAATCTGGTTGATGTCGGCGATGACGACGACGGTCGACGGCGGCGACGCCGGCGCCTCGGCGCCCGCCGGCACCGCTGTCAACGCCACGAGGCCCAGTAGCGCGGCACCAACCGCCTGCCCGATCCGGAAACGCAGCATCAGAAGCTCGATCCGAAGCCGAAACGGAAAATGCTTATCTTGTCAAAGCTCTTGCGCAGAATCGGATGGCCGATGTCGATCCGGATCGGGCCAAACGGCGATTGCCAGCCAAAGCCGAAGCCCGCCGAGACACGGATCGCGTCGCTCTGCTGGATGGGGTTCGCCGTGCTCGGCAGATCGTCGGTGTGGATCAGGCTACCGAAATCGGTCCACACACGGCCCGACAAACCGAGTTCAGCCGGCAGGCCGAGCGGAAATCCCTGCGTCACCGAACCGACATAATAGATGTTGCCGCCGAGCGCGTCCTGCGTGTTCTGGTCGCGCGGACCGATGCCGCCCGTAGCGAAGCCGCGCAGGTTATCGCCACCGACGAAGAACCTGTCTTCGATGCGAACCGATTGGCCGATGCCGAAGATATAACCACCCTCACCGGTGATGCTGCCCACCCACTGCGGCGCCCAGGCATGATAGATACCGCCGGACACCGAGGTGCGCAGATAACGCACGTCGCCGCCCGCACCGGCCACGTCGTTACCCTCCGACACGAACCAGCCGGCTGTCGGGTTGTTCGGATTGTCGCGGCGATCGTAGAGCAGAGTCTGGCCGACGGCAGAGGTCAACCGAGTGCCGGCCTGATCGGCAACGTAGATCGAGGCCGGCGGACTGCAAAGGCCCGCGTTTGCGCCGTCGATCGTACAAACGTTGTAGATGCGGTCCTCGCGCAGCGTGTATTTCACCGTTTGGCGCAACGGCCCGACGATCTGGTAACCGGCGCGGAGGTCGCCGCCGAGCGTGAACTGGTTGAAGCCGGCGAAGTCCTGATTGTTGCGCTGGATGGCGAAGATGTCGAAGCCGGCGGCGACGTTGCGATCGAGGAAATAGGGATTGGTGAAGCTGATGTTGCCCTGCTGCGCGCGGAACGACGCCAGCGTGTCGATGCGCAGGTCGAGGCCCTTGCCGAGCAGGTTGCGTTCGTGGATGCCGGCATCGACCAACGGGCCGTCCGTCGTCGAGAATCCGACGCCGAAGGTGAAATCGCCGGTCGATTGCTCCTCGACGTTGACATGCACGACGGTCTTGTCCGGCGCCGAGCCTTGGGCGTTGGTGATCGAGACCTTCTTGAAGTAGTTCAGGTTCTTGAGGCGCGCTTGGGAGCGATCGAGCTTCTCGGTGCTGAACGCGTCGCCTTCGACCAGACGCATCTCGCGGCGGATAACGCGATCGAGCGTGCGGAGATTGCCGGTGATGTCGATGCGCTCGACATAGACGCGCGGCCCCTCCTGCACGTCATAGGTCATGTCGATGGTGTGCGCGTCGGCGTTGCGGCGCGCCCGCGGCTGGACTTGGACGAAGGCGTAGCCGCGATTGCCGAGTGCGTTGGTGATCGTGTGGATCGTATTGTCGACGGCATCGGCGTTGTACCAGTCGCCTTCCTTGGTCGTGATCAGCGCGCGGAGGGTCGCGGGGTCGATTTCCTTGAGCTCGTTGACCAGGTCGACCTTGCCGAATTTGTAGCGCTTGCCCTCTTCCACCGTGAACGTCACCAGGAAGCCGTCGCGTTCCGGCGTCAGTTCGGCGATCGCGGAAACCACGCGGAAATCGGCGTAGCCCTGCGACAGGTAGAATTTGCGCAGCAGATCGCGGTCGTAGCTGATGCGGTCCGGATCGTAGGTGTCGGACGTGGACAGGAAGCGCCACCAGCGCGATTCCTTGGTCGAAACGATGCCGCGCAGCTTGTCGGCATCGAAGACGTGGTTACCGACGAAGTTGATGCTGCGCACGCCGGTGAAATCGCCCTCGTTGATTTCGAACACCAGGTCGACGCGATTCTGATCGAGCTTGATGATCTTGGGATCGACCGTGGCGGCGAACCGGCCGTTGCGGCGGTAGAGATCGAGGATGCGACCGACATCGGCTTGCGCCTTCTGCCGGGTGTAGACGCTGCGGGGCTTGAGCTGAATCTCTTTGTTGAGCGTCTCGTCGCTGAGCTTGCCGTTGCCTTCGAAGGCGACGCGGTTGATGACCGGGTTCTCGACGACGTGGACGATGAGCGTGTCGCCTTCGCGCCGCAGCGTCACGTCGCTGAACAGGCCGGTGGCGAACAGGCTTTTGAGCGATTGATCGAGACGCTCGGAATCGAATTTGTCGCCGGGTCCGATCTGCATATAGGAGCGCACGGTTTCAGGCTCGACGCGCTGGGTGCCCTCGATGCGAACCTCTTCGATGGTGCCGCCCGCGCCGATTCCGCCCGGACCTGGCGTCTGGGTCTGGGTCTGGGTCTGGGTCTGGGTCTGGGCCAGCGCCGGTGTCGGCGGCGTCAGCTTGATGCCCTGAGCCAGCGCCGCTTGCGGCGCGACAGCGACGAGCGACGCCAGCGCGAGCGCGATGACGATCGCGGCGCTGGCCAGTCTTCGCAAGGCTTCCCCCTCTTCGCTCACGCCGCTATCCGCCGACCGTCAGGTCGCAAATCCTTTGATAAACGCGATCACCCGCGGCCCGATCTGGGCGACGTCGTTCCAGGTCGCGAAGACCATCAGCGTCAGCACGACCGCCAGCCCCATCCGAAAACCGTATTCCTGCGCGCGCGGCCCGAGCGGCCGGCCGCGAAGCGCCTCGGCGGCGTAGAACAGCAGATGGCCGCCATCGAGCACGGGGATCGGAAACAGGTTGATGAGACCGAGGCTGATCGACAGCCCCGCCATCAGCCCGATCAGGTTGAGCAACCCGGCCTTCGCCACCTCGCCCGACAGCAGTGCGATACCCAGCGGCCCATGGACGTCGTCGGCCGGCCGCGCGCCGATGATCATCTGCCAGACCGCTATCAGGTTGGTGCTGGCGATCGTGTTCGTCTGCTCCACGGCATGCAGCACCGCCACGGGCGGGCTGAGCCTGACGTGCGCGCCGGCACGGCCAACGATGCCGAGCACGGGATAGCGATGTTCAAAACCGAAGCGATCGGTCACCTGGGTCACGCGCGGCGTTGCGGTGAGGGTTTTTTCGGCGCCGTCGCGCTTGACGACGAAGGTCATCGGCGTGCCGATGTTCAGACGCACCGCCGTGACGATGTCGTCGAATGTCGCAATCCGCCTGCCGTCGATCTGCGCGATGACGTCTCCGGATGCAAAGCCGCTGGCCGCCGCGACGCTGTTCGGCTGAATCTGGCCGATGACGGGCGTGGTGATCGCCTCACCGACGGTCGCGAAGACGGCAGCGAAAACGACGATCGCGAAAATGAAATTCGCGGCCGGGCCGGCGGCGACCACGGCGACGCGCTGCATCAGCCGCTTGTGATGGAACGACACCGCCTTCTCGGCCTCGGTCATCTGCGCGATTTCTTCTTCGGGCACCCCCATCGAGGCGGAATTGGCATCGCCGAACATCTTGACGTAGCCGCCGAGCGGAATCGCGCTCACCTTCCAGCGCGTGCCGACGCGGTCGGTCCAGCCGAAGAGCTCGGGACCGAATCCGATCGAAAACGTCTCGATGCGGACCTTGTTCCAGCGCGCGACCAAATAGTGGCCAAGCTCGTGGACGAAGACGAGGACCGTCAAAACGACGAGGAACGGCACCACGTAGCCGACGCCACCGCTCAGGAAACCCATGAAAACCACACTCCCGCGAACCCGAACGGCGGCTACATTAGCAAAAAACAGCCAAAAACAGGCCTGAAAAGCGCGCCGGCGCGCCCTTGTGACCAAATCGCCGGTGACCGGTTTAGCGCCATTGCAACGGCGCGGCGCCGGCCACCAGGATCAGCACGGCCAACGTCAGCGACACCGCCAGCAGGCTGTCGAGACGATCGAGCAGGCCGCCGTGACCGGGGATGAGGCCGCCCGTATCCTTGACGTTGAAGCGCCGCTTGGCCGCGGATTCGACCAGATCCCCCACCTGCGCCGCGATGCCGAGCAGCACGCTCACCGGCACGACAATCACCGCCGCGCCGCCGACCAAAGCGGCCGCGCCCCAACCGGCAAGCGCCGCGCCGACAAGGCCGCCGAAGAATCCCGCCCAAGTCTTGTTGGGCGACAGCACCGGCGCGAGTTTGGGTCCGCCGACCGCGCGGCCGACGGCATAGGCCGCAATATCGACCGCCCAGACCAGGACCAGCAGCCACAGCACCGTGGCGCGGCCGCCGTGCATCGCGCTCCACAAAAATCCGACGCAGCCGAGCGCCAGCCACACCGTACCGCCGGCCGCCCACAACGGCGCCGGCGCGGCACGTCCAACCGCCTGGGCGCCGACCGTCGCCGCGCCCATCACCGCAACGGCGCAGGCGGCGGCGGGATAAGCGAACGCGGCAAGCACGGCCGCGGCAAGCGGCGTCGCGACGATGAGCGCGCGCCGTTGTTCCGGACCGCCATTGACGAGGCGCGCCCATTCGATGCCCATGCCGGCCGCGGCGGCAACGGCCAACGCCGGCAGCCACGGCCAGCCGAACCACGCCGCGGCGAGCGCCGGCGGTATCAGCACCAGCGCGGAGATAATACGGAGCGTCAGCGCGTTCGCGTCAGCGCGAGCCAACGGAGGCGCCGTAGCGGCGATCGCGGCCGTAAAAGTCGCGCAGGGCCTTTTCGAGATCGCCTTTGGCGAAATCGGGCCACAGCGTCGGCGTGAACACCAGCTCGGCGTAGGCGGTCTGCCAGAGCAGGAAGTTGCTGATGCGCTGCTCGCCGCTGGTGCGGATGAGCAGGTCGGGATCGGGGATGCCGGCGGTGAGCAGCCGTGCCGCAAACGCGTCCTCGTCGATGGCGGCGGGTGCCAGGCGCCCCGACGCCACGTCCTCGGCCAGGCGCCGCGCGGCGAGCGCGATCTCGGCGCGGCCGCCGTAGCTGAGCGCGATCGACAGATTGAGCTGGTCATTGGCCGCGGTGAGCGTCTCGGCGTTGTCGATCATGCCGACGATGTCCGGCGGCAGCTTGGCGCGTTCGCCGATCACGCGCAGCCGTACGCCGTTGCGGTGCAGCTCGGCGATCTCGCCGCGGATGTAATGACGCAGCAGACCCATCAGGTCGCTGACTTCGTCCACCGGCCGCTTCCAGTTCTCCGACGAGAAGCCGAACAGCGTCAGGTATTTGATGCCGAGCTCGACCGACGCGGTCAGCGTGCGGCGCACCGCCTCGGCGCCGGCGCGATGGCCGGCGATGCGCGGCAGGCCGCGCGCCTTGGCCCAGCGGCCATTGCCGTCCATGATAATCGCGACGTGCACCGGCGGTCGCGGATCCGGAGATGAAAAGTCGTTCATCGTCGGGAACTATACCTGCAGGATCTCTTTGTCTTTTTGATGGAGCATCTCGTCGACGCGCTTGATGGTCGCGTCGGTCAGGCCCTGGATGTCCTTGTCGAGCTTGCGGTGCTGATCCTCGGAGATCTTGCCGTCCTTTTCCTGCTTCTTAAGGCCGTCGAGCCCTTCGCGCCTAACATTTCTGACAGCGACGCGCGCCTGTTCGGCGTAGCGCGCCGTCACCTTGGTCATTTCCTTGCGCCGCTCCTCGCTCAGGTCGGGCACCGGCACGCGCACGAGCTGGCCGTCAACCTGCGGGTTCAAGCCGAGATTAGCCTCGCGGATCGCCTTCTCCACCGCCTTGACCAGGCCCTTGTCCCAGACCTGCACGACGATGAGCCGCGGCTCGGGCGCGCTGACCGAGCCAACCTGGTTCATCGGCATGACCTGGCCGTAGCCTTCGACCCGAACCGGATCGAGCAGGCTCGGTGACGCGCGGCCGGTGCGCAGGCCGGCGAATTCCTTGCGCAGGACGTCGAGCGCGCCGTCCATGCGTTTGCGCAGCGCGCTGACAATCGGATCCTCGCTCACGGTACCTCCTCGATGACAGTGAACCGGCCTTTGCCGGTGACTGCGTCGGCGAGCGAGCCCGGCTGGTGGATGGAGAAGACCAGGATTGGAATGCGGTTCTCGCGCGCCAGCGACACCGCCGCCGCGTCCATCACCTGCAGGTCCTTCGACAGCACGTCGTGATAGCTGAGCCGGTCGAAGCGCAACGCCTTCTTGTCCTTCTTCGGATCGGCGGTGTAGACGCCGTCGACCTTGGTCGCCTTCAAGAGCGCCTGGCACTCGGTCTCGGAGGCGCGCAGCGCCGCCGCGGTGTCGGTGGTGAAGAACGGATTGCCGGTGCCGGCGGCGAAGATGACGACGCGGCCCTTCTCCATGTGGCGGATGGCGCGACGCCTTATATATGGCTCGCACACCGCCTGCATCGAGATCGCCGACTGCACCCGCGTCGGCACGCCGATATGCTCGAGCGCCGACTGCATCGCCAGCGAATTGATGATGGTGGCGAGCATTCCCATGTAGTCGCCGGTGGCGCGGTCGATGCCGGCGCCTTCGCCCGCCATGCCGCGGAAGATGTTGCCGCCGCCGATCACCAGCGCGACCTGGACGCCCAGGCCATGCACCGATTTGACCTCGGCAGCGAGACGTTGGACGATTTTCGGATCGAGGCCGTAACCCTGATCGCCCATCAACGCCTCGCCCGACAGCTTCAGCAGGACGCGGCGGAATCTGGCGGCAGGCGTGACGGCGCTTGTGACCGTGTACTTGGCGGGTTCGGCGGCCATGTTCAACGCTCTCGCACGGTTCTCATCGGACGGCGCGGATCATACATCATGCGCGCCGCGGGGATAAGCAAATGGGAATATTCACCACGGAGACGCGAAGAGCACGAAGGAAGGCATTGGATTCAACAGCCTCCGTGACCTTCGTGCCTCTGTGGTGAAAACGCCCCTTACCCTGCCCCCCTGACGGGGGCGAGGGAGAAAAAAGAAAAGCCCCTCGCCCGCATCAGCGGGAGAGGGAGGGACCCGCCGCAGGCGGGAGGGTGGGGGTCGCGTCCAAGCCGCGATCCGTTTCGACCCACCCCCTCACCCTGCCCTCTCCCCCTTTCAGGGGGCGAGGGTAAGAAAAGCTGCCGTCACCGCTTGGCGACGGCGGCGACCTCGGCGGCGAAATCGGTGGCTTCCTTCTCGATGCCTTCGCCCAGGGCGAAGCGGGCGAATCCGGCGAGCTTGACCGGCGCGCCCGAGTCCTTGGCCGCGGCTTCGACGACCTTGGCGACCTTGCTCTCGCCGTCGACGACGTAGACCTGCTCCAGCAGCACGGTGTCCTCGTAGAACTTCTTGAGCCGGCCTTCGACCATCTTGTCGATGATGGCGTCGGGCTTGCCCGAAACCTTGGCCTGCTCGCGCAGCACGTCGCGCTCGCGTGCGAGATCCTTGGCGTCGACCGACGCGGTGTCGAGATAGCGCGGATTGGCGGCGGCGACGTGCATCGCCAGGCTGCGGCCGGCGGCAGCCAGCGCGTCGGACGTGCCGGGAGAATCGAGCGCGACCAGCACGCCGATCTTGCCGAGGCCGGGCACCAGCGCCGAATGCATGTAAGCGGCGACCGCGCCTTTCGACACGGTCAGCCGCTGGGCGCGGCGCAGATTCATGTTCTCGCCGATGGTGGCGATCATGTGCGTCAGTTCCTCGCCCACGGTCCGGCCCGTTCCGGGGAACGGCGCGGCCTTGAGCGTCTCGACGTCGCCGCCCTTGTCGAGCGCGATCTGCGCGACGGTGCGGACGTAGTTCTGGAACGTTTCGTTGCGGGCGACGAAATCGGTCTCGGCGTTGACCTCGACCAGCGCGCCGGCGTTGCCCTTCACGGCGACGCCGACCAGGCCTTCGGACGCGACGCGGCCGGCTTTCTTCGCCGCGGCGGCGAGGCCCTTCTTACGCAGCCAATCGACCGCGCCTTCGAGATCGCCCTGCGTCTCGGCCAGGGCGCGCTTGCAATCCATCATGCCGGCGCCGGTCTTCTCGCGCAGCTCTTTCACCAGCGCGGCGGTGACTTCAGCCATGGTGTCGTCTCCTTAAACTCATTCCGTTCAATGCATCGGCTGGACCATCACCCCCACCCTAACCCTCCCCCCTCGAGGGGGAGGGAACCTCTTATTTGAACCCTCCCCCCTTGAGGGGGAGGGAATGGGAGGGGGGCGTCGCCTCAGCCAATGCGGACCATATTCTTCGTCGAAGGCGTGGATGCCCGGCACAAGGCCGGGCATGACGGCGATTGCGAGTTAGGCGGTTGCCGTGTCGGCGGGCTTGCCGGCTTCGGCCGGCGCTTCGATCGGCGGACGCGCCGCAGCGCCGAC
>JAGXBG010000054.1 GCA_018971215.1 Alphaproteobacteria bacterium
CGACGGCGAAATTGCCGTCGCGATAGCCGGAGAACAGGACGCGCGCATCGGCCGGCACGCGATCGGCGACATAGTCCGCCATCTGCTTATAACCGATCACGGTCCGCACCGGATCGTAGACGACGGTCCACCCCAGCACGCCCGCGCCGACCGCCAAGGCAACGAGGCCGCCGACACGTCGCGGCAACAATCGATCAGGCGCGTACGCCGCCAAGACCGCGAGCGGCGGTAGCGCGGTCATCAAATGGCGCGGCGCGCGCACCGCAATCGCCGTGAAAAACACGTAGCCGACGAACACCCAGCCGAGCAGCAACCACGTCGGCCAACCCTCGAGCGCCGGTACCCGTCGAGCGACAAGCAGGACGAGCCCGGCAATCGCCAGGCCGAGCACCGGCCAGCCGACGATCTGCGGCAGCAGTTCCGGATAAAAGAGCCACGCCGCGAGGCTCCAACGCGGCAGCTCGCCGCTGAGGTTGGCGACCGACTGAAGATTCGCCGTGCCGAAGATGAGCAGCAATCCGATCGCCGGCAGCGCACCGATTGCCGCCGCCCCCGCGGTCCATCAAAGCCGTCGGTCGCGCAGCAGCGACCGGCCGCGCGACACCGCCAGAGTCAGCAACAGCACCGCGGCGATGAACGCGATGTTGTACTTGGTGTAAAGCGCCGCGAGCAGCAGCACGGCGGCGAGCGCCAGGTCGCCGCCGCGATCGAACTTCAAAAAACGCGCGAAGGCATAGACGCCCCAGACCAGCCAGGCCATCGCCGGAACGTCGAGCATGACCTGGCGACCCCACAGCGCCAGTTCGGGCATGCCCATCAGCATCAGCGCGGCGCCGAGTGCGGCAGGCCGCGATGCCCATAGCCGCGTCAAACGATAGAGACCCAGGCCCAAAAGCGCATAGAACAACGCGACCGTCGCTTGCGCTGCGAACTGGGTGACACCGAGCACAGCAAAAGCGGCCGCCTCGAAGACGTAGAACAGCGGCGGATAGAACAGGATCGAGAGCGACGGATAGTGCAGGTAATAGGCCTCGGCCCATGTCACTGGATGGCGCGGCAGGGCGAGGATCAGATCCTTGAGGAAGGCGGCGTTGAGCGCGTGACGCGGCGCATCGCTCCACGCAAAGTCGCCGCCAAGCGGTGACGTCGCCAGTAGCGCGCTGGCCGCGGCAACGATCGCGATATAAGGTGCAAAACGACGCGCGAGACGCAGCCAGCTCCGAACACGTTCGGCGCCGTGCCAACCTGCATCCGCCGTCAAAGGCGAAACCATTCCGCCCGGTCTCCCGATCTGCCGCCGCGATCCTATGAAGCGAAAATTAAGATCGGTGAAACGGGTGATTGCGCGTCACTATCCCGTGCTATAAGCCTTTTTCCGACAAGGCATTTCGGGGGCAACCGCGGTGGCCGGCGCGACCATCTTGATCCTCAACGGTCCGAATCTGAACCTGCTCGGCGTGCGCGAGCCGGAAACCTACGGCCGCGACACGCTCGCCGACATCGAAGAGGCGTGCATGGAGCGCGGCTCGGTGCTCGGCCTGACGGTCGATTTCCGGCAGACCAATACCGAAGGCCAGCTGGTCGAGTGGATCCAGGAAGCGCGCGAGAATGCCGACGGCATCGTCATCAATCCCGCCGGCTACACCACGACGTCGGTGGCGATCCTCGACGCACTGCTTGCGGCCGAGCTGCCGATCATAGAAGTGCACTTGTCCAACATCCATCGCCGCGAAGCCTTTCGCCACGATTCGCTCGTCAGCCGCGCCGCGACCGGCGTGATCTGCGGTCTGGGCGCGCAGGGCTACCTGCTCGCGCTCGAAGCGATGGCGCGACTGCTCGAAGCCGATAACGACTGATCCGGGGTTCGATGACCAAACAAAGTGATTTGATGGTGGATGGCGATCTCGTGCGCGCGCTCGCCGCGTTGCTCGAAGAGACCGGCCTGAGCGAAATCGAATACGCGCAGGGCGATCGCCGCATCCACGTGGTACGCAACGCGCCGACGGTGCCGGCAGTGACCGTGTCGATGCCACCGCCTTCGGCGCCGGCCGGCGCGCCGGTCGCAGAGGCCGAACCGCTCGGCGCGGTCAAGGCGCCGATGGTCGGCACCGCGTATCTGGCGCCGCAACCCGGTGCCGCCCGCTTCGTCAACGTCGGCGACCACGTGCGCGAGGGCCAGCCGCTGCTGGTCATCGAAGCGATGAAAGTGATGAACCAGATCCAAGCGCCGCGCAGCGGCCACGTGAAGGAGATCCTGGTCGCCGACGGCACGCCGGTCGAATTCGGCCAGATCCTAATGGTTCTGGAGTAAGCGCGTTGCGATGTCGGGCGCCGTGACAACGGGCATAAGCTGACATGTTCGAAAAAGTATTGATCGCCAATCGCGGCGAAATCGCGCTGCGCATTCATCGGGCGTGCCGCGAAATGGGCATTCGCACGGTCGCGGTACATTCGACCGCCGACAACAACGCCATGCACGTGCGCCTCGCCGACGAAAGCGTGTGCATCGGCCCGCCGCCGGCACGCGAGAGCTATTTGAATATCCCGGCGATCCTGTCGGCGGCGGCGATCACCGGCGCCGACGCCATCCACCCCGGACTCGGCTTCCTCGCCGAGAACGCCGAATTCGCGCAGATCGTCGGCGAGCACGACTTGGTTTTCATCGGCCCATCGCCCGAACACATTCGCTTGATGGGCGACAAGGTAGCGGCGAAGCGCACCGCCCAGGAGCTCGGCATTCCGGTGGTTCCGGGCGGCCAGGCGGTCACCGATCTCGACCAAGCGCGCGCAGAAGCCGAGCGCGTCGACTTTCCCATTCTGATCAAGGCCGCAGCCGGCGGTGGCGGCCGCGGCATGCGGGTCGCCCGCGACAAGGCCGAGCTCGCGCTGCAATTTCCGGTCGCGCAGGCCGAAGCGCAGACCTTCTTCGGCAACGGCGCGCTTTATCTCGAGCGCTTTCTCGCCAAGCCGCGCCATATCGAGGTGCAGATCCTCGGCGACGGCCAGGGCAGCGTTGTCCATCTCGGCGGCCGCGACTGCTCGCTGCAACGCAAACACCAGAAGCTGCTTGAAGAGACGCCGTCGCCCGGCCTCAACATGGCGGAGCGGCAGCGGATCTACGACCTGGCGGCGGCGACGATGCGCAAGCTCGGTTACAAGAGCGCCGGCACGCTCGAATTCCTCTACCAGGACGGCGAATTCTTCTTCATCGAAATGAACACGCGGCTCCAGGTCGAGCATCCGATCTCGGAAATGATCACCGGCATCGACGTCGTGCGCGAGCAGATCCGTATTGCCGCCGGCGCGCCGCTCGGCTATCGCCAGGACGACATCAAATTCTCGGGCCACGCGATCGAGTGCCGCATCAACGCCGAGAATCCCGAGACGTTCGCGCCCTCGCCCGGCGTCATCCAGCGCTACCATGCGCCCGGCGGCATGGGCGTGCGCGTCGACAGCGCGCTCTATCAGGGCTACACCGTGCCGCCGCATTACGACAGCCTCGTCGCCAAGCTGGTCGTGCACGGGAGCACGCGCAACGAATGCCTGATGCGGCTGCGACGCGCGTTGGAGGAGTTTGTGATCTCGGGCATCGAGACGACCATTCCGTTGCACCAGAAACTGATGGCGTCAGAAGCCTTCCTCAACGGCGACTACGACATCGGTTGGTTCGAGCGGACCTTCAACGGCAAGACCTGAGCACCGGGCCGAACGAAGGTCGGGCTTGATCCGGCGCCCGGCGCGTTCCACGCTTCGAGACCGCATGACGCCCGCGTTGAACGCCGACCTGCTGTTGCGCGCCTACGCCGCCGGAATCTTTCCGATGGCGGATTCGGCGGACGATCCGGAGCTGTTCTGGGTCGATCCCGAGCTGCGCGGTGTGCTGCCGCTGGACAGATTCCATCTGTCGAAGCGGCTCGCGCGCACCGTTCGCTCGAACCATTTCAAAGTGCGCTGCGATAGCAATTTCGCCGCCACGATCCGCGGCTGCGCGGAATCGACGGAGCAACGACCGAAGACGTGGATCAATCAGGAAATCCTGACGCTTTACACCGCACTCAACCGCCAAGGTTTCGCGCATAGCGTCGAATGCTGGCGCGGCGACGTTCTCGTCGGCGGCCTATACGGCGTCGCGCTCGGCGGCGCCTTCTTCGGCGAAAGCATGTTCTCGCGCGAACGCGACGCCAGTAAAGTTGCTTTGGCGCATCTCGTCGCCATGCTGCGGGGCGGCGGATACACCTTGCTCGATGTGCAGTTCGTGACGCCGCACCTCAAACGCTTCGGCGCGGTCGAGATCCCCCGCGCCGACTACCACCAGCGCCTGGCGACGGCGCTACAGCGCAAGACTCACTTCGCGGGCGGGCTCGACGGCGTGGCGGTCGTCGTCAATTTGCAGTCGAGCACGTTGACGTCGTAGACCGGATCTTCGAGCGCGGAAATCGCCGGCGACGAAGCGAACATCCAGCCGCTGAAGACGAGCTTGGTCGCGGCCGCGTTGGCATCGGTGTGGACTTCGTCGATCTCGAGGAACGCCGAGGTATTGGGCGGCTCCTCTGGCGGCCGCTTGACGCACGCGCGCACGGTGATGACCAGCGTGCCGAAACGCACCGGCTGATCGATCGGCGCGTCGAACCGCGACACGCGCGCCGTGATCTTGTCGAGACCTTGCAGCACCGCCGCAACGGCGTGCAGCGCCTCGGCGCCTTGACTTTGGGTTTGGTTCGGCGGCTTGAGCTGAATTTGCTGCGCCCCCGCCGGCAGGTTGGCAATCACAAGCGCAGCCAACGCGAACAGCACCTGTCTCACGGTTTGGTCTTTTTCCGATAAGGGTTGTCGAGGCTTTCGGCGAGCCCGCGCATGACGCGACGGAATTGCGCCTCGTCGCAGCCCATCAGCACCGCGTCTTCCAGCGCGTCCTGGGCGAGCTGTTGGATTTCCGCGAGGTTCTCGTTCAGCACCTTGATCTTGTCGAGGCACGAAACCGGTTCGCCCTCCGGTGTCAGCCAGGTGGGCAGCGTCAGCTTGCTCATGCGGCCTCGCTATTCCGCTTGGCGCCGCCGGGCTTCGTCGCGGCAAAGCGCAAACGTACATAATCGACCGTCCAGATTCCGTCGCGGAAGAGATGCGAGCGCGCGCGGTTTTCGACCTCGGCCTTGATCGCTGGGCGGTCGGCAGCCGGAACCAGCGCGAGGAAGCTTTCCGCGAAGGTCTCGAGCCAATCGCCAAGCGCGCCCGGCAGCAGCGTCGGTCGCGGCGTCAAGGTGATGGTCTGCACCGCGAAGCCGCGCCTTTCGAGCCGCGCACGATAATCCTCGACGGCCGGGAAATACCACGGGATCGTCGATCGGCCGTCGATGCCGCGGCGCGCCAAGGTCGCGAGCAGCGCGGTGAGAACCTGTGCGATGTTGCCGGCGCCGCCGCATTCGGCGACGAAACGGCCGCCCGGCTTCAACGCGCGCCAGACGCCGTCGATCACCACGTCCGGTGCGCGCATCCAATGCAGCGCGGCATTCGAGAAAACCGCGTCGAACTCGGCCGCGAAGGGCAGATACGCGCCGTCGACGACGCGCGCGTCGAGGCCGCGCGCCACGGCCGCCGCGACCTGCTCGGCGCTCTGGTCGACGCCGACCACCGACGCCTGCGCGGCCAACGTCGCGGTCAACACGCCGTCGCCGCAGCCAAGATCGAGAATGCGCTCGCCCGGCCGCGGCGCGAGCAACGCAACGACGTCGGCGCCGAATTCCGGCACGAAGCTGGCATTGCGGCGGTAGCGCTCCGGATCCCAGCGTTGTTCGACTTCGGGCTTGCCTGGAACGACCCCCGCCGCGCGTGAGTCGCCTGCGGTCATGGCTTCGGCGGGGTCGACGGCTGGCCTTGCGGCGACGCGGCGCCGCCCTGCCCCTTGTTCTGGCTCTGGCCGTAAATCGCCTGGCCGATGAGCGATTGGAGGTTCATCGCCGCCTGGGTGTGCGCGATGCGGCCGCCCGGCGGAATCACCTTGTCGTCGTTGCCCGGTTCGATCGACACGAAATTATCGCCGAGCAGCCCTGGCGACGCGATCACGGCTACAGAATCGTCCGGCAGCTTGATCCGCGGATCGATGTTCAGCGTGATGGTGGCGAGGAATGTCTTCGGATCGAGCGACTGGGATTCGACCGTGCCGACCTTGATGCCGCTGATCTTGACATCGCTGCCGTCGCGCAGACCGTCCACGCGATCGAACTGGGCGGTGTATTGATTGCCTCCGGTGGCGTTCACCTGTGTCGTCGTATAGGCGAAGAACAGGAAGACGGCGGCGACAACCAGGACGACCGCACCCACGATGGTTTCGACGGCATTGCGGTTCATGGCAGTTCGGCTCCTTGCAGGCTGCTGAGGCCGGCTGATCGCAACGGCCTGAATCGGTTCGCAGCTTGCAGAAACATCATTCGGGCGTCCAGGGCTCGTAATCGCCGGTGGCGCGGGCGCGCGGCCCACCCTTCAGTATCGAACCGGACGGGCGATAGGCGTCCGGCGTCCCAGTCAGGTTCGGCTGATATGGCTTCTGCCACGGATAAAGCGGCTTGTCGGCGTCGGCCGGCAATTGGTCGATCGTATGGTGTAGCCAGCCATGCCAAACCGGCGGCACGCGCGATGCGTCCTCGTCGCCCTGATAGATAACCCAGCGGCGTTCACGGCTGTCGCGCCCGCCACCGCGTTTCAGCGGCCGGCCACCGCGCTCGCGATAGTAACGATTGCCGAAAGCGTCGGTGCCGACGAGCTCGCCTTTGAGCCAAGTGAAGAGTCGTGTGCCGATGGTCATCGCAGTTCCGAAACATATACGCAACGTCCGGCAAAACTGCCGGAAACGCGCGCGACTATGGCACCGCACTGTTGATACGTCTAGGCCACGGGGCCGCGAGCGCATGCACGCGACGACAACGCTGCCGCGTTGCCGTCGACGATGGAGCGGGTGCATCGAGCACCTACGTGAGTGCGGATACAATTCACGCCGTAAGCGTTTGAACCTGTGGTCACTCACGCTCAGCGCAATCGTCGCCAGCGCACGAAATCGCAGCGCCGATCCGAAACTGAGCAACGTTCTTTTCGTGTCTGAGAGACGGCTTCTAAAATACGTTCGTAAAAGACTTTTTTCTAAATCGCCGACGAAAGGTCCGCGGGCGGATTTTTCGCCTGTGGATAAGCCATTGCTCCTACTAGATTTTGCGGCATAAACGCGCGCGGCACAAAATGTAGTTGAACGGGTGGGAGCCTTCTGCCAACATTTTGATTCTGCGTTTGCAGTTACACAACATGTTGTGTGGCGCGACGCAGGGGAAATGTCAGTTTGGCGTCGGGGGGATTTAGCATATGCGTATCGACCGTCGATTCACCGCGGCCGGCCAAGACCCTTACCAAGGGATCATCTTCAAGTCAGCCACCAGCGAAATCCGCAACCCCGACGGGTCGCGGGTTTTTTATTTGCCCGACATCGAAGTGCCCGCGGATTGGAGTCAGGTCGCTTGCGACATCCTGGCGCAAAAGTATTTCCGCAAGGCTGGCGTGCCGAGCCGCTTGAAGGCGGTCGAGGAACACGACGTTCCGGCGTGGCTGTGGCGCATGGCGCCCGACACCAAGGCGCTCGAGAAGGTGCCGAGCGCCGAGCGCAGCGACGGTGAACGCAGCGCCAAGCAAGTGTTCCATCGCCTGGCGGGCACCTGGACCTATTGGGGCTGGAAGGGCGGCTATTTCGACAGCGAGGCCGACGCCCGCGCCTACTACGACGAGATGTGCTTCATGCTGTGCCGCCAGATGTCGGCGCCCAATTCGCCGCAATGGTTCAACACCGGATTGCACTGGGCCTACGGCATCGACGGACCGGCGCAAGGCCATTACTACGTCGACTACAAGACCGGCGAACTGACCGCGTCGAAAAGCGCCTACGAGCAGCCGCAGCCGCACGCCTGTTTCATCCAGTCGGTCGCCGACGATCTCGTCAACGAAGGCGGGATCATGGACCTGTGGGTGCGCGAGGCGCGGCTGTTCAAATACGGCTCGGGCACCGGCTCGAATTTCTCCAAGCTGCGCGGCGACGGCGAACGCCTGTCGGGCGGCGGCCGCTCGTCCGGCCTGATGAGCTTCCTCAAGATCGGCGACCGCGCCGCCGGCGCGATCAAATCCGGCGGCACCACGCGCCGCGCCGCCAAGATGGTGACGGTCGACATCGACCATCCCGACATCGAGGCCTACATCGATTGGAAGGTGATCGAGGAACAGAAGGTCGCCGCCCTCGTCGCTGGCTCCAAGCTGGCGCAGAGGCATCTCAACCTCATCATGGCGGCGTGCCACGGACCGGCGGCCCAGGCGCTCAGCGACGCGCGCTTCGATCCGAACCGCAATCTGACGCTGCGGCGCGAGATCAAGGCCGCGCGCAAGGCGATGATCCCGGAGAATTATGTCCAACGCGTCATCCAATTCGCGCAACAAGGCTTCGAGACGATCGATTTCCGCACTTACGACACCGATTGGGACAGCGAGGCCTATCTCACCGTCGCCGGTCAGAATTCCAACAATTCGGTGCGCGTCACCAACGACTTCCTTGACCGCGTGCTCAAGGGCGGCAAGTGGGAGTTGATCCGCCGCACCGACGGCAAGCTCCACAAATCGATCGACGCGCGCGAATTGTGGGACAAGATCGCCCACGCCGCCTGGGCCAGCGCCGATCCAGGCCTGCAATACGACACGACGATCAACGAGTGGCACACTTGCCCGGAATCCGGCCGCATCAATGCGTCCAATCCGTGCTCGGAATACATGTTCCTTGACGACACGGCGTGCAACCTGGCGTCGCTCAATTTGATGGCGTTCCGCCGCGAGGACGGTGCGTTCGACACGCCGGCCTTCGAGCACGCAGTCCGGTTGTGGACCGTGGCGCTCGAGATCTCGGTGCTAATGGCGCAATTCCCGTCGCGCGAGATCGCCAGGCTCAGCTACGAGTTCCGCACCCTCGGCCTCGGCTACGCCAATATCGGCGGCCTGCTGATGGCGTCCGGCCTGTCCTACGATAGCGACGAAGGCCGCGCGCTGTGCGCCGCGATCAGCGCGGTAATGACTGGCGTCGCGTACGCGACGTCGGCAGAGATGGCCGGCGAGCTTGGCCCCTTCCCCGGTTACGCCAAGAACCGCCAGGCGATGCTGCGGGTCATCCGCAACCATCGCCGCGCGGCCCATGGCGAACGCGACGGCTACGAGACCCTGTCGGTTACGCCCGTGCCGCTCGACGCGGTCAATTGCCAGGACCGCAACCTCGTCCAGGCGGCGCGCCAGGCGTGGGACCACGCGTTGCAGCTCGGCGAGTTGCACGGCTTCCGCAACGCGCAGACGACGGTGATCGCACCCACCGGCACGATCGGCCTGGTGATGGACTGTGATACCACCGGCATCGAGCCGGACTTTGCCTTGGTCAAGTTCAAGAAATTGGCCGGCGGCGGCTATTTCCGCATCATCAACCGCGTCGTGCCCGAGGCGCTCGCCAAGCTCGGCTATAGCGCGCCGGAGATCGAGACGATCATCGGCTATGCCGTCGGTCACGGCACACTCAAGGACGCGCCGGCGCTCAACCACGCCGCGCTCAAGACCAAGGGCTTCACCGAAAACGCGCTTGAGGCGCTGGAAAGCCAACTGGCGACCGCATTCGACATCAAGTTCGCCTTCAATAAGTGGACGCTGGGCGAGGAAGTCTGCCGCGCAGCATTCGGCTTCACCGACGCGCAGCTGAACGACGTGTCGTTCGACATGCTGGCGGCCTTGGGATTCAGCAAGGCTGAAATCGAACAGGCGAACACCTATTGCTGCGGCGCCATGACGCTCGAAGGCGCGCCAGGCCTTAAGCCCGAGCATCTGCCGGTGTTCGATTGCGCCAATCCGTGCGGCCGCATCGGCAAACGCTCGCTGTCGGTCGACAGCCACATCCGCATGATGGCGGCGGCGCAGCCGTTCATCTCCGGCGCGATTTCGAAAACGATCAACATGCCGAACCTGGCGACGGTCGAGCAGTGCAAGGACGCGTACATGCTGTCCTGGAAGCTCGGCCTCAAGGCCAATGCGCTCTACCGCGACGGCTCGAAACTGTCGCAGCCGTTGCAATCGGCGCTGATCGACGACGACACGGACGAAGATGCCGTCGCCGAGCTGATCGAAAAGACGCCGACGGAGCGCGTGCCGGTCGTCGCCGAGCGCATCGTCGAACGCGTGATCGAGCGCTTCGCGCAGAAGAGCGAGCGTCGGCGCCTGCCGCAGCGGCGCAAGGGCTACACCCAGAAAGCCATCGTCGGCGGCCACAAGGTCTATCTGCGCACCGGCGAATACGAGGACGGCAAGCTCGCCGAAGTGTTCATCGACATGCACAAGGAAGGTTCGGCCTTCCGCTCGCTGATGAACAACTTCGCCATCGCGATCTCGATCGGCCTGCAATACGGCGTGCCCTTAGAAGAGTTCGTTGAGGCGTTCACCTTCGTCCGCTTCGAGCCGGCCGGCATCGTCGAGGGCAACGACACCATCAAGATGGCGACGTCGCTGATCGACTACATCTTCCGCGAGCTGGCGATCTCGTATCTCGGCCGCAACGACCTGGCACACGTGCAGCCGGCGGACGTTCTACCCGACACCGTCGGCAAGGGCTCGGCGGAATCGAACCTGCCGGGCGACGGCGGCAAGTCGGACGTGGCGGCGGTGGTGCAGAAAGTCGCGTCGACCGGCTTCATCCGCAAGAAGCTGACCGTGGTGCACGGCGGCCAGGGCGTGCAGGCCGCGGCGGCGCAGCCGACCGTGGTGGCGCGCGCCGGCGGCAACGTCGCGGTCGGCCACGATGTCGCGGTGGAAATCGAGCCGGTTAAGACGATGGATGTCCGCATCGAACAGATCAAGGCGGCGCGTATGAAGGGTTACGAGGGCGACAGTTGCGGCGAATGCGGCAACTTCACCCTGGTCCGCAACGGGACCTGCCTCAAATGCGAGACCTGCGGCAGCACCAGCGGCTGTAGTTGATCGCAACGCGGTCTTCCGGCTACAGCCTCCCGGCCGGCACCGCGACTGAGGCAGAAATTGGGGGGCGCGGTTCGCGCCGCGCCCCCTTCTTTTTCGAGACACCGCGATGCTCGTCAATCGCCGCGATCTGCGCATCGAATGGGCGCAATGCGACCCCGCCGGGATCGTCTTCTATCCGCAATATCTGATCATCTTCGACACCTCGACCGGCCAGTTGTTCGAGCGCACCGGCCTTTCGGCGTTGGCGATCCGCGCCAAATACGGCATCGTCGGCTTTCCGCTGGTCGAATGCGGCGCCAGGTTCCTGCACCCATGCCATTTCGACGATGCGGTGACAATCGAAAGCCAGATCGGCGAGTGGGGCCGCACCAGCTTTACCGTCCAGCATCGGGTCCTGAAGGCGGGCAAGGCGGCAGTCGAAGGCTTCGAGAAGCGCATCTGGGCCTGCCGGCGTGCCGACGGCAGCATCAAGCCCGAACCGGTGCCCGCCGAGGTCAAAGCCAGCCTGTCCGACGCCACCGGCAAAACCCGGCTCGGCTAGGCAAGAATTCGCCGCCGCGCACGGGGATATTTTCCGGCCGCCGCCCTATTACCCTGTGCCCTCGCCGACCATCGTGGCGAGGAGCCACGCGCAGTTGACTGCCGGCCATCGCTCCCCGATGGCCGGCTTTTTTTGGGCCGGCTTCTGGGCAAATCGCGCCGTCCAGCCGATAATGCGCGAAACCGGACGCGGGAGCGAACATGGTGGGACGAATCGAAGCGCGGCTGAAACAGCTAAAATTGGAGCTGCCCGACGCGGCGGCGCCGCTTGCCAATTACGTGCCTTACGTGCGCGCCGGCGACCTGTTGTTTATCTCCGGCCAAGTCTGCCAGTGGAACGGCGAGCGACGGTTCCTCGGCAAGCTCGGTGCCGGCATCTCGCTTGAAGACGGGCAAAGCGCGGCGCGACTGTGCGGCCTCAACCTTCTGACACAGGCGCGCGCCGCGATCGGAGACCTTGACCACGTCCGGCGTTGCGTGCGGATCAACGGCTTCGTCAACAGCGCGCCGGATTTCGTGCAGCAGCCGCAGGTGATCAACGGCTGCTCCGACCTGTTCGTCGAGGTACTGGGCGACGTCGGACGCCATTCGCGCGTCGCGGTGGGCGTGGCGTCGTTGCCCGGCGGTGTCGCCGTCGAGATCGACGCGGTATTCGAGGTCAGTTGATGGACGGTGCCGATCGGCTGACGCTGCGCGTGGTCGATCGCCTGGCGAAGGTGCCGGCCGCCGCCTGGGACGCATGCGCCGGCGATCACCCGTTCGTCGTGCACGCCTTTTTGCAGGCGCTCGAGGAATCAGGCTCGGCCACGGCCGAAACTGGCTGGCTGCCGCAGCACCTGCTGCTCGAAGATGGCGACGGCCGATTGGTCGGCGCCGCGCCGCTCTATGTCAAAAGCCATTCCTACGGCGAATACGTATTTGACCACGGTTGGGCCGAAGCCTATGAGCGCGCCGGCGGCCGCTATTACCCCAAATTGCAGGTCGCGGTGCCGTTCACGCCGGTGCCGGGACCGCGCTTGCTCCTGCGGCCGGAATCCGGCGGAGACGCGATGCGCCTGCTGATCGCCGGCTTGCTCGAAGTGGCGAAGCGGACCGAGATGTCGTCGCTTCACGTCACCTTCCCGACTGCCGTCGAATGCGACGCGCTCGTTGAAGCGGGGTTTCTGCGGCGCATCGGCCGCCAATTCCATTGGGAGAACCAGAACTATCGCAGCTTCGACGATTTCCTCAGTGCGCTCAACGCGCGCAAGCGCAAGCAGATCAAGCGCGAGCGGCGCGACGCCAACGCCGCCGTCGAAATCGAGCTGCTGTCCGGCGGCGACTTGAAGCCGCGCCATTGGGACGCGTTTTTCCGCTTTTACACGTCGACGTCGGACCGGAAATGGGGCTCGCCCTATTTGACGCGCGAATTCTTCGACCTGTTGGGCGAACGCATGGCCGACCGCGTTCTGCTGGTGATGGCAAAGAACGATGGACGTTACGTCGCCGGCGCGCTCAACCTGATCGGGCCCGACACCCTCTATGGTCGCAATTGGGGCTGCATCGGCGACTTCCCGTTCCTGCATTTCGAGGCGTGTTATTATCGCGCCGTCGAATTCGCCATCGCGCGCGGGCTGAAACGCGTCGAGGCCGGCGCGCAGGGCCCGCACAAGATCCAGCGCGGATATTTGCCGCAGCCGACCTACAGCGCGCATTGGATCCGCGACCCCGGTTTCCGCCGCGCGGTGGCGGATTTTCTCCGGCGCGAGGCGGTGATGGTCGAAAACGAGATGGACGAGATGGAACAGGGCCTGTCGCCGTTCCGCCGCGAAGGCCATGGACCCTGAACTGCATCGCCGGCTGATCGCGATGGCCGGCAGCGTGTCGCCGGAGCTGCAGGCGCACATCGCCGCCGCGCCAATCTGGTTTCCCGCGCGGCCGGACAACGGCGTCGCCGCCTTCCTCGCGCGCGCCGTGACCGGCCAGCAGGTTTCGGCCGCTGCGGCACGCAGCATCTGGGCGCGGGTTGAAGCCGCTGCCGGCGAGCAGCTGGCCGAATTCCTGTGCACCACGAACGAAGCCGCGCTCAAGCAATGCGGCCTGTCGCGCAACAAGATCAAGGCGCTGTGCCATATCGGCGCGGCGCACGCGGCGGGCTTGCTCGACAGCGCCGAAATCCGCGCGCTCGATCACGCAGCGCGCTCGGCACGGCTGACCGAGATCTGGGGCATCGGCCAATGGACGTGCGACATGCTGGCGATTTTCTATTGCCGCGACCTCGACGTCTGGCCCCAAGGCGACTTGGCCGTTGTCCGCGGCGTCAAACGCTTCGCGCGGCGGCGCAAGCCGGAACGCGTCGCCGCGCAGTTCGTGCCCTATCGGTCGCTGCTCGCGCTCTACATGTGGCGGCTCGCCGGCGCGGCGATATAGGCCGAAACGAGAAAGGCCGCCTCCCGGCGGCCTTTTCGCTTACTGGTCGACGAGCTCCTGCTCCGGCTGCTCGCCGGAATCCTTGCTCGGCAGCTTCGGCGGCGCCTCGATATAGGCGAAGGCGAGCTTGTCGCCATCGCGTCGCACCTGCACCACGCCACCTTTGGCGAGCTTGCCGAACAGCAGTTCCTCGGCAAGCGGCTTCTTGACGTGCTCCTGGATGACGCGGGCCAAGGGCCGCGCGCCGTAAAGCCGGTCGTAGCCCTTCTCGGCGAGCCATTTCCGCGCCGCCTCGTCGAGCTCGATGGTGACGTTGCGGTCGGCGAGCTGTTCCTCGAGCTGGAGGATGAACTTGTCGACGACGCGGCCGACCGTCTCGGGCGTCAGCGCCGCGAACGAGATCACCGCGTCGAGCCGGTTGCGGAACTCCGGCGTGAACATCCGGTTGATCGCTTCCTCGTCGTCGCCGGTGCGCACGTCGCTGCCGAAGCCGATCGCCGGTTTCGCCAGGTCGGACGCGCCTGCATTGGTCGTCATGATGAGGATGACGTTGCGGAAATCGACGTTCTTGCCGTTGTGGTCGGTCAGCTTGCCGTAATCCATCACCTGCAACAGGATGTTGAACAGGTCGGGATGCGCCTTCTCGATCTCGTCGAGCAGCAGGACGCAATGCGGATGCTGGTCGACCGCGTCGGTCAGCAGGCCGCCCTGGTCGAAGCCGACATAGCCCGGCGGCGCGCCGATCAGGCGCGACACGGTGTGCCGCTCCATGTATTCCGACATGTCGAAGCGCTTGAGCTCGATGCCGAGGGTGCGCGCCAACTGCCGCGCGACCTCGGTCTTGCCGACGCCGGTCGGACCGGAGAATAGATAGCTGCC